>NZ_JBJDOQ010000002.1:360674-362814 GCF_044901215.1 Stenotrophomonas sp. NPDC078853 | reverse complement strand
ATGCCCTTCACGGCGATCTCGATCACGCGCTCCGGGTGGCGCTCAAGCGCCTGGGCCAGCGCGTGGGTCTTCAGGTTGCCGATGTAACCGGTGAAACGGTGATCCATGTTGTCCTGCAGCTTCTTGCCGGTGACGACAATCTTTTCTGCATTGATGACGACCAGGTAGTCGCCGGTATCAACGTGCGGGGTGTAGACCGGCTTGTGCTTGCCACGCAGACGGCGGGCCAGCTCGGTGCAGAGACGGCCCAGGGTCTTGCCCTCGGCGTCAACGAGGTACCAGTCGCGCTGGACGGTCTCGTTCTTAGCGGTGAAAGTGCTCATGAAGAACTCTATGTAGGTCGTCGGGCTCATTGCGGCCAGGAGGGCCGGAACTCTGCCACGCGTTGTGAAGGTGAAACGCAAGAGGCGGGATTTTACCCAGCTTCGTCCCGCCGCGCAAGTTCACCCACGCCCATGGGTTGGCAGGGGCGCGCCGGGCGGCGAGAATCAAGGCTCCCCTGACGTCACCGGCCCCACCATGAGCGCGCTCCGCCAGACCACCCCGCTGGACCACCTGCTGACCGAGGCACAGCGTGCGTTGGACACGGTGTTCGGCAATCCGCCGGCAGAACGCCCCTACCCCGCCTCCGACGCAGCCGAGCCCGGGATGAGCCCTGGCGAGCGGCGGCATGCGGCCGGCCTGATGCGGATCAACCATGTCGGCGAGGTCTGTGCACAGGGGCTGTACTTCGGCCAGGCGGCCGTCGCCCGGGATCCGGCAACCCGCGCCCATCTGCTGGAAGCGGCGCAGGAAGAAACCGACCACCTGGCCTGGTGTGCGATCCGGCTGGGCGAGCTGGACAGCCGCCCCAGCCGCTTCAATCCGGTCTGGTACGCCGGCAGCTATGCGATCGGCACGCTGGCCGGGCTGCGGGGCGACGGCTGGAACCTCGGCTTCGTGGTGGAGACCGAACGCCAGGTGGAAGCCCACCTGGACGAGCACCTTGAGACGCTGCCGCCAGCCGACCTGCGCAGCCGCGAAGTGATCAAGGTGATGAAGGAAGACGAAGCCCGGCATGCCGAGCACGCCGAGCAGGCCGGTGCGCGCCGCCTGCCGTTCCCGATTCCCGGCGCGATGGCGCTGGCATCGAAGGTGATGAAGACGATCGCCTACCGGTTCTGAGGGACCACAGAGCAGGCCCGGAGCCGGGGTCAGAGTCCTTTTCCTGCGGAAAAGGACTCTGACCCTTTTTTCATGAGCCGGTCAGGGCGTGGAAACCAGCTTCAGGCCGATCACACCGGCCACGATCAGCGCTACGCAGCCCAGCCGGGCCGGTGAAGCGCTGTCGTTGAACAGGAAGATGCCCAGCACCGCCACGCCCAGTGCGCCGATGCCGGTCCAGATGGCGTAGGCGGTACCCACCGGGATGGTCTTCATCGCCTGGCTCATCAGGAACAGGCTGATCAATGCGGCCACCACGGTGGCAACGGTCGGCAACGGCTTGCTGAAACCATCGGAATATTTCATGCCGATGGCGAAGCCGATTTCAAAGATGCCGGCCAGCAGCAGATAGATCCAGGGCATGGGGTACTCCTCAACTTTTTAAACGAAAACAAAACGGCCCGGTGTCTTCACACCGGGCCGTCGGTCGGTCGACTGCCGTGAAACGCTGATCTGCGCAGATCGCGGTTCCACGGGGCGGGACGTCCCACCTTCATAAGCACGGCCCCGGAGGACCCTGCCGGTATCACTCGGACAGGTTGCGCCCGTGGAACAGTTCTTCGATTTCACGGCGCAGCAGCGCCTCGATCTTCATGCGTTCCTTGAAGGACAGGTTCTTGGCCTTCTCTTCGAACAGGTACTGGTCCAGGTCGAAGTCCTTCAGGTGCATCTTCGTGTGGAAGATGTTTTCCTGATAGACGTTGACGTCGAACATCTCGTAACGCGACTTGATGTTCTTGGCCAGGAAGTTCTGGATCGAGTTGATCTTGTGATCGATGTAATGCTTCTTGCCCTTCACGTCGCGGGTGAAGCCACGCACGCGGTAATCCATGATCACGATGTCCGATTCCAGACTCTCGATCAGGTAGTTCAGGGCCTTCAGGGGCGAAATGACGCCGCAGGTCGCCACATCGATGTCGGCGCGGAAGGTGGCGAT
>NZ_JBJDOQ010000002.1:0-360664 GCF_044901215.1 Stenotrophomonas sp. NPDC078853 | reverse complement strand
ATGTGCGCGACCACGGCATCGGAGATCAACTCCTTGCCGGCCTGCTTCTTGTCGATCACCGGTTCTTCGGAGATCAGGATCGTCACCGAGGCACCCTGCGGATCGTAATCCTGGCGCGCGATGTTGAGGATGTTCGCACCGATGATCTCGGCGACGTCCGTGAGAATCTGAGTCAGCCTGTCGGCGTTGTACTCTTCATCGATGTAGTCGATGTAACGCTGACGCTCCTCTTCGGTGCGGGCGTAACAGACGTCATAGATGTTGAAGCTCAGCGCCTTGGTGAGGTTGTTGAAACCTTGCAACCTCAGGCGAGGCAACGGCTTGACCACGGGCGGCGATCCTGTAAGAGCGGGGAAAGGATCAATTATGAGGCAATTGTTCCCCGAGGGGGGACCTGAACGGGCTGCCGTGAACGGCTAATTGTTTGCTCTTAACATTTGCGCTCCGCTAAGCTGCTCTCCACCCCGTGAATCCGTTCATGCGCAGAGGGAGCGCCACCATCGTGTCAACCGTGCGCCTTGCTACCAGTCCTTTGGCTTTGGACATCGCTACCATCGACCGCTTCCTGGCCCACAGCCACCGGCGTCGCTACCCTGCCCGAACCGATGTGTTCCGTCCCGGTGACCCGGCCGGGACCCTGTACTACGTGATCAGTGGGTCGGTTTCAATAATTGCTGAAGAGGACGAGGAGCGCGAGCTGGTGCTCGGCTACTTCGGCACCGGCGAGTTCGTTGGTGAAATGGGCCTGTTCGTGGAATCGGACCGCCGCGAGGTCATCCTGCGCACCCGGACCGCCTGCGAGCTGGCCGAGATCAGCTACGAACGCCTGCACCAGCTGTTCCTGGGCCCGCTGTCCAACGATGCGCCGCGCCTGCTGTACGCGCTGGGCCAGCAGATATCCAAGCGCCTGCTCGATACCAGCCGCAAGGCCAGCCGCCTGGCCTTCCTGGACGTGACCGACCGGATCGTGCGCACCCTGCATGACCTGGCCGAAGAACCGGAGGCCATGACCCACCCGCAAGGCAGCCAGCTGCGGGTATCCCGGCAGGAACTGGCGCGGCTGGTCGGCTGCTCGCGCGAGATGGCCGGCCGGGTGCTGAAGAAGCTGCAGGTGGACGGCCTGCTGCATGCCCGCGGCAAGACCGTGGTGCTGTACGGCACGCGCTGAAGGTCTCCTAGCGGGTGACGTTGCCCCAGGCGGGTGACGCTGCCCCTGGTGGGTGACCTGCCCCTGGGTGACCCCTGCCCCTGGTGGGTGACGACCGTTGGTCGTCACTGCGTCACCCCCGCCGTCACCTGCCGGTGCACGGTAGTCCTGCAGGATGATGTGATGGAGCTGAGCAGCGAATTCTGGTGGTTCATCCTGATCGGCCTCGGCGCGCAGCTGGTCGACGGCGCGTTGGGCATGGCGTTCGGGCTGGTGTCGTCTTCGGTGCTGCTCAGCATGGGCCTGCCACCGGCACAGGTCAGCGCCAGCGTCCACACCGCCGAAGTCTTCACCACCGGCGCGTCGGGGGTTTCCCACCTGATGGCCGGCAACGTGGACCGCGGATTGTTCGTCCGCCTGGCCATACCCGGCGCGATCGGCGGGGCGGTCGGCGCATACGGACTCACCCAGCTGCCTGGCGACATCATCCGGCCATTGATTTATCTGTACCTGCTGGTGCTCGCCATCGTCATTCTGTTGCGCGCGGCCGGTCGGATGATGCCCAAGGGCGACATCAAGCGCGTACCGCTGTTGGGTGCCGTCGCAGGCTTCCTGGATGCCAGCGGCGGTGGCGGCTGGGGGCCGGTGGCCACCTCCACGCTGTTGGCACGCGGCGGCCAGGCGCGGACCACCATCGGCACCGTCAATGCGGCAGAGTTCGTGGTGACGCTGACGGTCTCGGCGACCTTCCTGCTGTCGATGGGGCTGCAGCACCTGCAGATCGTCGCCGGCCTGCTGATCGGCGGCATGATGGCTGCCCCGTTGGCCGCAGTGCTGGTGAAGCGGGTCAAGGAACGCTGGGTGCTGGTCGCGGTAGGCGTGCTGGTGCTGGCGATCAGCCTGTACCAGATCGGCCACACCCTGTTCGGCCTGCTGGAGCGGTAGCGCCGAAGGCAGCGGCGGCAGCAACGGCGTGACGACCAACGGTCGTCACCCACCACAGCAGAAGCTGGCGGCCAGCGGCCGTCACTACCGGATGCAGCGGCCTGCCTCGGTAGCGCCGAGCCGTGCTCGGTGAGCGCAGCGGCAGGGCCCGTGACGACCAACGGTCGTCACCCACCACAGCAGAGGCTGACGGCCAGCGGCCGTCACTACCGGATGCAGCGGCCTGCCTCGGTAGCGCCGAGCCGTGCTCGGTGAGCGCAGCGGCAGGGCCTGTGACGACCAACGGTCGTCACCCACCACAGCAGAAGCTGACGGCCAGCGGCCGTCACTACCGGGCCCGCGGCCTCAGGCTTTTTCTCCGCCGCGGTCTTCGCAGCCCCAGTTGAGGATGCGCGTACCTTCGGGCAACACGCGACGGAAGAAGTCCACGCTGCCACGCTTGGGATTGACCACCACCGGTGCCTTGGCCGCCACCAGCAGCGGCAGGTCGGCGGTGCTGTCGGAGTAGGCCACATCGATGTTGCCGTAGCCACGCTCGCGCAGCATGCGCATCTTCTCTTCGTTGTGGCAGTGGCGGGTGGCGCCGACGGCGCCGAAGCGCGGCCCGACTTCACTGCCGATCACCGGCACGTCCACGTGCGCGACGAAGGCCAGGATCGCCCGCGCCAGCTCAGGCGGCGCGCCGGTGGCGACCACCACGCGGTCGCCCTTGGCGCGGTGCGCGGCGAACACCTCCAGCGCCTGCGGCAGCAGTTTCGCGCGCAGTGTCGGTTCGTGCTTCAGCACATAGGCATCGATGACGCGGTTGAACTCGCGTGCGCGGTGCATGCCGAAGGTGGCGATCCAAACGTAGATCGAAATGCCGGCGCGGCGGGTGGGCAGCATCGCCACCAGCGGCCCGGCGATCGGCGTCACCAGCAGCGCAGCCAGCAACCGCAACGGATTGCGCTTGATCAGAGTGGCGAACAGATGGCTGCCGGAATCGCCGTCATACAGGGTGTGGTCGAAATCGAACACCACCAGCGGCGCATTGTCCTGCGGGGTTGGATAGATCGTGCTCATGCAGCGAAGAATAGCTGACGCAGGCCCTCGCCCGGCTCCTCCACCCGCATGAACGCTTCGCCCACCAGGAACGCGTTGATCCCGGCATCACGCATCAGGCCGACGTCCTGCGGCCCCAGGATGCCGCTTTCGGTCACCAGAAGGCGGTCCTTCGGCACTGCGCTGCGCATGTCCAGCGTGGTCTGCAGCGACACCTCGAAGGTGCGCAGGTTGCGGTTGTTGATGCCGATCATCGGCGCCGGCACCTGCAGCGCGCGCTCAAGCTCATCGATGTCGTGCACTTCCACCAGCACGTCCATGCCCAGGCTGATCGCCAGTTCGGACAGCTCCGCCAGCTGGGTGTCTTCCAGCGCGGCGACGATCAACAGGATGCAGTCGGCGCCCAGCACGCGCGCTTCGACCACCTGGTACGGGTCGACCACGAAGTCCTTGCGCAGCACCGGCAGTGTGCAGGCTTCACGTGCCTGCTGCAGGTAGGCATCGCTGCCCTGGAAGAAGTCCACGTCGGTCAGTACGGACAGGCAGCTGGCTCCGCCGAATTCATAACTGACCGCGATATCGGCCGGATGGAAGTCCGGACGGATCACGCCCTTGGAGGGACTGGCCTTCTTGACCTCGGCGATCACCGCCGGGTCGCCGTTGGTGATCGCTGCCTGCAACGCACGCACGAACCCGCGCACTGGCGGCGCATCGGCCAGCCGGGCCTGCAGCTGTTCCAGCGGCACGGCGGCGCGGCGCTGGGCCACTTCTTCGGCCTTGCGGGCCAGGATCGTCTGCAGGATGTCGCTCATGGTGTTCACACGAAAAAGGGGACGGAGGGAGTCAAGTCGGTTCCAGCGTTGCCGCCTCAGCCTGCCAGCACGCGGGTGATGTCGACGTACTGTTGCAGGCGCGCGCGGGCGCTGCCATCGGCGATCGCGGCGCGGGCACGCGCCAGGCCATCGGCGATGTCGCTGGCCACGTCGGCCACGTACAGGGCCGCACCCGCGTTCAGCGCCACGATGTCCAGCGCCGGGCCGGGCTCGTTGTCCAGCACCGCACGCAGCATCGCGATGGACTGTTCCGGGCCGTCCACGCGCAGGTTGCGGCTGGCGGACATGGCGATGCCGAAGTCTTCCGGATGGATCTCGTACTCGCGGACCGTGCCATCGCGCAGCTCACCGACCAAGGTGCCGGCACCGAGCGAGATCTCATCCATGTTGTCGCGGCCCCACACCACCATCGCGCGCTCGGTGCCCAGCTCGCGCAGCACGCGCGCCTGGATGCCGACCAGGTCCGGATGGAACACGCCCATCAGCACCGACGGTGCGCTGGCGGGGTTGGTCAGCGGGCCGAGGATGTTGAAGATGGTGCGCACGCCCATCTCGCGCCGCACCGGCGCCACGACCTTCATCGCCGGGTGGTGGATGGGTGCGAACATGAAGCCCACGCCGGTCTGTTCGATGGCCTGGGCCACCTGCGCCGGTTGCAGTTCGATCACCGCGCCCAGTGCTTCCACCGCATCGGCGCTGCCGGACTTGGACGACACGCTGCGGTTGCCGTGCTTGGCCACGCGCGCGCCCGCAGCGGCGGCCACGAACATCGAACAGGTGGAGATGTTGAAGGTGTGCGAGCCATCGCCACCGGTGCCCACGATATCGACCATGTGGCGGGTATCGGTGACCGGCACCGGCAGCGCGAACTCGCGCATCACGGTCGCGGCGGCGGCGATCTCATCCACCGTTTCCTTCTTGACCCGCAGCCCGGTCAGGATCGCGGCGGTCATCATCGGCGACACATCGCCGCGCATGATCTGCCGCATCAGGTCGACCATCTCTTCGAAGAAGATCTCTCGGTGTTCGATGGTGCGTTGCAGGGCTTCCTGGGGGGAGAAGCGCATCGTTGGACTCCTGGGGTGGGCGTGCAGTTCAGCGCTGCAGGAAGTTGCGCAGCAGCGCGTGGCCGTGCTCGGTAAGGATGGATTCGGGATGGAACTGCACGCCTTCCACCGGATGTTCACGATGGCGCAGGCCCATGATTTCCTCCACCGAACCGTCCTCGTTCTCGGTCCAGGCGGTGACCTCCAGGCAAGCCGGCAGCCGCGTCTTGTCCACCACCAGCGAGTGGTAGCGGGTGGCCTGGTAGCGATCGGGCAGGCCGGCGAACACGCCCTTGCCTTCATGGCGGATCGGCGAGGTCTTGCCGTGCATGATGTTGCCCGCACGGATCACCGTGCCGCCGTACACCTGGCCGATCCCCTGGTGGCCCAGGCAGACGCCGAGGATCGGCGTGGTCGGGCCCAGCCGCTGGATCAGTTCCAGCGAAATGCCGGCCTCGTTGGGCGTGCATGGGCCGGGCGAAATCACGATGCGTTCGGGCTTGTGCGCGGCGATCTCATCGACCGTCATCGCATCGTTGCGCACCACCTTGACCTCGGCACCCAGCGTCTGCAGGTACTGCACGAGGTTGTAGGTGAAGCTGTCGTAGTTGTCGATCATCAGCAGCATTAACGATGCATCCAATTGATTTTAAAGGCCAAGAATCCTCAGTTTCCGGATACGTACCCGCTTGGATACCCGCAATTTCTTCTGATACCCGCGCTGCCGTCAGGAAGCTACACGCGGGTTCATCTTCTCATGACCTTTCGTCGGCGGCAGCCTCCGCGCAAGACACAGCGTATCTGGCAGTGCACGTCGCTCCGGACACACGGGCCGACCTCGTGAACCACCAGTGCATCAACCGGCGGCTGCCATCACTCGGCGGTTTTCCGGCATTGGAATTCGTGCGCAACGGCCGAGCCACGCGCACGCGCGTGTCGGGACGTCTGGCGTTCAACCGTCCGGAGCTGATTCTCGAAGCCGCGGTGGCGGGGCATGGTCTCGCGGATCTGCTGCGGTCGCAGTCCCCGCCGATGCTGGCGTCGGGCGGAATCGTCAGCGTGCTGGACGCCTGGCGCCCCGTCATGCCGGGCTATCACCTGTACTTCCCGAAGAGCCGGCAGGTTACGCCGGCCTTGAAGGTGATTATCCAAGCCCTGAAGTTCCGAGCTTGAACTTTGAACGGCGCCGAGTGCGGTTCGCTAGAGTTGCTCAACTAAGCTCCGACCACGTTGGAAACGTGGTCAACACCTCTGTACATCCGCTATCGGCCGAAAGCGGTCCTTACCGCCTACAACCACACACTGCAACTCGACTCGCGCTTGATCAGTCACCATTGAACTTCTTGACCCCCGCCGCCTCCAAGAGTCCATACAGCGTCGCGATTACTCGCTTGCCCCCCCGTCTTGCGCAGTAGGTAAAGAGGACGCGTTGCTTCGCGCGTGTGAAAGCAACGAAGAAGCCAGCAGTCGCTTCGTACTGGTCTTTCGTAAAGCTCCACCAAGCCCCGTCATCCAAGCCTACGAATATTACCGTGTGGTACTCAAGGCCCTTGCTCTTGTGGATTGTCATCAACGGTACTGCATGAGCACCCTCGTAGCTATCGAGTGCGGCGGACCAATCTGCCACTTGTGCTGACGACGCCAAGAGGTGCTCCGATACAGACTCGATCACCTCTTCAAGCCAACCTCCATGTCCGTACGCGGGATAGGCGGCGATCAATTTCGCACGCCCCACAAAGTCGAGAATGGAGTCGACGAGGCGGCGAGCTTCTGTCTCGGATGTTGGCGGCCGCGGATTCTGCATCTTAAGATTGATCGCGTACTGGTCGAGCTCGCGAGTCACTTTGGCTTGGCCTCTCTCATCCTCTACTTGCACACCGTGCAGTGAGAGCAGAGCAGCTTGACACGCCGTCCAGCTCTTTCCTGATCGTTTGGAGCAAGCTAAACGTAGTATCTGGAATACGATCTCCGAAACTGGGTCAGATATCAGGTCCTGCAGCGGGACCTTTCCCACCTTGTCCGCTTCGTTGCGCAGAGGAATGCCTGCAAGGGCAAATGCGGGTCCGAGAACTTCTGCATACTCGGCTGCCTTCTGTCGGACAAGCACGACAAAATCGCGTGGAGTCAGGTTGTGAAGCTGCATCTGACTTGAAACTGTGGCCGCTAGCTTCGAAGCTTCGAGCTCTGGCGTTGAGAAGTTCAGAACAGCGCAGCTTTGACCGGAAACACTGCCGGCGGTCTTCGAAACTGGTGCAACCGCACGATCATCCAATGCTTTAGCCAACACATGCTGGATACGGACAAGATCTGGCGATGACCGGTAGTTGTTGTAAAGCGGCGTTCTAAGCGCGGAGAAATCCTGCTCGAACACGTCGAAAGGGTCGTCCATAGCCATCGCCCATCGCATGATCTGCTGCTTGTTGTCACCAACGGCAGTAATCACTGCTTCGGAGCCAGAGAAGATGGTGTGGACAAGGTCGTACTGAATCTGCGTGGTGTCCTGGAACTCATCCAGAAACAGGTGCGAATAGGTAAGTTTGAGAGCGTCTCGGATGATCGGGTTCGTGCGCAACATCAGCTCAACGAGCCTCCCGATCATCGGAAACGAAAGGAAGGTCTTAGGCCGCTGGTGAAGCGCACGCTGCCACACGCAATCGGCCGCCCACTGCTGCGGCGTAGGGCTGATCCATCCGTCCACGGGCAATGGCGATCCAACCAGATGCCGCCTTTCGAATGTCTCAGCGGAGATCGCCTGGATGTCGGCATAGGTGCCTACGATAGGCGGCGGCGGGCCAATCTCCCGACCAAGAAAATCCCGATAGTCTCTCGGCGTTGGGAAAACAATCTCGAAGTCTGACCGCGGCCTCCACCGAGTAGGTAGAGATTGACCGAAGCGATCAAGCAGTCCCTTGGCAAAGGCGTCGAATGTCATCGAATCCAGGCGCTCAGCATGCGCACGATGACAACGTTTGCGCACTCGAGCCGCAAGATTGGAGGCTGCGTCTCGCTTGAAGCTGATGGCGAGGATCCGCCTCGGAGAAGGCGACACCCCGGTTTGCAATAAATACGCGGCGCGCTGCGCGAGGAGCTCAGTCTTCCCCGCACCAGGACCGGCGATAACAGAGCGATTGTTGTCCGATCGAACAACATCCAAGGCATTCGGCTCCAGGGCTTCAACGCCTGTTGGCTGCCAAGAATCTGGGGCGATCCGTCGAGCTGAGATCTGCACGACTCAGTCCTTCTTCAAGGACTTGGCGATGTGCTTGAGCAGATCCTTCAGTACAGGAGGCATCTCACATTGAGCCTCTGCCTTTTTGATGTGAGTCAACGCAGCCAGATGTGTCGCAGGCTTGCTGTTCGTCAGAAAGTGGTAGCGATATGCAGGAAACATGTGCGGGTACACCTTGTAGTCCCCGCCGTACGACGCAATTCCACTACCAGCTACACCTAGAACAACTTCCGTTGCCTTCTCTACGGTCAGCTCGGGACCGCCCCCTGGAGGGATGATGGCTTCATAAGCTGTTGGAAATGCCTGCAGCATTGCAAGGTCGAGATCGAGCGGCGCTGAGTAGTACACACCGAACTGCTTCAGGTGATCGATCCACCCATCCAGGTACTGCTCATCCCATCCGTGCATGGCTGCGAGGTCTGAGTCGCTCAGCACCCCTCCGCTCGCTGCGAGAAGGATGGGCTTGGGAGCCCCGATGCCAATCAACTGCTGGATGGCTGTCTTCACGCGACCAAACCCACCTCCACCCCTTCCCAAGTCCAGGTCCAGAAGGGTCGCATATGGGATGCCAAGCTCGCTAAGCAGTCGCCAGAAATGGTGCACGTGACGGCCGCCTAAGGGAACGATCGCGACAAATGCAGGATCAATCAGCAGGTCGAGAGCATCGGCCAGAATTGGCAGAACAATCCGCTCTGAATCCCCTTCTACAAGCAGCACGAATCGAGCAAAGTAGAGTTCGGGGTAGGCAAGCATGGCGCCGCGAACGAATTTGCCCGCCTCATCACTTTTGGGAGGCAGCGTTATCCTCTTGATCGTGGAAGTGCGAGTGAGTGGTGTGTACCGACAGTAGCGAACTTCGTGGGGCTTCACGCGACTCAACACACCGGGCGAGTGGCTTGTGATAACTACCTGTGCGCTTCGCTCATCCGTCAACGAGCGCACCTGCTCGATGATTCTCGCCAAGTAATACGGCGACAGATGATTCTCTGGTTCTTCAAGGGCAAAGATCGTGAGCGATGGGCTGCGGAGCGAGTCATGTCGAAATCCTATGACCGTGCCTTGCACGATTTCGCGTTCGAGGTCGAACACGGCGGCCGCGAGGGCGAAGTAGAACAGGGATCTCTGCCCATCACTCAGTGCATCGAGGCCGCGTTCATGGCCGTCAGGCCCGAGCTGGAAGATGACGGCAATCTTGTTGACGACCTCCTCGAACCGCCGACTTACGAGGCTAAGTTTGGGCTTCTGGTCGACATCGTCATCATGAAGGCTGGACCAGCGCTTCTGTATCGCCTTGCCAATCGCGGCGATCGCAGTCTCATCCTCGAACGCCGTGGCTAAATTCGTTGTCGTTTCTCGGACGGCTTCTTCAGTCTCGTCTGACCACTCGATTGCACGAAGCAGACGCGATGCGAGCGCGCCGGTCGTCGCCTTGATCTGGGCCGTCGCATCTCGACTGGCTGGTGTGTAGTAAAGCTGGATCAACCCACGATCCAATGCCGACAACGGGTGGCGTTTGTCTACGGCCGGGACCGGATCGAGCGTCTCAACCCAGACCAGCTCCTGCGTCACCTCGCCCTCGACTGTGCCGTCGTCTTCCCAGTTCGCTTCGAGACGTATGCGGCACACCGGATGCTCATCTTTCCGCTCAACGAGCATGTGTCGAAACGTCGGAGCGATGGTTTCTGGGGTCGCAGTACCGTCTATCAGCTCTGGCAGACCGATAAGGACGTCGATGAAGAGGGTTCTCTTCTCTCGATCATCTGGATTGCTTCCGGCACCCAGATGGAAGTCTGAGAGCTGGATGGTGCGCTGAGCGCGAGTGACGCCGAAAAGCTTCGTCAGGGCTTGCAGAAAGGCAGTCTTGCCAGCTCCATTAGTTCCTACGATAGCGGTAATCTCAGGAGAGATCGCCACCTTGGTCGGCTCTGGGCCGAAGCAACGAAAGCCAGCGATGGTTACGGATTCAATGCGCATTTCTTCCTCCCTGATTTCATGGATCAATCGAACTCCGCTTCGGCATTGAGTCCAAGTGGCCGGCTGATCGCGATCGCCCCTCCCGCTCCTGCAGCACTTCGTATCTGCAGTCGCTCCAGCCCGTTAGAGTTCGGGCTGGAAAGTACGCGCTCGCACAATCATAGTGCTGGAACTACGCACCTGAACATGGGGACGAGGGGGTTCTGCCCCGATTTCACTGACACATCCACCAAGGCTCACACTGAGCGAAAGGAGTGTCTATGTCGAAGCGCAAGCGTTCCAGCCCCGAGTACAAACGGGAGCTCGTCGACCTGGTGCGGCGGTCGAATTCCAGCTGCCGTCAGATCGCACTGGAGGTCGGCGTCAATCCGAACATGCTCACCCGCTGGGTGCGCGAGGCAGATGCTGAGGGCGGCAAGTCGTTCCCGGGCGGCGGGATGCCCCGGGATGAAGAAGTGGCCAGGCTCAAGCGCGAGTTGTCGAGGGTGACCAGGGAGCGGGATTTTTTAGGAGACGCGGCAGCGTACTTCGCGAAGCAGTCACCGAACGGTACAGGGTGATTGATCGCTGCCAAATCGACTATCCCGTCGGGATGATGTGCCGCTGTCTCGAAGTCTCAACAAGTGGATTCTATGGCTGGCTCAGCCGCAGGCCGGGCCCAAGGGCGCGTGCGAATGTGCGTGTGGTCCACAACCCGCGCATGCGCCGTAGAGTGGCGAGGCGGAATCAATCCTTTTCAGCCTTAATCAAACCGTCCGTCGAAACGGGGTAGAACCCGGAGGATCACTGATGAGCAGTAAGCAGTTCCCCATCCACCCCACCTCAGTGCGCTTCGTCAAACTCGGACGCCAAGGGTCATGGGAGCACGAGTGCATCGATGAGAAGCAGATCCTGCGCTTCGGTTTCGAGTCAGGGCACTTGGGACAGTTGGAGGAGATGCGCCAAGGCAACTGGGAGAAGATCCGTGAGGATTGGCTCAAGGGTGGCAAGACCGATGCCAGTGGAGAGTGGAAGCCACACAGCAAGAAGACTGCCACCACAGCTACCAATTCCTTGCGTGCGTACTTCGAGGACGACGGCACCACCCTTTGGGTGACGTTTCACAGAAGCAATCTGTACTGGTGCTTCTTGGAACCGGGCGAAGCTGTGCCTGTCGGTGATGAGCGCCAGTCCAGTTACCGCAAGGTTAAAGGGAAGTGGTCCTGTCTCGACGCCAACAGACTGACGCTATCGCGCAGTACGCTGCCCGGCACGGTCAATGTGGTGAGCATGTTCCAAGGCACCACGTGCCTTGTCGGCGCAGCAGATCACTTGTTGCGTCGGATCAATGGCGAGCGCTCTGTTCAAGGCCTGAAGGTGGAAGAGGCGCGTGATCACCTCGTTGGAGAAGTGCGCGGCCTCATCCGTGAACTTCAGTGGCAGGACTTTGAGATCTTGGCCGATCTGCTGCTGTCGGCAGGAGGGTGGAGGCGCACCGATCGGCTAGGCGGGAATGAGAAGACGGTGGATCTCACCCTTGAGCTGCCCCTCACAGGCGAGAAGGCGTTCGCACAGGTTAAAGCGGACTCCAACCAAGCCACGCTCAACACCTACATCGAAGCCGCAAACGATCGAAATCAGTTGATGTTCTTTGTGCACAACAGTGATGTGGAACTGATATCGCTTGACGCTAGCGTGCGTGTGCTCGGACGCACTGAAGTGTCCAAACTGATCGTGAAGTTCGGGTTGGTGGACTGGCTGATCGACAAGACGCGCTAACCAACAAATCAAGGACGATCCATGACCCTCAAGGTCACTCGCGGTCCACAAGTTGGCGAATGCAACATCTGCGGCACCTGTGGCCCCATGACTGTTGATCACACCCCACCTAAGGGCTGGGCACCTTGTGTGCCCATGCAGGTGATGGAGGTGATGGAGCCCCTGAAGGAGAGTCAGCGGCACAAGTACCAGAAGGTCAACGACGGTGTGCGTTTTCGATCGCTATGCGAGAGGTGCAATCGTGATGTCTTGGGCACGCTGTATGACCCTGAGTTGCTCCGTTTGGTGGATGCGGTGACTGCACTGCCCAAGACATCACTGCACATTCCAGGGGTGCAGTTCGTCAGAATCAGGCCACAACGGGTGATGCGATCGGTGATCGGCCATCTGTGCGCTCAAGGGGTCAACCGATACAAGAAGGGCGACATCACGCAGCCGCTTCGGGACTACCTACTGGATCCAGCGTTGCCTTTGCCTGACATGCTGAGCCTGCACTACTGGCTGTTCCCCTTCCCCACTGTGGTGCTCACCAAGGACGCGAGAATCATGAACCTAGTGACCAGGCAGAACAGCATCCTGTGGTCGATGAAGTGCTTTCCGCTAGGTTTCGCTCTAACCGATCGAGATTACGTGTTCGATGGTGTTCCACCTCAGCACAAGATGAACCCGTATCGACACAAGGGTGTGGACGACTTTGTTGAGTTGCCAGTGGACCTGATCACCTTCCCACCTCGGCCGTTCCCAGAGCATCCAGCCGACAACAGCATGATCGCTTATTGACCTCAATCCACACTGGCCAACGTCAGTCCTCCGCGAGGCAGGGTTCTGAACCACCTCAAAAAGTGATCAAGCACGCCCAGTTGTGGAACCCTGCCCTACAATCGCTGTGTCTGAAGACCACAGTATGGATGCTATGCGGAGGCGTTGTACCGATGGTTCGGGCACGAGCCGAACATCGAGTTTCAGCCGCTCGAGGCCTGGAAGGCTACACAGTCGCCCGCTCAAGCCCATCATGCTGAGGAGCACATCACGCGGAGGCACTCGTTCTCAACTGAGAAGGCGCGAACCCGTGTCGGCTATAACCCGCGCTACTCGAGCCTTGAGGCAATCAAGGAGTCGGTGACCGCCGCGATCAAGAGCGGCGAGATCTCAGCCTGATTTTCTCAGAGACCTGGTTAGTTCCGAGGAAGCTCAAGCGCTCTGCTGACTTCAACTTCGGTAGTTGTCCTACTCCGGGGCATATAGCGCCTCTGCATGCTTGTCTTACAGCACGTGCGCGCGTCGCGGCTCACACCCTTGGGTTATCCAGCCGCTCTGCCGGCTTACGCCCAGCGCACTTTGCTGTCTTTACAGGGGGCTCGGGAGCTCCAACTATGTCCGCTTCCGGGCCTGGGCGTCCTCCCGGTACCGGCAACGGCGGCTGTGCTATTCGTGGTGATCGCAGCCGTCGCACCGCAACTCGGCCCGGCACTGGACGCGGTGCTGCAGGCTGCGCCTTTCTACGTGGTGTTCGCCGTGGCCGCGCCGCTGCTCGGGTGGCTGGTGGCGCGCGCCGCGAAGTTGCCTGCGGACCAAGGACGCGCGATCGCGTTCAGCACTGGCACCCGAAATTCACTGGTCGTTCTCCCGCTAGGGCTCGCCATCCCGGGGGCGCTACCGCTCATCCCGGCGGTGATCGTCACCCAAACGATGATCGAACTCGTGAGCGAGTTGGTCTACATCAAGGCGCTTCCCCGCTTAGGAAAGAACATCAGCTGATCAAAACATTGGGCCTATGCAGTAGAGCTGCGGTCAATGGCGCGACTTTCGACGTCCGCTTCCGGACAGAAGCGGACACAGGGTCGGCCAATGTCTAAGCGTTGGCTGCAGACAAATCATGAATAGATTCTCGCAAGATCTCTCATTTGCCTGAAGAACGCTGATCTTGCAGCGCCGCTATAGCCGCTTTAAACGTGCAACGCGCCGTTACGCTCACGTCGGCATAAAACGTAGGCATAGGAAACGCTTTCACGAATTATTCAAGGATATGTAGTTTGAGTCTTTGTCCGCGACACCGCAGTACGAAAATTTCCCGGCATATCCTGACCGTTGGCTAGTTAGCGTCTCGCTTGTCCTGCTCTACGGGCCAGCAGCCTCAATCTTGCGGCGCACCTCTTCCTCCAACCCTTTAAGGCCCCAGGCTCTCCCGATCGCGATGGCCTCGTCCGTCTCCACTCCATCCACCCATGCGGCTCTAAGCGCCGCTATCGCGCCGACGCGGTTGCCGCTAGCACAGTGAACCAGCAGGGGTCGCTGTGCATTCCGAACAATTGAGTCGAACGCAAATACGTTCTCTCGGGTGAGGTCGACTGCGCCGCGCAATGGCAGGTTGGAATACCGCAAGCCGGCCGCACGGACTGAAGCCGCCTCGTCAAAATCAGGAGTCTCCGCGTCCGGAGTAAGGTCGATGACGTGACGTATTCCAGCATCGTAGACACGTGCAATGTCCTCGGCCGTTAGCCGACCTGCCGACACGACGCCCGGGGAAGGCGAAACCGCGTCAGCGACTGCGGGAAGAATGGCCGATGCGGTGGCAAATGCGCAGCTGGGGCCTGCGAGTGCGACAAGAATAAGGAATAGCGAGGTGTACTTCATGACATTGCCCTTCAAAGCAATCAACGATCCAAGTCAGCAGATTCCTGCCAAGATCGATGGAGTGGATGACCGAACCAAATGCTGGGGCGGCCCGAAACGGGTAAGCGCCGCAACGCGATTCGCGGGGGAAATCCTTGAGCTACATCGCCATAAAACTTTGATAGAGCATGTACAAGGCCACCACAAAGACCAAGCTCGCAAAAATTGTGTTCAAAGTTCCGCGAGATTGAGCCAAGCGGGTTGCGACGGATGCGCCGATCAAGCCGCCAACCAATCCGCCTCCGATGAACACACCAGCCAGCGTCCAATCAATTAGCCCTGACCGCCCGTAGTTGAGCGCGGTCGTCAGCCCAAACGCGGTGACCGCGACGAGTGAACTACCGATCGCCAGCAGCATTGGCATCCTTGTAGCTGCAATCAGGCCGGGAACTATCAGGAAGCCGCCGCCGATACCGAAGAAGCCGGATAACGCCCCAGCGAGGCCGCCTAATCCAGCCAGGCGGGGACCGGTGGTGCGATCTAGGCGCACATCCGTCTTACCGCCCTCACCGCGCCCACGCAGCATGAGTGCGCCGACTACGAGCATCAGCAGCGCGAACAAGAACAGCAACTTCTGGCCATCGATCGCCTTGCCCAGCGTCGAGCCACCGTAGGCCCCAATCACACCTGCAGCCGCGAATACAGCTGCGCAATCCCAGCGAACGTTACCGCGGCGCGCGTGGTTTGCCAGGTTCATAGCTGCATTGGCTGCAACCGCGAGCGCGCTGGTGCCTATTGCGATGTGGGGATTGTTGACACCTACCACGTAGACCATCAGAGGCACAGCCAGGATCGAGCCGCCGCCACCGACAAGTCCGAGGGTGAATCCCACCAAGACACCTGACAGGCCACCCAGCACCAGCTGCATGAAGTCCATTCCCGCTTAGCCCTCTGCCTTCGACACTCGTGGCTGTGGTGTGCACAACCATTCGCGCCCCTTCAGCATCCCGTGCCAGTACAAAACCGGCAACGCTTCTGATTTGAGATGCCACGCCAGCCGCGAAGGCTCGCGGCCGTCGATGAGCCAGCGTGGAAAGGTCGGCATCAAAGTGCCGCCGTAGCCGAACTCGGCGAGAACGATTTTCCCGCGCTCTACGGTCAACGGGCACGAACCGTAGCCGTCGTAAGCGGCGGGCAGTGGAAGACCGTCTAGAGTCGCGAGTACATTTTCCGCCACCACCGGCGCTTGCTTACGCGCCGCTGCGGCCGTCTTTGCGTTAGGTGTATTCGTGGCGTCGCCCAAACCGAAGACATTGGCATGTCGCACGTGACGCAATGTGTCCGGCGCGACGTCCAGCCAGCCGGCTTCATTGGCCAAGGCGCTGTCACGTACGAGGCTTGGCGCACGTTGTGGCGGACAGACGTGGAGCATGTCGAAGCCAAGTACTTGGTCTGATTTCACGCCATCAGGCGTTTGGCGTTGGAATGTTGCAGTCCGCGCTTCGCCGTCGACCGCGACCAAACGCGAGCCGAGGTTCAGTCCTATCGCGTAACGTTCGATATAACGCATCAGCGCGGGCACGTAGGCCTCGACCCCGAACAGCACTGCACCCGCGTTATGAAACTGGATATCAATGTCGCCCAACACGCCCTGTCGCCGCCAATGGTCAGCAGACAGGTACATCGCTTTCTGCGGCGCTCCCGCACACTTGATAGGCATAGGTGGCTGGGTGAAGAGCGCACGGCCGCCTCGCAATTGCTGTACAAGCTGCCACGTGTACGGCGCGAGATCCTGCCGATAATTGGATGTCACGCCGTTCTTTCCCAGCGCGGCGCGCAGGCCCGGGACGCCGTCCCAATCCAAGGTCAAGCCTGGCGCCACCACGAGCACGCGGTAACCAACACACTCGCCGTTCTGCAGCGACACCTCGTTGCGCTCGCAGTCAAATTCCGCTGCCGCTGTCCGCTTCCATGTCACGCAATCTGGAATCAGTGAAGCCATCGGCCGGAGTGTTTCATCGAGGTTGAAAACGCCTGCGCCAACCATAGTCCAGCCAGGCTGGTAGGCATGCTGATCGGCGGCATCGACCACGCATATACGAAGGTTCGCGCGGCGCTTCAGCAAGCTGGCCATCGTCGCTAGGCCAGCGGCGCCCCCGCCAATCACCACCACGTCGAACGCGTCGCGTGTTACCTGGGTCGGCGCCGGTGCGGTCGCCTCAAGTGTCGGCCTCAACGCGGACAGGTCGTACCCAGCGCTCTGCGCGTCGGCCAGCACCTCGCTAGCTGGACGTCGACGCGCCTGACCCAGCGCCCACAGCGTGGTCGAGCGGGTACCTGTTCGGCAGAACGCGAGAGTCGGACCAGTTGCCTGTGCGAGCGCGGCTTCGAAGGCATCAACGTCGGCAGGGCCGATCGCGCTGCCGACCACTGGCTGGTGCACGAACGTCAAACCGTGGCGCTCCGCTTCGGCAGCGAGCGTAGCAGTCTCTGGTTGGTCGTCTGCCTCGCCATCCGGCCGATTACTGATCAGCGTGGTGAAGCCGGCTTCAGCTATCCCAGCGATGTCGGCGACGGCGATCTGGGATGCGACGGACAGGCGGTCGTCGATTCTGGTGTAAGGCATTAAAGTTCCTCCGAGATCAAGCAGTTCGCACATGAAGTACGCGATAAATAGTCATACCAGCGAGCATTGCAGCGGCGAACGTGAGGAACGGCCATTGCAGCGTGACGAGGGCCGCAACCGCTGGCCCGGGGCATAGGCCAACCAGACCCCAGCCAATGCCGAATAGAGAGGCACCGCCTAGCAGCCGCGCGTCGATACTCGGGTTATCAGGCACATGGAAGCTGGCCGCCGCCAGTGGGCGTTGACGGCGTCGGCGCCATGCATAGGCCAGCGCCGAGGGCACCAATGCCGAGCCCATGACCAGCGCCAGCGTTGGATCCCAGCTGCCTGCAACGTCAAGAAACGCCAGCACGCGCGCAGGATTGACCATGTCCGAGATCACCAGACCCGTGCCGAACAGAAGACCGCATATCAACGCGATCGCGCGACTCACTCGCCACCGCCGATCACATGCCGCATGACGAAAACGCTCACCGCTGCGGTCGCCATAAACACACCCGTGGCGGCAAGCGAACGCGGCGATAAACGTGCGAGGCCACAGACCCCGTGGCCGCTGGTGCATCCAGAGCCCAGCCTAGTGCCGTAGCCGACCAGCAACCCACCGGCGACCAATATCGGCCACGACGTGGTGACTTCGAATGAAGGTGTGCGAATCCAAGCCAGCGCAGCCGCCGTACCCGCCAGCAGGCCCGCGATGAACAGTGCCGATTGCGCTCGCGCGCCATTCGGACTGAGCCTGGTCGCGCTGGCCAGCATGCCGGACACGCCCATCACCCGGCCGGCGACGATCAAGTAAAGCGCGGCCGCGATGCCGATCATCAATCCGCCGGCGACCGGCCAACCCCAGTGCAACGAGGCGACGTTCACAACGCGTCCATCGGCAGCTTCAGGTAGCGCACGCCGTTGTCCTCGGGCTCGGGCAGGTGGCCGGCGCGCATATTCACCTGCACAGACGGCAGGATCAGTTTCGGCATCGACAGCGTCGCGTCACGTGCCTCTCGCATAGCGACGAACGCTGCCTCGGTAACGCCTTCGCGCACATGGACATTGCCCGTGCGCTGATCGCCAATTGTTGTCTCCCACGCAAACTCATCGCGTCCCGGTGCTTTGTAGTCGTGGCACAAAAACACGCGAGCCGCGTCTGGCAGCGCGAGCAGACGGTGGATAGAGCGGTACAGCGTGGCCGCACTGCCGCCGGGAAAGTCGCAGCGTGCGGTGCCATAGTCGGGCATAAACAGCGTGTCCCCGGGGAACACCGCATCACCGATCACATAAGCCATGCAGGCTGGCGTGTGGCCCGGTACGTGCAGTGCGACGGCCTCTAGCCCGCCGATGCGGAACCGGTCGCCGTCGGCGAACAGTTGATCGAACTGGCTGCCGTCACGCGCGAATCGCGTATCGGCGTTAAAAATCTTCCCAAAGTCTTCCTGCACGCTAGTGATGTGCGCGCCGATCGCGAGCCTGCCGCCCACACGCGCCTGCAGCAACGGCGCCGCCGACAAATGATCCGCGTGAGCATGGGTTTCAAGCAGCCACTCGACCCTCAAGCCGTTGTCGCCGACGTAATCGACGAGACGCTGTGCGGATTCGTCTTTTGTCCGACCGCTAGGCGCATCGAAGTCAAGCACGCTGTCGACAATCGCGCACGCTTCGCTGTCGGGATCGCGCACAACATGACTCACCGTAGACGTTGTCGAGTCGAAGAACGACACCACAACCGGTCGAGGACGAGCTGCCGCTATCGCCTCTTCGATCAATGCGCAGGCCTGATCCAACGGCGCATCGCGGGCTTCAAAAGATGGAGTCGAGAGAGGCGGCATGACATTGGACCCTGGCGTGTTCGGAACTACATTTTCATAGTTTACGTAACTGTGCAAGTATTAGTCCTCCACATCGACATCGCGCTCCCTCATCGCTAGCGTGGAGCGCCCTGAGGACAACACCGACTTCATGCCTGATACGCCTGCCCATTCACCGCTCCGATTGCACGAGCCGGCACCCGCATTTCGTGCCCGCACCACCCGTGGCGATATCGCGTTGGAGGACTACCGTGGTCGCTGGGTGCTGCTCTTCTCGCATCCGGCCGACTTCACGCCGGTCTGCACCAGCGAATTCATCGCTTTTGCCCGTTCACAGCCGCGTTTCGAAGCCCTCGACTGCGCACTGCTCGCGCTGTCGGTCGACGGTCTGTTCTCGCATTTGGCCTGGTTACGCGATATCCATGCGCGCTTCGGCGTGACGATCGGGTTTCCGGTGATCGAAGACCCGTCGATGGCGATCGCCCGCGGTTACGGCATGGTCGATCCCGCGGCCGGTGATAGTGCGACGACACGCGTCACCTATGTGATCGATCCCCAAGGCATCGTGCGCGCGATGAGCTGGTACCCGATGGACGTGGGCCGTTCGGTCGAGGAATTGCTGCGACTCGTTACCGCGCTGCAGACAGCCGATAGCGAAAGTGCTGCGACGCCAGAGGGATGGCAGCCTGGCGATCGCTTACTCGAACCTGTTGCCTTGGACGCCGATGCTGTACTCGCCGTGCAGCCGGCCGATAACGAGGCCTGGTATTTCCGCTGGCGGGCGCCATGACCATGTTGCCCGCCGATCTGGAGGCCATGAAGGCGCACGTACCGGAAGTCGCCGAGCTTCTGCGCATGATTGCGACGCCCACGCGTCTGCTGCTGCTGTGTCAGATCTCCCAAGGCGAACCGTCCGTGGCCGATCTCGAACGCGATCTAGGCTTGCGTCAGCCAGGCTTGTCCCAACAACTCGCCGAACTACGACGCAACGACCTAGTCAAGGCACGGCGCAAATCAAGATCGATTCATTACTCGATCGCCGATCCACGTTTGCGGATCTTACTTAGCGCGTTGCACGCGATCTTCTGCAGCAATGTTGTCAGCCTGCCTGCACTCGGTAGCGCCCCCATTGCCGCGACGCCATCCATTCCGACGCACGCGCCTGCCAGTCAGGCCGCGCGCTTCGCACGCATCGTGCGTTGAACGACACCCAAGGAGGAGCCATGCCTTTACAGCGCCATCCACGCGAGGACGCCATCGTCCATTCGTTGTACGACAAGAAGACTGGCAGCTTCCAATACGTGATCGCCGATCCCGCCAGCCGTCAAGCCGCGATTATCGATCCAGTGCTCGATTTCGACGAAAAAGCGGGCTATGTCGCGACTACCAACGCTGACGCGCTGCTCGCGCACGTGGAGCGTGAGGGGCTCAAGGTCGTTTGGATCCTCGACACTCATCCACACGCCGATCATCTGTCCGCCGCTCCGTACCTCAAGGAGCGTCTGGACGCCCCAATGGCTATCGGCGAGCGCGTAACCGGTGTGCAAGCGTTGTGGAAGGATCTCTACGGCCTCGACGATCTCAACACCGACGGCCGGCAGTGGGACCGGTTGTTTACCGACGGCGACGTCTTCGAGATTGGCGCACTGAAAGCTCGGGTGCTGTTCTCGCCAGGCCACACAATGGCGTCAATTAGTTATGTAATCGGAAGCAGCGCATTCGTTCACGACACTCTGATGATGCCCGACAGCGGCACCTCGCGCGCCGACTTTCCTGGCGGCGACGCGCACCAACTCTATGCCACGCTGAAGCGTATCCTCGCACTGCCGGCTGACACCGCACTGTTCGTCGGCCACGACTATGGCAAGGACGGCCGCGATCCGGCCTGCATGAGCACAGTCTTTGAGCAGCGTGCGAGCAACATCCACTTGGCCGGCGCTGTCGACGAAGCGACGTTCGTGCGTACGCGCGAAGCGCGCGACGCGACTCTTCCGCTGCCTGCGCTGATGCTGCACGCGCTACAGGTCAACATCCGCGGTGGCCGCCTTCCGGAGCCGGAAGCCAACGGGCGACGCTATCTGCGGATTCCGCTTGGACAGTTCACACCTCCCGAGGCCTGAGCGCCGTGGCGCAGTTGAATTGCGTGCGCCTCGACGATACCAATCCATAAAGCGGTCAGGTGATTGCCACCAGCAATGTCGCGACCAGACCGCCACCAGCTCGTGGCGCTAGGTCGAGACGGCCGCCGTGCCGCGCGGCGATCGCACGTACGATTGAAATACCGAGGCCTGCGCCCGCGCGGCCGGGCCGTTCCGCATCGCCACGCCAGAAGCGCTGGCCGGCCTGTGCGATCTGTGCAGATGTCATTCCGTCCCCCCGATCGGCGATGGTGATGCGGCATTTGCCTTCGCCATCGTCGCAAACGATCCCGAGCTGCACGATGCTTTCGTCAGGCGTATAGCGCAGCGCGTTGTCGAGCAAATTGCGCACGGCCGTTGCGAGCATCGAGTGCGGGATAGGGGTCGCACGATCGTCGGCCCCGACGCGCACGATTCGCCCGCGCGCCGCGGGCTCCAGCCAGGCGAGGGCGTCTTCAAGCGCACTCTGAATCGAATCGCAAGCATCGCCCTCAGGAACGGCTGACTCGGCGCGCGCAAGCGCCAGCATTTGGTCGAGCGTGCGCGCCAGGCGTCGCACGCCTTGGTCAGCCTGCCGTAGTGCATGCGGCACATTGGCATCGCCGCCCATGCGAGCGATCTGCAAATGGGTGTCAATGCCGGTTAACGGCGTGCGCAACTCGTGAGCCGCGGCGTCGGTGAAGGCGCGCTGCTGGGCGATCGCAGCAGCGAGACGTTCGAGCAGCCCGTTGAGCGCTTGCAGTAGTGGTTGTAGCTCGCGCGGCGCCCGACGATCGTCCAGCGGCGACGTGGCCTCGATGTCTCGGTTCTGCAGCTTTCGGCGCAGGGCATCAAGCGGCTGCAGCCCGCGTCCGATGCCGATCCACAGCGCCAGCAGGCCGCCAAGGACCGCTAGCCCCATCGGAACGGCTGCGGCGGTCAGCAGCCCACGCACCAGTGCGTCGCGTTCGTCGCTTCGATCGGCTGTCGTGACGAGGAAGTCGCCGGCCTGCAAGGTGTAGGTCCGCCAGGCCGCGCCGTCGATGAACACATCGGCGAATCCCGCCGCGGGCACGATGCGCCCCGCCAGCGCAGCATCGCCGGTGGCGGCCAGCACTTCGCCGCGCAATGAGCGGATCTGGCAGGCAATGCCCTGACCCCCGCCGACGCTGACTGCGCCCGAGAGCATTGGGGTGGCTGTTGCAGATTGCACAGCCGAGCGTTGCAGCAAGCCTGAGACCATGCGCGCCGACATCGCGAGTCGATGGTCCAAGGTGCGATCGAGGTTGCGGTGGAGGTCGTGCGCCAGCCACGCCGCCGCCCCCGACCAAAGCATGGACAGCGCCAGTCCGGCGATCAGCACCACCCGCAGGCGCAGGCTCACCGCGGCGTCCAGCCCAAGCGATATCCCAAGCCGCGTTCGCTCTCAACCGCTTCACTGCCGAGCTTGCGGCGCAGGTTGTGGATGTGAACGTTGAGCGTATTGCTTCCGACATCGGCATCCAACCCATACAGCCGCTCGCGCAGTAAGTCCGCTGACAGCCAGCGGCCACGCGCGTCGGCCAGATGTGTCAGCAGGTCGATCTCGCGCCGCGACAGCGGCACAGTCTCTCCATCGAGCCATGCTTGGCCGCCATGGGGTTCGATCCGTAACGGGCCTGCCTCAATCTGCTGCACCGCGCGCCCACTCCCGCGGCGCACTACCGCATGCAAGCGCGCGCCGAGCTCACGCAGATCCACAGGTTTGACCAGGTAATCATCAGCGCCCCCATGGAGGCCAGCGATGCGGTGCTCGATTGCATCGCGCGCGGTTAGTACCACGACCGGGACCGCGATCCCCTGCGCGCGCAACGCGGCCAACAACGTCAGTCCATCGACATCAGGCAATCCCAGATCGAGTACGAGCGCGTCGAATATCTCATCGAGACAGGCCGCCTCAGCTTGGGCCCCACTGACCACAGCACGTGCCGCCATGCCTTGCGCGCAAAGGCCGGCGACAAGACCGGCGGCAATCAACGCATCATCTTCGACAACCAGTACGCGCATTCCGGATCTCGAGTACATGGAGGTCACTATGCTAGTCGCTGTCGCAGCGAGACGCCAGCCGCACGCCACTTAAGTCCCACTTAAGCGGTGGAGGTGATGGTGTGCGTCGTCCACGCTTCAGGTACATGTCTTGCGTCGTCGCCTCACGATCCTCCTGCTATCGATATTCACCGTCACCCTTGCGTGGGCGGGCACCGGTTTTCCTCTGTGGCAGAGCAGCGCAGAGCGCGAATTCCTGCCGGCGGAGCAGGTCTTTGTGCCCGGCACCGTGCGGCAGGAAGGGAACAGTTGGGCAATCGAAGGGCGCATTGCCAGTGCGCACTACCTCTATCGGCATGCACTACGTTTGGTCGATGCGGATGGCGCTGAAGTCACGCTACGCACGCCTGCCGGCATACCTCACCGCGATGAGTTCTTCGGTGACACCGAGATATACACCGGCTCGCTGCCCATTACGTTTCCAGGCAATGCGCGTGGCCCGCTGCAGCTGCGCTGGCAGGGCTGCGCCGAGGCAGGTATCTGCTACCCGCCACAGACGCTAGTGTTAACGCTGCCCGGCAGCGCGACTGAGCGTCGCGCGGACGCTGCGGCTTCCGACGCCACAATGCCCGCCGCAGTCTCCGGCCCGGCGCGAGGCGCTGCGGCCGCGGATCCCGTGGCGAAAACGACCCAGCCCGCCCTGTTGACCGCCACACCAGCGATTAAAAGCGCATCCAGCTCTTCGCCATCGGCGCCGGCGGCCGACGCCGCGACGCAGGTGTCAGAGACAAAGAGTGATGCCGTGGTGGCACCTGCCGCCTCGCCAGTGACGACGCCGCCAGTACGCGCACTGGAGCCGCCCGCCCTCGGCGAAGACCAAGCCACTGCGCAGCGCCTCGCCAGTCTTGGCCCGGTTGCAGGCACCCTGCTGTTTTTCGGCTTCGGCCTGCTGCTGGCATTCACACCTTGTACGTTGCCAATGCTTCCTATCGTGTCCGGTTTGATTGTCGGTGGTGATGCCAGACCACGGCGCGCGGTCGCGCTATCGGCGTCCTACATTCTGGCGATGGCAGCCGCGTATGCGGCAGTCGGAGTCGTGGCTGGACTAGCCGGTGCAAACCTGCAGGCTGCGCTGCAGGCGCCTTGGCTGCTGGGACTGTTTGCGGCGCTGTTCGTTCTGCTGGCTGCATCACTTTTTGGCCTCTTCGAACTGCGGTTGCCATCAACGCTTTCTAACCGTGTTGCGCAGGCCGGCGAAACGCGCCGGGGCGGCAGCCTGCTCGGCGCGGCCTCTCTCGGCCTGCTGTCGGCCCTGCTAGTGGGGCCGTGCATGACCGCGCCATTGGCTGGCGCATTGCTTTACATAGGTCAAACTGGAAGCGCGGTCACTGGAGGTCTCGCGCTGTTCGCGCTCGGG
This sequence comes from Stenotrophomonas sp. NPDC078853, assembly GCF_044901215.1. Classification (NCBI taxonomy): domain Bacteria; kingdom Pseudomonadati; phylum Pseudomonadota; class Gammaproteobacteria; order Lysobacterales; family Lysobacteraceae; genus Stenotrophomonas; species Stenotrophomonas sp. NPDC078853. The sequence goes on along the minus strand of NZ_JBJDOQ010000002.1, from coordinate 336,094 downwards.
CTCGGCATGGGTCTGCCGCTCGTTTTAATCGCTGTGTTCGGTGCACGAGTGCTACCCCGGCCTGGACCTTGGATGGACCGCGTGAAATCTGCGTTTGGCTTCGTGATGCTGGGTTTGGCAATCGTCATGGTGGCGCGGTTCTTGGCGGCACCAATCGTAATGGCGCTTTGGGGCGCATGGCTGCTGGGATTGGCCGTTGGGCTGTTTGCTTGGGCAAGTGCGGTGACGCCGGCAGCGTCGGGGCATTGGATGCTGCGCTTCGGCGCGCTCTTTGCTGGACTCTGGGCAACATTGATGTTGGTCGGCGCAGCATCGGGAGGTAGTGCTCCGTTGCGGCCGCTGGAAGCTCTGGGCGGCGGCTCCTCTGTAGCTGCGACGTCGTCCGCTAAGCCTAACTACATCGAGGTGAAATCCATCGCTGATGTCGATGCCCGCATCGCCGAAGCGGCGCAGTCCGGACGCTGGACGCTTATTGATGTTTACGCTGACTGGTGCGTGTCCTGTCACGTCATCGAACGCGAGGTATTCGGTCATCCCGAAGTCGCTGAGCGCCTAGCGTCGATGCAAATCCTCCGGCCCGACGTCACTTCGCACGACACAACTGACCAGGCTCTGCTTCGGCACTGGGGCGTGCTGGGCCCACCAACGCTGATCCTCATAGGACCGGACGGACGCGAGCGTCGCGCTCAGCGAACGGTTGGCGAAGTCGATGCACGCGGTTTCATTGCTCAGCTCGACGCGGCAGGTGTCCCGTGATCGGTCTGGGCCCATTTCCAATCACGATCGTGGTGGCGCTGCTCGCTGCAGTCTCAGCCTTTGTCATGGCCCGCTTGAGTGCTCGCCGTCTGCCGGAAGCGCCCTCGAAAACTGCAGGCGCACTTGTCGTCGACGCGCTGTTCGTCGGCCTGCTTGCCGCCCGTCTCGGCTATGTGCTGCGCTGGTGGCCGCAGTACGCCGCCGCGCCGTGGTCGGTGATCTCGATCGGCGACGGCGGCTTCGCGTGGTGGGCGGGATTGCCTGCCGCCGTGGGCTTCCTGCTGTGGCGCACTCGGAGCATGCGCGTCCTGCGACGGCCGACTCTGCTCGGCGTGGCCGCGGGGCTGGCGGTATGGCTGGCCGCCAGCGGCACGCTGACGCTGCTTCAGCACTCGGCGCCGCCGCTGCCGGACACGCCGCTGGTCACGCTGGACGGCACGCCGAAAGCGCTGTCGGCCTATACCGGCACGCCCGTGGTCGTGAATCTCTGGGCGACGTGGTGCCCACCGTGCCGACGCGAAATGCCCGCGCTGGCCGAGGCGCAGGCGCGCTATCCGGATGTGCGCTTCATCCTGGCCAACCAGGGCGAGGACGCCGCCACCATCCAACGATTCCTGGAGGCCGAGAACCTCGCGCTCAGCGACGTGCTGCGCGATCCCGGCTCCGACATCATGCGCACCTTCGGCAGCCGCGGCCTGCCTACAACCCTGTTCTTCGATGCCGACGGCGGCCTCGTCGACACCCACATGGGCGAACTGACCCGCGCCAGTCTCGCCGACACCCTGCGTCGTCGCTTCGACGCGCATCCGAACGTTTCCCCCGCCTCCACGGAGTGACCATGTCCCGTTTTCCGTTACTGACCGCCACCGCGCTCGGCGCACTAACGCTTGCCTCCACCGCCTGCAGCCATGCCGAGGACGGCGGGCGCCCACCCGTGCTCGACGCGCTGCAGGACCAGGGACTGGAGATCGTCGAGGAGTTCAACGCCGGTGCCGGCCTGCGCGGCTTCGCCGGCGTCGCCGGCCAGCGCCCGATCGCGGTCTATGTCACCGGTAGTGGCGAGGCGATCGTCGGCACGCGCGTCGACGCCAACGGCGAGGAGATCGATGCTGGCCGTCTGCAGGCGCTCGTCGCCAAACCCATGGGCGAGAAGACCTGGACGCAACTCGAGTCCGCACAATGGGTGCGCGACGGCCGCGAGGATGCACCGCGGGTGATCTACGCCTTCAGCGATCCCAACTGTCCCTACTGCAACCGCTTCTGGCAGGCGGCGCGGCCCTGGGTGGACGCCGGCAAGGTGCAGATCCGACACGTGCTGGTCGGCGTGATCAAGGAGGACAGCGCGAACAAGGTCGCCGCGATCCTCGGCGACGCCGACCCGGGCGCAGCCCTCGCCCGCAACGAGCGCGCCTACGCGCAGGGCGGCATTCCGCCGTCCGCGACGGTACCGGCGGACGTGCGCCGCGTCCTCGACGCGAACCAGATGCTGATGATGGAACTGGGCTTCGGCGGCACCCCTGCGCTGGTGTTCCGCGATGCCGACGGCACCGTGCAGCGTCGCGGCGGCATGCCGCAGGGCGGCGATCTCAACGTGGTCATGGGACCGCGCTGAATTGTTCTTCAAGCAAGACCAACCGCTCACTTTGACTCGCAAACCTTAGCGCAGTAGTAGTGGTTACACGGCAATTGCAGCGCAAAGACGAGTGTCCGCTTCTGGCCGAAAGCGGCCATCTCGAGGCCCGTATCTAGCCGCTGGCGAGCTTTCGAGGCCACAATAGGCTTTCACGACAACGGATGTTGCGAATGCGCCGCGCGGCTCTTCTGATCCTAATGATCTCTTTCAGCGCGAGCGCTGTCGTCATACGAGATGACATTCCGGACCTGCAGTATCGGATGGCTGCCTCTGAATTTCCGGCGCTTGCCGATGTACCCGGTGAAGGCCATGGAGTCCTCATCGCGCCACAGTGGGTGCTCACTGCCGCGCACGTAATCAGTTGGCAGCCTGCGATGGACGTCGTTGTCGTCGGTGGTACTCCCTATGCCGTCAGTCGCGTTGTCATCCATCCGGGCTACAAGAAGCCGCCTCAGGAGATGACTGATTCGGCAATCAAGTCGGGGGATTGGGCGGCATTCCTGGAGTTCATCGCCTCCTCGGACGATATTGCTCTAATCCACCTTTCGAAACCGGTCCGCGATGTCGTGCCCGCGGCCATTTACAGTGGATCGGCGCTAGGTAAAGTCGTCCGGATCATGGGCCCGGGCGCTACCGGCACGGGAGCGGAGGGGCACCATCCGCACGGCCCGAATCGGACAGACCTACGCCAGGGCTACAACCAGATAACCGCCTCGGATGGTCGGTGGATCTCCTACACCTTCGACAAACCGCCAGCTGCACTTCCCCTAGAGGCCTCGGCCGGCAATGGGGACAGCGGCGGCCCCATGCTGGTCGCTGTGGACAACGAGTGGCACGTTGCCGGAATCACCTCATGGAAGCGTGTCGACGGCAACCGGATGGAGATTCACCCAGGCATGTACGGACAAACCAACTATGGGGTGCGCCTCAAGTACTACGAGGAGTGGATCCAGACGACGATCGCAACGGATGTACTTATCGGAAGGGGCGCAGAGGAGCGGTAGATCTCGGCCGCGCTTTAGGCCGAAGGCGGCCTACGAAACTTGAGGTGCGGAGGTCGCGCATACCGAGTTAGGCCTCTGTTTGCTCCGCCATCTCCAAGGCATCCTCAACCTCAATTCCGAGATACCTCACCGTGCTCTCGAGCTTGGTGTGCCCTAGCAGGATCTGGACAGCGCGCAGGTTCTTGGTGCGTCGGTAGATGAGCGAGGCCTTTGTCCGGCGCATGCTGTGCGTTCCATACGCCTGGCGATCGAGCCCGATGGCGGTAACCCACACTGAGACAATCCGCGCGTATTGCCTGGTCGAGAGGTGGGCGGCCCGATCCGACCGCCCGGGGAACAGGTGGGAGCCAGATGTGAGCTGAGCTTGGCGTGCCCATTCCGCGACGGATGCTCTGGTCAGGTCAGTCAGTTCGAACTGGACGGGCCTGCCAGTCTTCCGCTGTAGCACGATTGCGCGCTTGGCGATCGCGGTACCCTGGGACACGTCCCTCAGCCTAAGGCTGACAAGGTCGCAGCCCCGCAGTTTGGAATCGATGGCCAGGTTGAATAGCGCTAGGTCACCGGCGCTGTCGCTCAGTTGTAGCCGAACACGGATGGACCAGATCTCGCTAAGCCTGAGGGGCGCTTTCTGGCCGACCAGCTTTCCCTTGTTCCATGGCACACGTTGAGATGGCGTAGGATTCTCCTCGGTAGGAGACTCCACAATGTCAGCCGATAAGAAGAGTCAACGCAGGTCGGCTTCCGGCCATTAGCAGACGCCGGCTCGGTGGCTGCTTCCCACCAAGGGGACAGTGACCAAGAACTAAAGAAAAGAGGCCGCCCTGTAGATGGCCACGAATACTAGAGCGCAATTCGGGTGCGGCCCCGACGAGTAGAGTGGCCGGCCTCTTGCTCTATTGGGGCAGACCACGTATGCATCTCCTCGGCCGAACTAACGAGCCACAAGGGGGGAGCTTCGTGAAGATTGTTCAGGCCAAGATCGAGAACTTCCGAGGGATTGTGCAGGGCGTCGTTCACTTCGACGGTCACAGCGTGCTCGTTGGCGATAACAACGCGGGCAAGTCCACGCTGCTTGAGGCGATTGATCTCGTACTGGGCCCAGAGCGGCTCTCCCGACGTCCTGTTGTCGACGAACACGACTTCTATGCAGGCCAATACCTCAACGCCGAAGGTCAGCCGATCCCGCTGGTAGTCGAGGTCATCGTCGCTGACCTCAACGAGGAGCAGCTTCGACACTTCCGGGAGCATCTAGAATGGTGGAACACCAACACGAAGACGCTACTGTCCGGTCCGCCAGTGGAGGGCGCGGATGCCGCTGGGGTCGGGCCCGCGCTGCGCGTCTTCTTCCGTGGCGCCTACGATTCGGAGGAAGATGACTTCCTCGGCAATACGTTCTTTGCGTTGCCCGCCCCCATCGGCGCCGGCGAATACCAAACATTTCGCGCCACCGACAAGCGAAAATGCGGCTTCCTATACTTACGCACGGTGCGCACCGGCTCGCGCGCGCTCAGCCTGGAACGTGGATCGCTGTTGGACGTAATTTTGCGCCTTCAGGATTCTCGCCTCAGGATGTGGGAGGAGTTGCTTGATTCGCTACGCGTTCTCCCCGTAGCCGACAAGCCTGAGCTCGGCGTCACCACGCTGCTGGCCGCGGTGCAGGCTTCGATCAAGAAGTTCGTCCCGTCGGACTGGGCAGAAGATCCGCACATGCGCGTCTCGGATCTCACTCGCGAGACGCTGCGCCGCACGCTGACAGTGTTCATGGGTACGGGAACCAAGCGCCTAGATGGCAGCAGCTACGCTGCGCCGTACCAGCACCAGGGCACAGGCACCATCAATACGTTGGTGCTCGCGCTGCTGTCCATCATTGCCGATCTCAAGCAGAACGTAATCTTCGCCATGGAAGAGCCTGAGACGGCGCTGCCTCCCCACACGCAGAAGCGCATCATCAACAGCGTGCGTGAGAAGTCGGCGCAGGCCCTATTCACTTCGCACTCGCCGTACGTGCTCGAGGAGTTCGAACCGGCTCAAATCAAAGTGCTCAAGCGGACCGGGGGCGTGATGACCTCCACCCCTGCCAGCCTGCCGCCAGCGATCAAGCCGAAAGCCTACAAGGCGGAGTTCCGTGCGCGCTTCTGCGAGGCGCTGCTGGCCAAGTACGTCCTCATCGTCGAAGGGCGAACAGAGTTCGACGCACTGCCTGCTGCCGCACGCACGCTCAGCAGGACCGATCCTCTGTATTTCAAGTCTCTCGAAGCGCTCGGCGTGGCGGTCATCGACGCCAAGACGGACTCGCAAGTTGCGCCGCTTGGCCACTTCTTCAGGGGTATGGGCAAGACTGTATTCGCGATGTTCGACAAGCAAGACGAAACACAGCTTGCCCTCATTCGTGCCGCGGTCGACCACCCGTACGAATCACCCATGAAGGGATTCGAGTCGCTGGTGCTGCAAGGGAGCAACGAGAACGCAATCAGGCGCTACGCGCTGAGCGTCGTGGCCGACGGTGAATGGCCACAGCACCTGACAGCTGTGACGCCGAAGGCGGAGTCCGATTTAGCTGCGCTGAAGAGCGCGCTGCTGCAATATTTCGCTTGGAGCAAAGGCAGCGGCCAAGCGGCCGACCTACTCGCGTCCTGCACCAGCTGGCGGGAGATGCCCGAATACATCGCCCAGTGCCTGTACGGCATATTCCAAGTAATTGAGCCTCCGCCTCTGCCAGCACCTCCCGCTCCTCCAGTCGAGCCCGCCGCGGCCTGAAGCCCATGGTCTGGAGTCCGCAGAAGTCCGCCTTCCTGGCCTGCCCCGGACACGCATTGGCGCTGGCAGGCCCGGGCGCCGGAAAAACCCACGTGGCGCTCGTCAAAGCCCAGCAGCAGGTCGCCAGTGGAACGCTGAAGCCGGGTCAGAAGGTGCTCTTCCTAAGCTTCGCGAGGCCAACGGTCGCGCGCATCGTCGAGAAAGCGGCGGAGCTGATTTCGCCGGAAGAGCTCAAGCACCTGGAGATCAACACGTACCACGGGTTCGCGTGGAGCATCCTACGCAGCCACGGCTACCTGTTGAACACCGGTCGGGCGATCACCCTCCTGCCGCCGCCTGAGGCCGCGGCCCACTTCGCCGACGTGGACGCAGGTTTCCGCGAGCGGGAGATGCTCCGCCTGTTCGAGGAGGAGGGGCGGCTACATTTCGACCTGTTCGCTCGGCTGGTCGCACAGCTCTTTCGGCGCAGTGCTCGGTTGGCGAACATTTACTGCGACACCTATCCCATGGTGATCCTCGATGAGTTTCAGGACACCAACGCCGACGAATGGGCGCTGATCCAGGAACTAGGTCGACAAAGCCGGCTGATCGCGCTCGGAGACCCCGAGCAACGCATCTACGAATTCCGGGGTGCCGATCCCCGCCGGCTAGGTGAATTCGTAGAGGCCTTCCAACCTGGGAGTTTCGATTTCTCGGGCGAGAACTACCGAAGCAACGGGACGGACATCACCGTCTTCGGCAACGACTTGCTGACCGATCGGAACCGCGGCAAGGAATACACGCACGTGAAGGTCGCGCGCTACGGATTTCGCAGGAACCAAAGCCCGCACTTCCGGGCCAAGGCGGAGGTGCTGGCCGCGCTCCGGCGCCTGCGCAGCGAGCCGAACACGTCAGTAGCCGTTTTGGTGCCCTCAAAGGCGTTCATGCTGAAGTTCTCGCAGTACCTGTCCTCGGATCTTGATGGCCTACCCGCACTTCGGCACGAGGTGGCGATGGACGCGGAGTCACCGTCCTTGGCGGCCAACGTCATCGCCGTGCTGCTTGGAGGAGGCCCCGCAGCGGCGCTGGCATCACGTCTGGTCGCCACGCTGCACACCCACATTCGCGGCCGCGCTGGCAACAAGGCGCCTGCGCAGGCGGAGATGGACCTCGCCGGCGCCATCGGCACCTACATGTCGACGGGAAAGATCCGCGGCAAAAACAGGGAGCTTGTCGTCAAGGAGTGCCAGAGGCTCGCGGCCGAGCGGTTGCATCTCAGGCTCTCAGGAAACCCCGAGGAAGACTGGTCTGCGATGCGAGAGCTAATCGCAGCGTCACCAGCGCCCCATGTGGCCCGGGTAGCGGAGGACGCGCGGTTTCTCCGCCTGCTGCACAGGGGGTCCGCGCTGCGCACGGCACTTAGTGAGATGTGGAGGACGCAGGGCGACTATGCCGGTGCCGAGGCGGCGCTTGGTGATGCCCTCCTTCAGGAGCATTTCGTCGCCGCGCAGAAGGAGTGGGGCGGCCTACATGTGATGACCATCCACAAGGCCAAGGGGAAGGAGTTCGACGAGGTCGTCGTGTATGAGGGCACCTTCTCTGGCCGCATCGTGGCGGCGAATGCAGATGCTAGGCGCATCGCGCAGTCCCGTCTGGCGCTCCGCGTTGCGGTCACGCGCGCCATCCGTCGCACGACTATCGTGACCCCCCAGAGCAATGGCTGCGTTCTTCTCTAGTCACTGAACATTCCATTGCGAACGACCGCTACTGGCCGATAGCAGACATGGGAAGACCTGCAAAAGCAGGAGAGCTCCGTGAGAGGCTAAGGCGGAGCCTTCAATCTGAAAGCAGCTCGCGCTTTGGGTGTTCTTTCGCAAGACTGTGCTGAGCCACTCTGAGCTTGCGCAAGCTGGCTACTGACATGGCTACGCACGCCGGCTCCTACGGGCAAACGCCGCTGGATGTACTCGTGGATCGCCTGGTCGCGATAATGCAATCCCGATACTCGTCAATTCGACAGGCAGCACATGAGTCTGGCTTCATTGCGCGACACGCTCGAAATGCGGCAGGTGCCGATCTATTTCGTGGCCATGGCGGCTGCAGGAGTGCTCGCGTGGCTCTGGAACGGCACCACGCGTCTGACCGTCGCCATCGATCCGCTTCTGGCCTTCATGCTGTTCGTAACGTTTCTCCAGGTACCGCTGACCGAGCTCACGCGGGCGCTTTCTAACCTGCGCTTCCTGGCCGCGTTGCTGATCGCGAACTTCGTGGCAGTGCCACTGCTCGTCGCGCTATTGCTGCCATGGCTGCCTAACGATCCACTGCTTAGAATCGGCATGCTGCTCGTGCTGCTGACGCCCTGCATCGACTACGTCGTGACGTTCGCCCATCTGGGCAAGGCGAATGCGAAATCGCTGCTGGCGTCCACGCCGCTGCTGCTTGCGCTGCAAATGGTGCTGCTGCCGGTCTATCTCGGCCTGTTTCTGGGCGAGGCCGCCGACGGGCTCGTCCAGCTTGGGCCGTTCTTGCACGCCTTCCTCTGGCTAATCGCGCTGCCGCTGTCCCTGGCTGCGCTCTGCCAGGCCTGGGCCGCACGCATGCGCATCGGCGCACGCCTCGTCGAGCGCCAAACCGGACACTCGGATCGCACGCCTTACACGTTCGACGTAGATTCGGATATCGTTCTCGGCAGCAGCTGAGCCGTAGGCAACGCGGGGGCGCGGTGACCACTCCTAACTATCAGTCCGGGCCCGCGAGCCCCACGCCTCAGCAGCGTCTGCTGCTCATGGACGACGTTAAATGGGAGGCGTTCATCGAGCGCTGCGCTCGTCAGCTGGAAAAGGAAGGGCAGTACGTACAGGTCATCCGGCTGGGCGGCGCCAATGACAAAGGCCGAGACGTCTGTGGCTACACATGTTACCCGCCCACTGCAGGCACGTGGGACCTGTACCAAGCGAAGTACTATGGCGGTACGCTCTCGCCTAGCGACGTGATTGGCGAGCTCGTAAAGTTTCTGACCCACGTTCACGATGGTGCCTACAGCCGTCCGCGACGGTACTACCTGTGCGCGCTGAAGGTTGGTGCGTCGCTGCAGGACTACCTCTTAGATCCCGATAGCATGCGCGACTGGGTTATGACCGAATGGGAGCGGAAGAACGGCGCCTTCGGGCCGTTCAAGCGGGCTTGGGACCCAGCAATTCGTCAGTTCCTTCTCACCTTCCCTTTCTGCATCTTTTCCAGACGCACGCCTGATGAACTTCTTGAGATGCATTCTCGTAATGGTGCCGAGCATTGGCAGCATTTCGGAGTGCTGCACTCGCGAGGACCGAACCCGAAAACGCCCGATGCGCCGGACCCGATGGACGAGCGCTATCTCAAGGCGCTGCTGCGCGTGTACCAGGAGCAAACGGGTCTGAGCGTTACGGCAATCGAGAACATCCCGAAGACTTACCTGAAGCATTTCGCTGCACAGCGTCAACTCTTCTACAGTGCCGAGGGCTTGCACCGCTTCAGCCGCGACAAGCTGCCGGGCGCATTTGGCGCGTTGCTGGACGACGTTGAGATAGGCGTCTCCGGCGTGGCCTGTGTTCCACACGATGGTTCTTGGACGCGCCTAACGCAAACGCTACTCACCGCCAACTCGCTGCAGGTCAACGATAACCCTCTGCACTATCGACTGCAGGCCGGCGACCTTCAAGGCACCTGCCACCATCTGGTGAACCTAGAGCGCCTGAACTGGGCAGACGCAGATGAAGAGTAGCTCACAGGTCTTCAACACCCCATTCGAGCTCGGCATCCGCGTGGTCTATCTGCTCCATGCCCTGCATCCGCGAAAGCCAGACCTCCAAACCCTTTTGTACCTCGACTATGCCGTCATCTACAGCGCTGATGTCGGTGGGCCCGAGAGTTTGCATACTCCCGTTCCGCTGCGTGGCGTTGAGTATGCAAGTCGGAGGGAAGCGATCCAGTCGGGACTTTTTCTCATGGCAAGCCGGGCTTTCATCGACGCTACGGCCACCTCCGAAGGCATCCGTTATGGCATCGGCGAGAGCGGGCCAGCGCTAATAGACCTGCTTGACGGAGCGTACATCCGGGCATTGCGCGAGCGCTGCGCGTGGGTCGCTCGAGAACTCGGGCATTGGAGCGACGATGACCTGGAAGCGCTGCTTGGCGCCCGAGGATCGCTCTGGAAAGCGCACTTCATTTCCACGGACGGCCCATAATGACGAGGCTTTCGATACACAAGCTGGTACTTACCGGGCCCACCAAGCCGAACGCAGAGCTGACTCCCGGCGGCGCCTCCCATCTGGTGTTCGGCCCGACAGATACCGGCAAGTCCTACATCGCGGCGAGCATCTCTTATTGCCTCGGCAGCAACGAGAAGCCCCTCGACGTCGGCCTATCCGAGGGATATACCCGGGCGGCCTTGCAGGTACTTGTGGCTGACGGATCAAAGTACACCTTGTTTCGCGACCTCATCGCGGGCAATGAAGTCGTGCATACCGGCTTCCACGACTTGCCTCCACCAGCACAGCTTCCCGTGGCAGAAGACATCGCTCCGCTTCTTGTCCGATGGAGTGCCGCCGCGAACAAACGGATCCTGGTCAAGAGTGGCGTGCTGGCCGGTGTCACTGCAGGCGATCTGCGCCGCCTGAGCGTGTTTGACGAGATCCGGACACTGGACAGGGTGCCGCTGGAGGGTAAGGACAAGCTGTTCAAGATGCGCAACCGCGCCGCGGTCGCGCTCGCGCTAACCGGGATCGACGACTCTGGTGCGACGCTCGCGTTAAAGACCGATGCCCGGAACATCGCCAAAGGTCACGTGCAGGCGCTTGAGGAAGAGCTAACGTCCCTACGCGCTAACATTCCAAACGGCTGGACCCGGGCCGATTGCATTGATGGGCTGGGTCGTATTGAGCAAGAGATCGAAAGCATCGACGCCTTCATGCGAACCAATGCTGAAGGCTTGGCGACGCTGAAGGCGCAGCATGAGGTACTCGATACCCGGCTACGTGCAGCAAAGACGGAACTGATACGGGGGCGCGAAACTCGGGATCGATTCGAACTTCTGGACGAAAAGTATGAGAACGACTTCAACCGCCTGACCTCACTTATTACGGCACTGGACGTTACCGCGTCCTTCGAAGTACGCCCTTGCCCCCTGTGCAAGTCGGACATCAACCACCAGCTCGGCCACGACGATTGGCAAGACATGGACCTTATCGGCCAAGCGGCCAACGCCGAGCTGGCGAAGATCACTACTCTCAGACGAGGGCTGGCGGTCGCCCTCCATGATGTGGACGGGGACATCGAACTACTGCATGCCACCGTCTCGGCCTTGAACCAGGACACTGCGGCAAATCTTAACGAGCAGGCGAGCATAATTCGCCCTGCCGCGCAGGACGTCAAACACGACCACCTAGGTCCGCTCTCCGAGCGACGAGCCGAGCTGACAGTGGCGCTGCGCAGTTTCGAACGGATCGGGTCGATAGAACAACGACTCAGTGAGATGAAGGCGAAAGCGAAACGCAAAAAACAGGAAATTTCTCGAGATTTTTCTGGCAGCGCGGACGAGCTTTGCCGGCGTATTTCGGAGCTGCTCGCCGAATGGCGAGTGCCGATGGTGCATGCCGTACATTTCGATGAGAGCCACGCAGATCTGTACATAAACAACCGGCAGCGTGTGTCGTACGGTAAGGGCAAACGCGGCATCTTCCTGACCGCCTTGGTCGTGGCGCTGATGGAGCGAGCGTTGGAGCTTGGCCACCCCCACATAGGACTAATCGCCATCGACTCTCCGGTGGTCACCTACAAAGACCCCAAGCACGGCAGCCAGGATCCGGACGAGGCACTAGACCCGTCAGTAAAGGACCAGCTTTACGCTTGGCTGGCCGACAGGAAGGGGCCGGGTCAAATCATCGTTCTCGAAAACGAGGAACCCTCGTCAGACGTGCAAGCACGTTTGGGACACACCGAATTCGTCGGCTCAGGCAAGGCCGACGGACGTCGCGGCTTCTTTCCGCTTTAGCGTTCGAGCGAGGCGGGCACGATTGGGACAGAGACATGCGCATCGAAGTTAGCGTAAGAGTCTTTGGGAGGAGGCGGCCGTTCCTACTCATACGTACGGCGAAGCCGGAAATCTGGTTCGCGTTCCAGAAGACGTTTAGCCGCCGGTTCTTTTGTCGTGATCTTCGCATGGAGTCGAGTCAAGGTGCCCTGTTGGCCGAAAACGGACAACCGAACTCAGACACTTAAGGTCGGAGGCGGAGCGGATCAGGGCATTGTCCGAAGCCAGGCATCAGCAGCGTTTCGTGTCGCTTGATCGCTTTCTTCTTGCACCTCGGGCGTGATGCCAACTGGATAGGTGCTGCCCGAGCGATCGGAAAACGCGGCCGTGGTAAGCATCAGCATGCTCGCGTCAGGAAGCCTGATGCTCTGATTGGACGTCGCGAGCCCAGCGGTTGGGCGGCCAAAAAAGCGCGTTCTAGTCCGGTTACGAAACGCAACTGCAACGGCCTCGCCAGAACTCGCGGTCCTCGGGCCAATCAGCACCGCCACCGGTGCGCTTGAAAGGTCCGAGCTGCATCCCTCGCTTCTGCGGATACGCCACAGTGACGAGGTGCCTGCCCGATCCACAAATGCACCAGGCGATGGCTCTCCGAGCAGGGCGCGCGGGCCCGTCAGCATGGGCCACATGTTACCGCCGCCGTTACGCCGCAGGTCGACGATCCACCCTCGCGAAGCTTCATTCGCGCGGCGCTCGATCGCTTGGCAAACCTCGGCACTGAACGCGTCGCCCTGCTCACGATCCGTGCCGACCAGGCCCGGGACTGAGATGTAGCCAATGCCGTCAGACACGCTCACCTCGACAATGTGCGTGGGCGTCGCCCACGCTCGTAGTCGACGGCGTCCCGAGGCGGCTGCAAAGCGCTGTGCCGGTCATCGAGCTGGCGAATCAAGGTCTCGACCGCGGGGTGCGCTTCGCGGGCTGGAAGACTCGTGAGCGCGGGCGTAAGCCGGCGCCTCCGCTCTGCCGGCCAATCAATGCGATCGGCGCTTAATGCCGGCGCCTCCATCGCATCCATCGCGGCTTCCAAGACTTCATAGGCCGATATCCCTGCGTCCGTCTCGCGCGTGCCGCGCAGTCGAAGCGAGCTGATTACGACCTCACCAATGCCTCGCAGCGTGGTGCCGAGCTTGATGCTGGTGGAAGCCTCGGGCACATAGAGCCGCACGGCGCGTCCCTGTGCGCCGTCTGCCGACTTGACAGGCGAAGCTGCGGAGTTTCGAAACGCGAGGCTGCCCTCAGCGCCGTCAGCTCGAATCCATAGCGCGGCTGCGCCGTCTCTCTCCAGGACGGTGATTTCGCCTGAGACCGTGATCTCCTGGCCGCGCCAATCGGTGGCATCGAGTGACGTGATAGCTCCGGCAAAGCCTGCTTCGCTCGGCGTTCCCACCGACAGCGACACAAACGCGCCCGACCCGGTCAGGAAATCGCCGGTACCTTGAACCGTTGCACCTTGGCCGGACGGTGCCCAAGGTGTACCTGCCAGGAGCGCAAACGGCGTGAGCATGAGGCTGAGCGATAGAAGCAGGTCGCGGCGCATTGGAACGTCCTTGTGCAAGCGTCGGGACTGCAGAGCTTCGTGCACGGCCGCGTGCAGGGTCAACGCATTCGAACATCTGCGCGACGCGCCACGCGTTCCACACTGCGCGATCGGCATAGGCAGCCTTGGCGGTGCTTAGACTCGAAGCATCCTGCTGCTGCCCTGGCCGTGTCCGCTTTCGGCCAGAAGCAGACATCGCTGTACGACCGAATAGATCGCCTGTGATGCTCTCGCCGGGGCTCAGCTCACATCCCGGAGGAACTGGTATCGCGTTAAACCGCACCACCAACATTGCGCAAGAATGAGGATCCATACACGCCTTGGCTTACCGCTCAACGTCATGCTTTTCGCACTCCATATCGAGGTGGCCCACAAGCTCGTGGGCATGGCCCCAGCAGCGTTCTTCGAGTACGCGACCGGGCTGAACCATATGCAATATCGACGGGGTCGCGGTTACGCAGCTCTCATAGCCCATCGTGAGCAAGTCGCAGCGCATTCGGACTCGCTGTTGCTGCGCATGCTCCAGAAGCGCGGAGTCCCTGACGCAGATTTCCGAGGGTTCAAGGAGAACATCCCCCAGGGGCATTCAGCCATCATGGTCTACGGGCTGGGTTTGCTCGACGAGCACAGCGCGCCAGCTACCCGAGAGCTAGTCGCCATGTTCGATGCGTCAGACGAACGGCTCTGCCAGTTGGAAGACACCGACGGGCCTGGCTTCCTCGCCGAGATTGGACCGCAGTCCGAGCTGGGGCCTGCCTACTGCGCACCTTTGGCGGTAGCGGGTATCCGAGGCCCCACGTTGGAGCTGTCAGCTCCTGAGCGGGCTGCCTTAGACCTAGCTCTGATCCGACGCGCCCACATGGCGCTGTCGTTCCTGGCGGCCGTGGACCACGAGATCGGGCACTGGATCGGCCGCACGAAGGCACCCGACGCCATGAGGGGCCTCCCCAGATTTGCGGTGCTGTTGGCACCACCCGGCCTGCCCGATCGGCGTCGCCACACGCCGGCCGATCCGGCCGCACGTCTCGTGGATTTCATCGGCGCTGTGGGCCACTTCTTACGCGAAGGCAGCTGGCCGGAACGTCCGGGCTCGATCGCCGACATGGGTGCCCAGGCAGATCGCTCAGGGATACGGGGTGGAGAGAGCGATCGGTTCGTTCGCGCCTTGCGAAGTGGCAAGGATCCACTGACTCGAAAGTCATTCAGGACTCTGGTCCACACCCAACTATGGACACCCAATACCAAGGCGTCCCACCTCGACGACCAAGCGGACCTGCTTGAAACGTACTTAGTGGCCACCCTCCTGTTGAACCTGCTCTTGCCAGATCACACAACCGCTGTGGGCCACCTGGACCGCACGGGCTGGCGGGAGGCTTACTTGGGATGGTGGGAGCGGCATAGACACCGCTACCCACCCCCGGTCCCGTCGACCGCCCCCAGGCTGCCGACCTGGCTCATCGACCCGTAATCAGCGCTTCGGCGGCGCGTTATTGCGGTTGCCGCCAGACGGCATACCAGGCTTGGTCGACGGCCATCCAGCCGGACCTCGAGCGCCGCCAGCAGTCGAGCCGCCCTTCGAGCCACCACCGGCCTTGCCAGCCGATCCGCCATTGCCCTTTGCCATGTTCGTCTCCTTGTGAGCCCCACACGGGGCAAGGAAAGCTTGAACGTTGGCGCGCCCCGCATAAGCCCCGAAAGTTCACAGCCGGACTCTGCAGAGGTAGGGGAAAAAACTTAAGCAGCGCCCGCCTTGTAGACGGTCCGCTTTCCAACAACGGTCTGCTTCTTGGCCGTGGGTTTGGCCAGACCTGGAATGAGGAAGTCGGCCGCCTGGTGGCCACGCTTGACTTTCGCAGCCAGCCATCGGGGCTGACTGCCCCGACCCGACCAGGTGTTACGGCGGTTCTCAGGGTCTCGGTACTTCGCAGCCACCTTCGGCGACTTGCGCGCGGCGCGCCTCGTCGGGCTGGCAGTCTCAGGCGTAGCGCCCAGAAGATCTTCGATCCCATACCCCTGCAACGCTGCGAAACGTGTCAGGTCACGTCGAACTTCTGCGATGGGGCGGCGCGTTCTGACCACCTTCAATCGTTGTTCGGCGGTCTTTATCAGCTGCGTCAGCTCAGCCAAGGAAAAGCGTTCGAGTGCGAACTTCATGGCCATAGCCTCAGTCTGGATATCGTCAATGTCGAACCATCAGGTTCGCGGTGGCGCCGCATCCATCACGGTAGCGCGAACAGCCGAGAAACGGACCATTCGACCCATTTTTCCGCTGGAGTTTGCCCTTCTTGCAGATGGGGCACCGATCACCCGCCGCCACTGGTTTGGTGATGCGCTGGGATGTGGCGGGCTGAGATCGCCGGGTCGCCCCGCCCTCTGTATTGCGCTTGTAGTCGCAAGCAGGGAAGCGGCTGCAAGCCAGAAAGGGTCCGAATCGACTGTCCCGTTGAGTCAGAACGCCTGCGCTACATCTCGGGCAAGTTTCCAGCGCATCCCCGTCGATGGGCTGGATCTCCAGTCCATTCTTCTTGCCTAACTCAACCAGGAATTGCGAAGGCTGGCCCAGCACCGTGTAGAAGCGCACCTGCTTGCGCGCGCGCGTCATGGCCACATAGAACAGCCGGCGCTCTTCGGCGTAGGGATACGGATCAGGCACGGGCATTGCAAGTTGCAGCGCCGGGTCATCCTGGATCTGACTAGGAAAGCCCATCGTGCCTTGCACGACGTTGAGAACGAACACGTACTCGGCTTCAAGACCCTTGGATCCGTGCGCGGTCCGATACTCGATCGACAGGCGCTCGGCAAACTTTCGTTGCCATGCCTTCAAGGCAGCAGGCTCATCGTTGCGATAGCGCCCCAACAGCATCACGGTCATTCGCGTGCCCTTGGCAGGCGTGAGCTTGCCATCCACTAGCAGCTGGTGCATGTGGGCCAGCTGCTTCTCGACGTAGGGGGCGATGTTCGCTTGATCCGCGAACCCATAAGCCAGCATGGGTGTCTTGGTCAGCGGATTGGTCGTCTTCACCTTCTTCTTGATCTGGGCGGGGTTGGCTTGAACGAACTGACTCGACACGTCGCACAGGTCTTGCGGACACCGGAATGTCGTGGTGAGTGACAGACGTGTGGCGTGGTCGAACGTCTTCTCGAACTCCGTCATCACCGTGATGTCCGAGCCGGCAAACCGGTTGATGCCCTGCCAGTCGTCCCCGACCACACACAGGTGCGCAGGCGGACTGGTCTGGCCCGACAGCGCCTTCAACAGGCGGATGCGGGCGCGCGAACTGTCCTGGAACTCGTCGGCCAAGATCAACGTGTACGGACTCTTGTAGGCTCCGGACTCTACGTGTCCGGCCGCGAGGATCAACATGTCCTCGAAGTCGATGAAGCCGCCGCTTTTGAGGCGCTTCTCCCACTCCGCAGCAATGCGCTCGTAGATGGCTAGATACAGCCGCAGGCGTGCGCCGAACCCGTCTTCTGACTGCGCAGCAAGCGCGTCGACCAGGTTCCGATGGGTCAGTCCGTTGTTTTTCACGTGCTGCTGGAAGACGCGGAATGATCGGGCCAGGTCTTGCTCGTGGACTGGCGCCAGACCCGTGGCCTCCCTGTTCGGGTCGAAGACAGGCTGTATGCCGTACTGGATCAGCGTTTGCTCCAGCGCCGGGATCGCCTCGCCGGTCATCAACCCGTGCGATGTGGTCTCAAAGAGTGCCGTCCCCTTCTCTTTGTGGATCTTGCGCTTCCACTTCACGCCGTCCAAGTAGTCCCCGAAATGCTTGGGGGCCTGCCCTCTGTCGTTTAGTGCGAAGTGCTCGTGGTAGAGCTTGCCTTCGGGGTAATAGAAGTCTGGGAAGTACTGCCGATGATGAGTGGTTGCTGTGTCGTGCTCGTAGGGTTGCTCGTACACGTATCTCACACCGTTGTAGAACAACCAGTTGGCGATCGTGCGCTCTTCCTTACTCTTGACCACCTCGCCGCGCGCTGTTCGAAATCCTCGAACGCCGTTTGCGTAGGCATCAGGCACATCTGGCTCGTTCCACTTTCCGACATCGCGCGCGTAGACCACGCGGAACAGATCCCAGTCTCGCTTGAAGGCCTTGTCCTGTTCGGAAAGCGTCCGAATGATGTCGCCGACTTCGCGGACATCGCCACCTGGATTGCTGGGATCAACCCAGGGCGCAAGCGACGGCTTCTTGCCGGTGGCTTTGGCGATGACATCCGTGCCGAAGGCATGAAAGGTGTTCGATCGCACCTTCTCCACCTGCGGTACGCCCTTCAACTGCTCAGCAATGCGCTGACCGACTTCTTCGGCCGTGGCCTTGTTGAATGCCAGCAACAGAATTTGTTCTGGCGTGGCCAGACCTTGATGGAGGGCGTAGCCCGTCTTAGCCACCATGGTCGACGTTTTGCCTGAGCCCGCCGCGGCCACCACCATCACGGCGTCATCCATGCAGATACACGCATGGATCTGTTCTTCGGTCAGTGGGTTCTTCTCGACCTTCGCAAAGAAGTCGCCACGCTTGAGCCTCACCAGAATGGCGTGTTGGGTATTCGCCTTGTCGAACTGACTGCGTAGCGTCGTCAAAGGCGAGTCATCGCCTACCGCCTGCTTCCAGCTTTTAGTCTGGTGCTTGGGCGCGGGATTAGACGCCAGGAAGCGGCTGGCTGTGCCCTTGGGGATCCATCGCACCGAGCCGGTGCCGGCGTATCGCGTGGCAGCGTCGATCCACTCGCGGTACGCAGCGTCGAACGTGGCCTGCCAGCGAGCCGCGTTCGCTCGAGCCTCTTCGGCTAGCTTCGGGTCGACCGGTGGCGTGGGGGGAGCTTTGGGTGTCTTCTTGCCGAAAATGGTCCCGACGAGCCAGATCAGCCCTATGAAAATCAGAAACTCCATATCCCCAAACCCAGTCCCGTGGTCTCCAGCTCCTTGGGATCATATTGCCACGCAGGTGGCAGACTGGGCCTAGCGGCGCTTTCCCAACCCCGGGCTGCCACCCTGGAGGACGGGACTGCCACCGCGGCGCCTGCGCTCGCCCTCATCGGGGCCCAACGCACGTTCCATGCGCTCCTTGGCGTTGCGCGGGGGTGGTCTGGGCGGCGCGGCAGGCGGGAGCTTGGCGATCTCCGCACGGGTCAGCTTGACTGGTGTGCGAGGCTTCTTGGGAATGATGGCCTTCGGTTCCTCCATCACCCCGGTCTTGCGGTAGCGCTTTACAGCTGCCCTCGCCAGCTTCTCCGCCTTCGATCGACAGTAGCGACGCTTCTTGCCGTCGACGATCAGGCGGTCGTAGTACGCCTTCTCGGCGGCGTTCATCGCCCTGTGGACTGCCTGGATCTGTGCTGGTTGCGGCGTCGCCTTCGTGGCTGCTCGCTTCGGCACTACTACCGGGGCGAGAACGCCGATTTTTCGGCGATCAGCCTCGGGCTTCTTCGCTAGAAGCGGACGCGCCACGGCCACGCGCTTTTGAGGTGCGGGCGCCCCCGCTTTCGTGTCCCCGGGGAAATAGCCGAGCTTCCGGAACCGCTCGACCATCTTCTCAGCCATGGTTTCGGCCCGCGCTCTGGAATAACCGAACGCACGCATGACGTCCTTCACCATGCGCTCAAACTTCGGCTTCTCGTCGTCCGTGAGTGTGATCACGGAAGCGACTCTTGCCCGCGGAACTGCTTGGCCAGTTCGCTGGCACACAGCGGTGTGCCTTTCGGGTGCGCATTGGTCACCGCGAATGCGGCTACCCTCGTTGAGTGTTCCAGCACCTGCTTGGTCATCCCGTCCTCGGCCCAGTCTTCGGGCAATGCCACGATGGCGGCCAACGCTTCCTTGCCAGACAAATTATTGCATGCAGGTCAGAAGCGACCATCGCGTGCCTGTGGCCTCGCGCAGGATGCTCGACGAGGCAGCTACGTCTCACGCGCTGAGATCCGTAAGCGGCAATGTGCACACCGTTGCTGGAGCCCAAATGTTCACGCTTTTTGACCCACCTGCCTCGTTTGTCGGCTATGCCGCCATCGACCCACCGAACCTACCGCTACCGACCGGCGCGGCTGTGGTGCAGCTGGGCTTCCCCTCCCCGGCTGAGGATTTCCAAGAGGACAGCTTGGACCTCAACCAGCTCCTCATCCGGAACCCGCTGGCCACCTACATCTATCGCGCGACAGGTCACTCGATGGCGCGCGCTGGCATCCTCGACGGCGACCTGCTGATCGTCGACCGGTCGGTCATGCCACAGAGTGGCTGCTTAGTCATGGCCGTGTGGGAGGGCAACCAGCCGGCCTGCAAGATCCTGAAGATCTGCGAGCGCCATCTTGAGCTGCACTCCGCCAACCCGGAGTTTCCGCCGATCGTCATCGACGCAGGCACCGAGGTGGAGGTGTTCGTCGTTGTCAGCATTGCGCGCCAAGTGAAGCGCGCAGCGGTGCCCCGTGCGACCGGTGCGTGACCGGCGGCGGGAAGCCGCCGCTCTATACGAGTACCCCCAGCATCTGCGGGGCGAGGTCGATGCCCTGCCTCGCGCGCCGGGCGTCTATACCTTCCACGGCCCTCAAGGCGACGTGCTGCCGCTGTACATCGGAAAGTCTGTCGACATCCGTGGCCGCGTGATGGATCACTTCCGCACGCCAGAGGAAGCGATGCTCTTGCGCCAGGCCCGTCGCATCTCCCACGTGCGCACGGCCGGCGACATCGGCGCCCAGTTACTCGAGGCGCAGATGATCAAGTCGCAGAACCCGCTCTACAACCGCAAGCTCCGGCGCACGACGCGGCAGTTCTCGCTGATGCTGCACCGGGGCAAGGTGACAGTGGTGAACTCGGCTGAGATCGACCCGGCGCGTGCGCTGGTGGTCTATGGGCTCTACTCCAGCGCACGGTCCGCGCTGTCTGCGCTGCGACGTATCGCCGATGAACAGCGGCTTTGCTACACGCTGCTGGGCATCGAGCGTGGTATGGCCGGACCGCCGTGCTTCCGGGCGATGCTCAAGCAGTGTGCCGGTGCCTGCCACGGCGCCGAGACGCTGGGCGACCATGAGGAGCGGCTGCGCGCGGCACTGGAGGATCGGCAGGTGTCAGCGTGGCCGTGGCGCGGCCCCGTGGCACTGGAAGAGCGCGGGGCCGACATGCGGCAGTACCACGTGGTGTCGGACTGGCAATACCTGGGCAGCGCAGACAACCTCACAGCGGCGAGACGCATCCGCGGTACGACTGGGCAGTTCGACCGAGATGCCTACCGCATCCTGCAGGTCCCGATTCTCGGCGGCATGCACAAGATCGTCTCGCTGGCAGCCTGACATGTTCGCCTTGGTCGACGGCAACAACTTCTATGCGAGCTGCGAGCGCATCTTTCAGCCCAAGCTGCGCGGCGTGCCTTTGGTGGTGCTGTCCAACAATGACGGCTGCGCGATCGCGCGTACGGCCGAGGCAAAAGCGCTTGGCATCAAGATGGGGCAACCCGCGCACGAGCTGAAGCATCTGGTGAAGCACCAAGGCCTTCAGATGCGCAGTGCGAACTTTGCGCTGTACGGAGACATTAGTGCGCGCGTGGTCGGCATCCTTCGCGACGAGGCGCCGCGGGTCGAGGTCTACAGCATCGATGAGTCGTTCTTGGACATGACCGGCATTCCTGATCGCGAGCAGTTCGCGCACCGGCTGCGTACGAAGGTGCAGCGCTGGACCGGAATTCCCAATTGCATCGGCATCGGACCGACCAAGACGCTGGCCAAAGCCGCGAACAAGGCGGCCAAGTCCGGCGCCGGCGTCGTCGACCTCACGGACCCGGTTCACCGCGCACAGGTGTTGACCTCGTTTCCCACGACCGACCTGTGGGGCGTGGGTGGCCGCTGGGGTGTTCGCCTAGCGCAGATCGGAATCACGACTGCTGCACAGCTGCGCGATGCACCACCCGACAGCATCCTCCAAGAGTTCGGCGTGACCTTGGCGCGCACACAGCGCGAACTGCAGGGCCACCCCTGCATCGAACTGGAAGAGGTTGCTCCGGACAAGCAGCAAATCATGGTCGGCCGATCTTTCGCCGATCGCGTAGAGGATCACGAGGCCGTGGCGCAGGCGTTGGCGACTTTTGGGGTTCGCGCGTGCGAGAAGCTGCGCCGTGAGGGCCTGGTGGCTGGCGCTTTGGGCATCTTCGCTCTCAGCGACAGGTTTCGAGCTGAGCTGCCGCAGCACAGCCCCAGTCGCACGATCAACATGCCTGCTGCGACCGACGACTCGCGGCTAATCCTATCGGTAGTGACGCAGCTGCTCCGCGGCATGCTCAAGCCAGGCATCGGCTACAAGAAGGCCGGCGTGATGCTGATGGACTTGTCGCGCCCAGAGCAGCGCCAAGGCGATCTTTTCACCCCGGCGGTTGCGGGCAACCCGAAGCTCATGGCGGCGTTGGACGGGATCAATCGCAAGTTCGGCCGCGGTGCCGCAGGGCTGGCCGCGACGGGCTGGGAAAGCCGACCGGCGTGGGGCATGCGCCAGAACTTGCTGTCACCTCACTACACGACACGCGCACGCGACCTCCCATTGCTGAAGTGCTGATAGGTCTCATCACCCGAGACCGCTCCCTCTCAGCGTTACGCTCGCCCCAACGTCCCTGAGGAATGCAGCCCATGTGCTATTCCGCCCAAGTCCATGCCGAGTTCAAGCAGTACAAGCGCGAGTTCGGTGCCGTGATGGATCTGAAGACCTATGTCAAAACGTTCTGGTGGGATCGCGGACTCAACCCGCTGAAGACGAAGGCGCCTCGCGCGGCGATTCGTGAGCTGATGGAGATTGGACCGCCCGATCTTCAGGCCAACTTGCGAGAAGCGGACACTGCCGCGATCGCCGCGCTCGAGCAGGAGATGTTCGCGCAGCGGAAGCGCGTGGCCGACGCGGAGCGAAGGTTGCTGACGAGGGAGACGAAGAAGGCTCGTGAGGACATCCGAATCGGTGGGAACGCCGTGGCCAACGCCAAACGTCGACTGGAGACACTCAAGCGCACAGTCACGCTGCCCGAAGACTCACGGATCTATCCAGGCATCTACTGCCCGGTGATGGTGTGGGAGGACGGGCAGCGGGTGGTTAAGCCGATGCGCTACCAGTGTCGTCCTGCGGGCCTCCCTTCGCGATTCGATATCGAGAAGCCCGGCACATACAACGCCAGACGCGACAACCTGGAAGGCTTCTGGAAGCGCCAGTTCGGCTACACGCACGGTGTCATTGTCGCCGACCGATTCTACGAGCACGTCGATATCGACGGTCGCAACCGGACCTTGGAATTCTTGCCGCGTACTGGCGAACCGATGCTCATTGCTTGTCTGTGGTCACACTGGACTGACCCCAAGGGCGTAGAGCCTGATCTACTCTCGTTCGCCGCGATCACCGACGAGCCAGAACCGGAGGTTGCAGCAGCTGGACATGACCGGACCATCATCAACATCAAGCCCGAGCACTTGGATGGTTGGCTCAGACCAGATCCAGGCAATCTCGAGGCGCTCTACGCCATCTTCGATGACAAGCGGCACCCGTACTACGAGCACAGAGAAGCTGCGTGACCGTTGGAACGGGATACATCGAGAGAGTCGCCAACACTGATAATTGGCAATTATGCGATTCCGCATAAAAGCCAATAATCGTGACCTGCAGCGACGCTAAGGGGGCCTGAGGCTAGTTCGATCGCCCTGGGATTCGCAGTCAGAGAGTTCTGACACACGTGGCGTGCTTGAGCTGATGGCAGGCATTGCCGCTGATGGTCGACGCTGCAATGACCTTGAGCATTGAGGTCGCCATGATCGAGATTAGAGCTTTGCCTGGTGGGCGTTATGAGGTCTTCGCTGAGGGGATTCACCAAGAGGCATTTGAAGGATGCTTGGGAGCAATCGCTGTCGCGCAAGCGCTGGCGAGTAGAGTGGCCGCGGAAACCCTCACGCCCGTCACTATCTCAACGCCTTGGGGAGAGCGCAGCGTCGCAGTGCCTTCCCGCGCCCTCGAACGGGTCCGCGCCCAGGAGGACCTCTGCGCCGTCCAAGATCCAGCGTGATCGAAGCGTCGCGATCCACTTGCGCAGCCGGTCCTGATGGCTCACGGCACGCGGTCGGGGGTAGCCCTAGACTCGCCTGATGGAATGGCAAACGGACCCCTTCCTGCGTGAAGAGATCGAGGCACCAGCGCATCGAAAGGCGTCTAGCTATGCGTGGTCCAATGTTTCGGGGCTTTGGCTACTGACCTACCAAGGACACCCCGTAGGACGCGTCCAACCGAGCGGTCAGTACAGCCTTGCATGGAGAGGTCGAGTGTACGAGGGAACTGCAGCGTCGCAGTCACAAGCTAAGAGGTTCATGACTCGGTGGATCGCAGCGCGAGGGCAGCAGTCACCAATGCGTCCCGGCCACAAGCCGCCCGCAACCCTTGTTCCATTGGCAGACTTCCTCCGCGACTACGATGCTGGGAAGTTCTGACGCTTGTCGCGTCACATCGGCAAGGTGGAGTGCGATGTCTGCTCAAGGCAAGAAGCAGACAACGATCGGGCAAGGAGTTGGGGGTGCTCATGGTGGCTAGAGGAGGCGAGGTCCTGGCCCTAAGCGGAAGCTGAACCCTTAGGCTTCGCGAGATATCGCCGATCGAGATCGCGAATCAGTCCGGAACGCGTAACGTGACCCTGCCTGACGCATCGACCGAGGTGAAGCGATCGACTGCGTGAATAGCGCCGACATTCACAAGCTCCTGGAGTAGATAGGGCCTCGTCGTCGCCGTCACCGGAGCGGCAGTGTGCCTCAACTCGATGCCAACCGCGGGCCAGACGGCCGAGATATAGGACACCTCCGGCTCGTTGCTCTCCCCCAGTTCGAAGCTGGACCCGACTATTCCGACCACGTGACTGTCTGCCGAGAAAACCGGCCCACCACTCATTCCCCCCTTAGTGACGCAGCTCGCCTCGAAACACGGGTATGGAAGCATGACGCAGTCTCGGCTGAGCTCGTGGATCGCGGCGATGGTTCCCTCGGATTCGTGGGGATTGAAGCCGATTCGGGCATGACCCTGCTCATCCAGGCGATGCGTGGATTGCGGATAGCCGAGCGCGTTGACCGACTGGTCGACGCTCGCTTGCGCAAGGGACAGGGTTGGCAAGTCCCATACGAAGTCCGCCGGCAATTCGGTTGGCTCGCGCAGGTCGACCCACAGGGCCACTACGTCGATGGTCGGCGTGTATCCGTAGCCGGTCACGGCCCACTTCATTTGGCCGTGGCGCGGATGCTGTATCGAAAAATCCACACCGAACTCCATGTTGCCGACGATCTCGTGGATGCGGCAGCCGTGGAACTGCTCAGAGACCTCGTCGATGACATGGCGTGCCGTGAGTACGAGGAAGGGTGCGACGAAGAAGCCGGACCCTAGCGGCAGCAGGCTGTGGCCGACGGTATCCGAGAAGTCACCGGCGACCAGCGCTCCTGTGTAATGCAGCCGGAAATCGTCAGGCCTAGTAGGTTGGTAGGTAGTCATTGATGTCGTTCTCTAGCTCGGTAGCCGCCAACTGGCAGCACAGTTCTTCGAAGGCCGTGTGTTGCGACCCATCCAAAGGACGAATGAGGGAAAAGCGGATGTCTGGAAGCGCCACGGTGTCCTCGGTCGCGTGCACGGTTGATCAGGCGAAAGCGTATCCGGTCGCCATCGCGCGCTGCAGGAGCGTTCGCGGAGCAGCGTCAGCTTTTTTGGTTAATAGCCGGCAGCTCAGCTGTTGGCAGCGAGAGACAGCCGGAGTCTCTCTGCGATCGCGCCAAGTCTTTGAGCGTAAGCTGCGGCAGCTTCTGCGTATGCGAGCAGCTCGCGCGGTCCCGCGTAGTTGGCATCGACCACCTCGACTTGCCAAGAAGGTGCAGAGGTTGCTGACTTGCAGTAGCTGTAGTGGACCATTCGAGTCCGAAGCCGACGCAAATCCCGGCCGATAGGGTCCTCGCGCCAGTCCTTAAATTCGGGCACGCGCGATTCGATTTCGGGCGAGGCTCCTGCGAACAGGTTGCCCGAACTAAGCCCTAATCTGAGAGCAGAGTTGGCGGCCTGAGCCACTTGGTCGATCGCTGACACTGCTGCGACCACTACACCTTCAAAGAACGCTTGAGTTGCAACGTCCGGGCGACCGTCATGCGGGGCCTTGCAATCCGCCAGGGCGAGCCTGAGCTGATCGCAATGAAAATTGGCTATTGCCGCTTTCCTCTGGGCCGCATCAACGTAGTCGCTCCAACTCACGCTGCTCCCCCTCTGCAGGCTAGTACTATTTTTTCCGATTAGAACATGTGGCCACGGCAGATGGTTGGTTCGGCGGCCTATCTAACAATGGCGGCTTGGCGACGGCCGCGTCTGAGCTCCGTGACATTACAGATGATGATTGCCTCATCGTCTTGCGCTGCGGTATTGGCGAGACGTCTTTGCGACCGGAGCAGCCCAGCCGCCTCATTTCATGCACGAGGCGGCTACTTCTTCGGCGTCCTCGTCAACGGGAACGCCCAGATTCACGCCCCCGGCGCATCCAGCGACACCTGCACGGTGGTGATCTTGGCGTCGAGTGCGGTCACCACTTCGGCGGTGAGATCGTTGCCGAGATTGCCACCGAGTACGACGCCGCGCTCGAGCAACAGACAGGCCGCGCCGTGCGATGCGCCCGTGCAATGCGTTCGAGAGCATCGCGCCGCAGCGCTTCCACATACCTGCCGACGGAACCTTCGTCATCGCATCACTTCTGTTGCACCAGCGCAAACTGCGGTGGTGTCAGACGAGCGACGGTAGCATGCTCAAGTTGCGCGTCGATTGCAGCAAACCGGATCGGACTGGTCTGATCGCAGAACGTACGCCCCATGTCTCCGATGCGCCCTCGCGCTGGCCAATGCTCGCCAACGGCGTACCGCTCAGGACCAGCACCTCCCCGCTGCACCCGAGCCCACGCAAGCTCAAAATATTTCCAGCTAGGACCCTTGATATCGGCATCACCGTCGCAACGTCGATTGACCGTGAGCAAGAAAGGACCCTGAGCGATGGACACAACACGAACCGATAAGACCAAGAACAAGAGCAAGCCGCCGCGCACGGCGCGCTTCGACTTTTCAGACGCATCCTCCAGTGATGGCGCTCAAACCGGCACCCTGAAACAGCTACTAGAAGAGCTGACCTACGAGCGCAACACTACTCCGCAAGGGAAGTCCATCGACAAGGATGGAAAGCAGATGAGCGTGCGTCAGTTGACGCCGGTTCTGCGGCTCCTTCGCTCGATCTCCGGCAAGCCACTGACGAGCATAACTGAGCTACATCCGTTATCAGACATCAAAACCATCAAGACGCTCCACACCTACAGCTACGACAGTGGGACTCACTTGGTCAGCCTACTCGAGCCGCCCGGCATCGATTCGCAAGCCGTGATGAACATCCTGACTTCACCGCCCAATGAAGAAAGTCGAAAGGTCCTTGATGCGAAGAAAAACATCATCAACGACCTTGAGCTGGAGATCAGCGAAGAGGATAAGAAGCAGGTTGATTTGCTCTTCAGCTCTCCGATCACACCGCACGCCCATTACCAGCAAACAAACGAGTCGATCGACAAGGTCTTGCTCACCCACTTCCATTTGGACAACGACAGAGCAATCCTGCTCCAGGCAGACGACTACCTTGTTGCGAAGACCCAGGAGTTCTGGCGCTCTTCGAACCTCCCCGTTAAGGAGCAGAGCCTGCACCTCGCCGCGTACGTCTATCTGAGATCTTTAGAGTTCTTCCATTCACTGAATTTTGAGATCACGACGAACCGCCTGATACCCAATGATAAGCGCATCGACAATGTCCTCGTGGACTTCAGTCAGATCTGCAGATCATTGCCGGCAGTAGACGGAATCGTCATCAAGGGCGACACGCCGTTCATGTCGATCGAAGAGGTGTCTTCGTTCTGCAATGACCATGCGTCAGATCTTGCCGGACTCGTCGCAGCAGCCACAGGATATTCGTATGGCAAGCGCGACATCCTTGGTAAGGACCTGCGCAGAGCGACATGCGCTCTTGCTCTGTACCTTGCGTCCATCAAGTTGCCAAGCGATCAGAACCCCAAACCTATCGGTGTAGTGCACGTTGTCGCAGCCTTCTGTTCTGTCCTGCATCAGCGCAAGCTGAAGTCCAAGCAGAAGAAGTCGCGTCGGTATGGATCCAAACTCTCATCTCCGCAGAAGCAACTCGACGCATACCTTGCCGGCAAGGAAAAGTACGTTGCACCCCCCGCCCAGTTCGTTTACTGCGAGCGCACGCTCTGGTACTGCCACGCACTGGTAGGAAGGGCGCATGTGAGCGCCTCTCACATGAGAGTGCAGGCCGAACAGTCGAAGCTTCTGTTGGAGATCTATGGATCTCTAGATCCCAGAACCATTCACGAACTCACCGCCCAGTATCGCGAGCATATGGTGGGAGCTGCACAGAGCCTCGTCACCGAGCACGGTAGAGAACATATCCAGTATGAGTGGATCCACGGACTACGTTCTGAACGCTAGTCAGTAAATTCTTACTCCACCTACGCTATTGATATGGAAATGTAGAGCTCAACAACGTCACCGACAACATCTCACTGAAATGATGCGATGGTGGAAGGGGTAACTGCACGCGCACTTACCCTTTCTCCTAGAACTGACGCAAAACGTTGCACTCCCATTTCCCAGGCAGCCGACGAGAACGATCTCGTCGGCTTTTTTCTTGGGAGAACAGAAATGGCAACTTTTCACCACAGCGTTAAAAGCGGCAAGAAGGGCAGCGCGCGCCGACACGCTTGTTACATCGAACGTCTCGGCGCTCATGGAGTGCATAGCGACCTGATCCACTCAGGCTACGGCAACATGCCGGCCTGGGCCGAAATGGACCCCAACATGTTCTGGGGCATGGCCGACCGCTACGAGCGCAGCAACGGCTCCGCATACCGAGAACATGAGATCGCCCTGCCCAACGGGCTTACACCCCAACAACTGATCGCCTTAGCTGAACGTCTCGTCCGCGCTCTGGCCGGGAGCAAACCCTATCACTACGCTATCCACTCGCCAGAAGGAAAACTGGAAGGCATCCACAATCCGCATATCCACCTAATGATCTCGGACAGAGTCCCAGATGGACTCGATCGGTCACCGCAACAAACGTTCTCTCGCTTCAACGCGAAACAACCCGAAGCAGGTGGTCGCCGAAAGGACAGCGGCGGAAGGAGTCCGGCAGAGCTATCGCAGCAAGTCACTGCGACTCGCATGCTTGTGGCTCAGACGCAGAACCAGTTTCTTGCTGACCACGGTTACCACGAGCGCGTAGATCATCGGAGCCTTCGCGACCAGGGCCTCAAGCGTCAGCCCGAACGCCACTTGGGACAGCGCTTCGTCAAGGATATGGCACACGCAGAGAGGGAGCAGTACGTCTTGTGCCGGCGTAGCCTGGGCGCCGCTAGCGCATTTGGCAACCGCTAGGATCACCCCTCGAATCCTCGTGATTCCGCGATTTTGTCGCGGAATCGCCCACGCTCGACTGGGTCAGAAGAAAAAAAAAGGCTCCAGCTGGAAGCTGGAGCCCAAGCTTATAGCGCGGCTCTGATTAGGTCTTCATCGTGCGAAAGAACGCGTTCAACAGCTGCAGGTAGATCTTCCTGCTCCGATAGTCCTTCACGATCGAGATGCCTCCCCGGGCTTCCAGCAACTCCAACGCGGCGTTGAGGCGCGTCTTGTCGCGCACTCGGCCATTGCGCAGAACATCGTTCTTAAGAACATGCGTGTCGGAGAATGGACCTTGCCAGACGCGCTCATACAAGTACGTAGCTGTCGCATCCGCATCGACCTCGTGCTGGGGGATCACAGACTGCGGAGAGAACAGATACTTGTACTCGTCAACGTGCCAACGAACGATTTCGAACGCGCGATTCAGGGTGTCCAAGGTGATGTCACCGCGCTCGCCGCTGAAGTACTGCATGGCCGCGGCAAGGCGTGCGAGAACTTCCATGACCTTGGCCGCAAAGTCGTTGATGTCGTTCAGGTACTCGCCATGCCGCAACATTGCTTCGGTCTGACCGGCGAGATCAACCCATCGCGAGGTTGCGTCAGTTGAGAAGCCAATCAGTTCGCGCTCGATTGATCCCGTCTTAAGCATTTCGCGATACTTGTTCAAATGGCCCTCGATCTGAGCGTGGAAGATCGGCAGATGCACCCAACTGGACTCCTCTGACCCGACATGCCGATACCCCATCTTTGAGCGAGGCCAACCGACGAGGTATCGGGCCCAGTGCCCGCTCCCCTTGGCTACCGATCCTCGCCGGTCCAAGAACTGCTTCAACGGAGCGTGCTGCGTCATGATGCTGACTGAGACGCGAGGGTTCATCGCAAGCAGGTGCTCGTTCTCGGCGCGGTCAAGCGGAAGCGCTTCTGGGGAATCCCAAAGCCGATTGAGAAGCCCAAGATGTGACATGGCTTCGCTCTTGAAGAGCATATGTCCTTCATCCGTCGTGATCCCTATCGACTCGCCATCACCTTGCAACGCTTCCATGATTGCCTTGGCCGTGATGTCCTGGCGCAGAAAGTGACGCAGCCTTGGCTTGGTCGGAACAGAGCGAGCATGTTCAAGCATGGCCGCTTCCAGATCCGCTGTCGGACGTCCCTTGCCCGTTGCCCTGCTGACCGCTGTGCGCAGCCCCTTCCCCTTAGCGATCCACAAACCATACTCCGCCTGAAAGATCTCCATCTTCGAGCGATGTTCGGTGAGTTCCTGCATGTCAGCCTGGCGAAAAGGAGCGAGCACCAACGATGACACCGTGGACTTCCGCTCACCGGATTCCGCAACGAGAAGGATGTTCTGCGAGACTGGACGAATCTGACCAGTCGGCATTTTCACGTCGATCGAGCCCTGGCAAGCCATCGAGATCGCGTTGATGAGAGCCATGCCGATCATCGCGTCTGGTGCCTGCACGTTACGAACGAGCTCGAAGGCTGTTTCCCGCACGATGTGATGGAAGGACGCCAAGGGATAGTCCGGAGCAAACGCTCGAGGCACGCTGTTCATCGAGCATCCTCCGCGTCCTCAGTCGGATCGTTCGCATCATCTTCAGCGCTGATGAGGAGCGGCTGCCGGCATGATTCGCATGCGACCAGCTCGCCAGACGCCGAGCGAATCTCACGCTCGGCACTCAAGAGCTTACGGAACTGAACCAAGTTGACCGCATGTCCGTAGGCAGCGTTGAACTCCACCAGCAGCACACTCTTGCGTACTTTTCGAGCCATGTGCTGCTCGAAAACTTGGTATGCCTCTTTGAAGTCCCGCTCGATTTTTCCTTTGCCGTTGGCAGCCTTCTGATTCAGAGCCAACTCCAGTTTAGACAGCGCGCTCGTGCTTCCGCCCAGCTGTTCGATCATGCTAGCCATGCTCAGTTCCCCTCCTTGTGACCACGGAACTTCGCAGCGCGCGCTTCCATCCACGCCATGACTTCATGAGTCCAATAGAACTTCGGGGACCGATCGCTGTCGTAAAGCGGGATGCCTTGAGGGAAGTCGGGATCCGTCTTCATCAGTTCGAAAGCTTTGCTACGACCGAGGGAGGTCGCTTTGAGCAGGCCCCGAAGTCGCAGAGTTGGACTGTCTGGCCAAACCGCACCGGGATCTGTCGTACGCACGACATCCGGCGAGTCCATGTTTCGTTTAGCGTTGCTGCGGTACGCAGTCTCGTTAGTGTTCATTTCGATTCCTACAAGTGTTTGATCAGGACTGAAGGAATCCGGCCGGTTCCTAGCTCGAGGTCTGCTCGAGCTGTGTCCAGTTCAGTGCATTTCGGAATCTATTTCGCTGCAGAAATTTGCGTCAAATTTGCAGCGAGTTAGAACTGGAGTCGCACAGCCACCGTTGCAGGCTCGTCTAATCGAGCTCTTCTTTTATATAAATCAATGACTTGCGGAATCGTCTCATGACTACCCGCGCGAGCTGATCAGCCGCTGCTGCCGCATGGCATACCCGAACCATGGACAAGCCAAGTCAGCAGCATTCATAGATCGGCGCCTGTTGCAGACGCGCCGGAGACACGCAGACCTATCCCTCGGACCTGGGAACGCACCTCTCCAGGGTTGGCGGGGGGCCGTCCTTGGCCCCCGATCGCGCCTGCACAGCTAGACCATCCCCTTGGCGGCCATAGAGACCGCTGCAAGGTTGGTGACTACGAAATGATCCAAAAGGCGGATCTCGACCAAAGCTAGCGCGCCTTTTAGCCGACCTGTAATCGACCGATCGGCACTGGACGGCTGTACGTCGCCACTGGGATGGTTGTGAGCCAGCATCACCGCAGCTGCGTTCAGTGCAAGCGCTCGCTGCACAACGATTCTCGGATGCACCTCCGACTGATCAATTGTCCCGGAGAACAATCTCTCGACGGCAAGAAGTCGATGCCGATTGTCAAGGAAAGCAACTTCGAAGTGCTCCCTGGGCTCACTCGCCAATCGCAGACGGAAGAACTGTGCAGCTGACTCAGGGTCACTCATCAGGCAGCCATCTGAAGCAGCTCTTCGCTCAATGATGCCGAGCGCGCGCGCGATTGCACGGTCCTCTAGCCTCCTCGACCTACACGCTGCGCTTGACGTCGAGCTGAGCCCTAGATCATCTGATCTTCCTTGGATCGACACCATCAGCCGATCAGCCTTACAGCTTCATCCCAAGCACGACGCTTGATGACTTGGCCTTCTCCGAACCACGCTGCATCCCTACGGTGATCGTCGCTTCTCGCTCGTCGGTGGTGATCTACGAACTCAGTAACGCTATTAAGAACCCCCCATGCAGTTCCCTTGCTCGACTTAAGCAGGGAGCCACGTCCTCCGCCCTCGTAAAGCGCTCGTACATGAGCAACAGCCCGCTCATTGACAACTGACTCGCCAGTGGCGCCATAAGTCAGAACTCGTCGCAGAAGTCCATCCACGGAATCAGGATCTACGGGTGTCTCACACAGTAGTCGCATGTTCTTGGCGAACACGTCCCAGCCAGCAACAGTGATACCCAGCTGCTCTTTAACGACCTCAGGTCTGAACTGGCTTCGATGTGGCACCTTCACAGCCCCGGCCTTTTCTCCCACGGCGATCTGAAGGGTGTTGTTGCAAACCACACGCACTGACGTGAACTGCGCGGTAGTAGCCAGCGTGCCGTCGCACGCTGTGGCTAGTAGCAGATAACCATCAACCCTATCCTGCTTCGAAAGGGTCTCGGACTGACCCGTTCGGGCAAGCGCCCAAAACTTCCTGCCTCCCTTCAGTACACCCGCCGTCTCGAGCTCGAAGCCATGTAGGGACGTAAGATCTCGATAGAACTCGAGTACTTCCTCAGGCTGGACGACTTGATAGCGTTTTGAGACAACTGCCAGCGGCGTCAACGTGTCAGATCTGTAAAGCACCTTCTGCTCTGGATACCCATGGGTGTCCGATTCGCCACATGACGCACTTCTGTACTCGACCTCTGCCTCGTTGATTGCCCAGTCCATACCCGCTGCGGTCTTCCAGGTCTCGATCGACTGGTCTTTATTCAGCCTGCTTCCCAACCCATGCCAAGGCCGATCTCCAACGTAGGCCATGTTCTCCACGTAGTGCATAGAAGTATCCCTATTTTTTTATGGCGCACAAAAAGCACAAGGCCCGGGCAATGCCCGGGCCTTGTGGGATCTTTTTCTCGCTTGGAATCAGCCCGAGGAGTTCACCCCGGGAACCTTGTAAGAGCGTGCAATCGTGGCGAGCATTGATGCCGCTATCACCAGCGCAAAGTAGATAACTTCAGTCTTTCCTCTCATATCGACACCTGTACCTGTGCGCCGCATGCGGAGCGCACATACGCAAGACTGATCTTCCAGTCTCAATCAGGTGTTATGGATCTGAAATTATTTTGAATCACTTATCGCTCAGACCATGCTTTCGGAGTCTTGCTCCATGACTTCGAGCTTCGCGGCCCACGCCTGAAGCATCTCCGTTCGTTGCGGAAGATAGATCGCGTGATCGTAGGCGGCGTC
This sequence comes from Stenotrophomonas sp. NPDC078853, assembly GCF_044901215.1. NCBI lineage: Bacteria > Pseudomonadati > Pseudomonadota > Gammaproteobacteria > Lysobacterales > Lysobacteraceae > Stenotrophomonas > Stenotrophomonas sp. NPDC078853. Next base: position 302,374 of record NZ_JBJDOQ010000002.1, on the reverse strand, counting down.
TGTTCTGCTCTTCTTCGCATGGGCAAGCTGCACATCGATGTGTTCTTTGCGATAACCAAGCTCAAGCATGTGCGTAGAGCCAGTTGCTCGAAAGTCATGGCCAGTGACTTCTCCAGAGGCGAACCCCATGTGTTCAAGCGCCCGATTTATCGTTGTTGCACTCATCACTTCCTTCGGACGGCGATTGTTAGGGAACAGGTACCGCCCTGCGCCAGTGATCTCCCTAAGCTCAAGAAGAAGCTCTATTGCTTGATCCGAGAGTGGCACAAGGTGCTTCCTGCGCCGCTTCATCCGGCCCGGCGGAATGGTCCACAGCCGCTCCGCAATGTTGAATTCGACCCACTCCGCCTTCCTCAACTCTGCCGTGCGCGTCCACATCAGCATGAGGAGTCGAAGCGCAATCGCAGTGGTACGGTTCCCCTTGAAGTCCGATAGCCGCGAGAAGAACAGGCGCAACTCCTGATCCGACAGCGACCTGGCATGCTCAACCGGATCTCGAATGATCGTCCGCCGTAACGCAGCAGCCGGATCAGAGTCCGCCCTCAAATTCGCAACGGCGTAGCAGAAAACGGCAGATATCCACTGCCGGACATTGATAGCTGCAGCCTTGGCGCCTCTGCCGGATATCGCCTTGATCACATCCATCACGTCGACCGAGGTCAGAGAGCGCATAGGCCTCCTACCGATCTTCGGATAGACGTCTCTAGCGAAATAGGACTCGATCTGTGAAGCGTAGTAGGCAGTCCAACGAGGTCGGCCCTCTGATATCCACTCTTCTGCCAAAGCCTTAAAGGTGTCCTTGTTCGCCGCGATTGAACTTGCGCGACTACGAGATCGCTCGTGGGAGGGATGGACGCCCTGCTTCACCAGGGCTCGAGCTCGCTCCCGCTCAGCCCGAGCTTCTTGCAGCGAGATCTCTGGATACTCGCCGAGGGCGTACAGGTTCTCTCGCCCATCTATCCGATAGCGATACCGCCACAACTTGGCGCCGCTCGGGCGCACCTCCAAATGAAGACCCGCACCGTCACTGAGCTTTTGCGGCTTCAGGCTTGGCTTCGTCGTTCTGATCTTCGCGTCGGTGAGCGGCATCTGCGGGTATCGGTGATTCAATACCCCCTACCGTACCCGCTTTTTCATCGCCTTGCCATGGACTCATACGGACGAGCACGGATATCAGTCGATTAAGATCAATGCTTTAGATGTTGTTCGCGGACTATTCTGGACCGCACTGGATTCCGATGTCAGTTATCGATCATCCACAACATGGATCAGGTTCCAGACTGCGTAGGGAGACGGGCGCGCAGGACGCGTGCCAGGAAAGTGATGCGCGTTACAGGCCCTTGGCCGCCTGGGCGACCGCGCGGAACAGCGCCCGGCCCTTGTTCATCGTCTCGTCCCATTCCTTCTGCGGGTCCGAGTCGTAGACGATGCCGGCGCCGGCCTGTACGTGCAGGCGACCGTCCTTGATCACGGCGGTGCGGATCGCAATGGCGGTGTCCGCATCGCCGTGCCAGCCGATGTAGCCGATGCTGCCGGCATACACGTTGCGCTTGATCGGCTCCAGTTCGCGGATCACTTCCAGCGCGCGGATCTTCGGCGCGCCACTGACCGTGCCGGCCGGGAACGTGGCACGCAGCACGTCGGCGTAGCTCAGGCCCGGCTGCAGCTGCCCGGTCACCTCGCTGACGATGTGCATCACATGGCTGTAGCGCTCGATCACGAACTGCTCGCCGACCTCCACCGTGCCGGCGCTGGAAACGCGCCCGGCATCGTTGCGGCCCAGGTCGATCAGCATCAGGTGTTCGGCGCGCTCCTTCGGATCGGCCAGCAGCTCGGCTTCCAGCGCGTTGTCCTCTTCCTCCGTGGCGCCACGCGGTCGGGTACCAGCGATCGGCCGCACGGTGACGTGCCCCACCCCATCGGCGTCGTGCTGCAGGCGCACCAGGATCTCCGGCGAGGAGCCCACCACCTGCATGTCACCGACATCCAGGAAATACATGTACGGAGAAGGATTGAGCGCCCGCAGCGCGCGGTAGACATCCACCGGCCGCGCTTTGAAGGGCACGCTCAGGCGCTGGCTCAGCACCACCTGGAAGATGTCGCCGGAGCGGATGTAGTCCTTGCTGCGCTGCACCGCATCGATGAAGCCTTCGCGGGTGAAGCCGGAGATGAAGTCGCCCTCGTCCAGCACGTCGCTGTGCAGCGGCGCGGGATAGCCGGCGCCGGGTGCACGCAGCTTGCCAGCCAGTGCATCCAGCCGCGCCTGCGCCTCGTCCCAGGCACCGGGCTGGCGCGGGTCGGCATGCACGATCAGGTACAGCCGGCCCTTCAGATTGTCGAACACCGCCAGCTCTTCGGAATGCATCAGCAGGATGTCCGGCGTGCCCAGCTCATCGCGCCCGGCCGGCGGCGCCAGGCGCGGTTCGATGTAGCCGATGCACTCGAAGCCGAACCAGCCGACCAGGCCGCCGGTGAAGCCGGGCAGTCCGTCCAGCTTGGGTACCGAATGCGCGCTGCGCAGCGCCTCGACTTCGGCGAAGGGGTCGGCCACTTCGCGGGTTTCCACGACCTGGCCGTGTTCGGCGATGGCCAGGGTGTTCCCGCGAAAGGTGTACACGCGGCGCGCCGGCAGGCCGATGATGGAATAGCGCCCGAAGCGCTCGCCGCCTTCGACCGATTCGAACAGATAGGTGTGCGGCCCGTCGGCCAGCTTCAGGTAGACCGAGAGCGGCGTGTCCAGATCGGACAGCACTTCACGGACGACGGGGATGCGGGTGTGGCCTTCAGCGGCCTGCTGCTGGAACTGGGCGGGGGTGTTCAACACGACTTTCCTTCCGGGATACGGCGTTTTCTGGGCGGACGACGGCTACGGGCCACCATCGCCAGTTACGGCGTGCGGAAGAAACGGATCGCGGGGTCGTCAGGATGGACACCCGGGCACTGTACCGCATGGGCCGCCCCGGGCGGAAGCCGTCCACCGCGCGCGGCTGTGCCCCTCCCCCTGGGCCAGGCCATGCGCATGGCGGCCCGCTGGTAGTGACGGCCGCTGGCCGTCAGCCTCTGCTCTGGTGGGTGACGACCGCTGGCCGTCAGCCTCTGCTCTGGTGGGTGACGACCGTTGGTCGTCACGAGCCCTGCCGCTGCACTCGCCGCGCACGGCTCGGCGCTACCGTTCGCGTGCCCTGCTGCTCCTGTTCCCGCCGCTGTGGGGCGGTGACACCCCTCAACCTGCCGCAATCCGCGCGCTACGCATTACGCCATGGCAGCGCCGCCCTTTCCGGAACGGCGCCGCCACTACGGCAATCGAGGTGCGTTGATCAGCGCTGGAACGGGCTGGCCTTGATCGGCTCACCCTTCTTATTGCAGGCGGGCGGGTTGGTCATGCCCATCGAGAGCAGGTTGCCCCCGTTGATGATGCAGACGAATTCCTTGCCGTCCGATGCTTTCAGATTGGCGTAGGTGTTGGTGCCTTCGGTGCGACGGCTGACAAGGGTCAACTGCGACGGCTCGTAGCCCAGGGCGCCGGCCGACTGCGATTTGATCTTGTCGTCATCCAGAACGTTCGTCTTCGCGGCGATCGTGCTGCAACCGGTCAATGCAACCAGCAGGGTGATCGAAGCCAATGAGATGACAGCTGATTTCACGGCATGTACTCCTTGTGAGTGAGTTATGAAGCTGACCGCAGGGACGTGCTGCGCGGGTCAGATCCAGTATGCCAGACCCATCAGCGTGTCGACCGGGACAGCAGCGGGCAATCCGCAGGCAGATGCATGCGCACGCGGCGCGGCACGCATTCGATGCGGAAATGCCGTGCTTCCACCGGCTCACCGTCCAGGTTGAGGGTCAGCGGCTTTTCGGCGCGGATCTCCACCCGGGTCAAACGTGTGCGGGTTGCGACATGCTCCAGCGCAGCCTCCTTGCCGCCGGTCACCAGTTGGCCCAGCATCGCGCCGACTTCGCCGGTCAGTTCGGGAATGATGGTGACGTCCAACTGGCCATCATCGATGACCGCCTGGGGGCAAAGTGCCTGGCCACCACCGGCCTGGCGACCGTTGCCGATGCCCAGCGCGATGAAGCCGCCTTCCCAGTCGAAGCCGGGGCCGTGCACGCGCGCCAGGATCGGCTCGATGCGGCCCAGCTTGGAGATGCCGGTCAGCACGTAGGCCAGGCCACCCAGCACCTTCTTCAGGCCTTCATCGGTTTCCACGGTCACCTGCGTGCCGAAGCCACCGCTGGCGACATTGGCGCACCACCAGACCTTGCCATCGGCGTCGATACGCAGCAGGTCGATGGCGCGGGGGGCCTGTGCGGTGATCAGCGCCAGCACCTCGGCGGGGCTTTCCGGGAAGCCCGCCGCCGTGGCGAAATCATTGGCGGTACCGAGCGGCAACAATGCAAGCGAGGGCAGCGCATCGGCAGGTTCGTCGCGGTGCGCCAGCGTTTCCGCCACCGCGCTCAGGGTGCCATCCCCGCCCCCGGCGATGATCACCTCCACCCCGTTGTCGATGGCTTCGGCCACGTAGCGCTCGGCATCGCCCGCCTCCCAGGTGACCCGCACTTCAAGGTCGATCCCGCGTTCGCGCCAGGCCGTGACCGCGTCGCGCACATCGACGTCCCCGGCGGATTTTCCGTTCAGGATCAAGCGCCAGCGCGAAAGGCTCATGGGGGGTTCCGGGGGTGGGGGCGGCACAGGCTAGCAGTCGTGCGTTCTTTGCCGGTGAATGTCATCGGCCTGTCACCGACAGCCCGGAACATGGGAGGCCATAGCAGGGAAGACGGATGGAGGCAGGATCAGCCTCCCACTATTTCAGCAGGGCCACGCCGGCAGCGGCGTGGTCTTTTTTTCAGGCGGCGGCGAAGGCGCGCAATGCATCGCCTTCCAGCCGGTACACGGTCCATTCGTCCTGTGGCCGCGCGCCGGCGGCGACGTAGAAATCGATCGCAGGCTGGTTCCAGTCCAGCACCGACCATTCGAAACGCCCGCAACCCTCGGCCACCGCCTGCCGGGCGATGTGCCTGAGCATTGCCTTGCCGGCGCCGGATCCCCGCTTGTCCGGGCTGATGTACAGGTCTTCCAGGTAGATGCCCTTGCGGCCCAGCCACGTGGAATAGTTATGGAAATACACCGCATAGCCGATCGCTTCACCGTCGGCTTCGCAGACCAGCGCCTGGGCACTGGCATCGGGCCCGAACAGGCTGGCGGCGATCCCCGCTTCGTCGGTCTGCACCGATGATTCGGCCTTCTCGTAGATCGCCAGTTCGCGGATGAAGCGCAGGATCAGGCCTGCATCGGCGACGGTGGCCGGACGGATGTTCATGGGCAGAAAAGGGGACGGAGGGAATTAAACGAGTTTAATTCCCTCCGTCCCCTTTTTGACGTTGGCGCGCATCGCGCTGATCACCTGCTGGTAATCCGGGGCGTTGAAGATCGCCGAGCCGGCCACGAAGGCGTCGGCGCCGGCCGCGGCGATCGCCCCGATGTTCTCGGCCTTTACCCCGCCGTCGATTTCGAGGCGGATGTCCTTGCCACTGGCATCGATCTTCTGCCGCACCACCTTCAGCTTGTCCAAGGCGGACGGAATGAAGGCCTGGCCGCCGAAGCCCGGATTGACCGACATCAGCAGCACCAGGTCCAGGTCGTCCAGTACCCAGTCCAGGATGTCCACCGGCGTGCCGGGGTTGAGCACCAGGCCCGGCTTGCAGCCCAGCGAGCGGATCAGCTGGATGGTGCGGTGGGGGTGGCGGCTGGCCTCGGGATGGAAGCTGATATAGGTCGCGCCGGCTTCGGCGAAATCCGGGATGATCCGGTCCACCGGCTCCACCATCAGGTGCACGTCGATCGGCGCGGTGACCCCGTGCTTGCGCAGCGCCTGGCAGACCAGCGGGCCGATGGTCAGGTTGGGCACGTAATGGTTGTCCATCACATCGAAATGGACCCAGTCCGCGCCGGCGGCGAGGACGTTGTCGACTTCTTCGCCGAGACGGGCGAAGTCGGCCGACAGGATGGACGGGGCGATGATGCAGTTGGACATGGCCGGGGCCTTAGGAGCAGGAAGAAAGAGGGGCAGGACTCAGCGCTTGCGCAGGGTCTTGATGCGGTCGTAGGCGGCATTCACGCGGCGGCTCTTGGCCTCGGCCTGCCTGAGCAGTTCCGGTGCGGCGCCGACCAGCTTGTCGGGATGGTATTGCGACATCAGGCGGCGGTAGGCCAGGTCGATTTCCGACTCGGTCGCCGACGAGGTCAGCCCCAGCTCACGGTAGGGGTTTTCCTTGTTCAGGCGGAACCAGTCGGCGTCGAACGCATGGCCGATCAACAGGCCCAGCACCGCGCCAAACAAGGGATTGGGCCGGAACAGCAGGGCCCCGGCGATGAAACCCAGCAGTTTTCCGTACCAGCGCATGGCGCTCCGGGCAGATTTGGCCAATTGGCTTTCTATTTTACGTCACAGCCGCCCCGGACGGCTTTACACTAGGCCGCCCGCTGGCCGGCGGGCCCTCCGGGTCCCTGGGCAGCTCGTATCGACGAAGCCCCCAGGAGTGCCCGTGCCGACCACGTTGTTGCAATCCGATCTTCCCGGCCTGCCCTTGCGCCATCGCGGCAAGGTGCGTGACGTTTTCGATATTCCGCGCGAGCGCCTGCCCGAAGGCACGCCGCCGGGGGACTACCTGCTGATGGTAGCCACTGATCGCCTGTCGGCCTTCGACGTGGTGCTGCCCGATCCGATCCCGGGCAAGGGCGAAATGCTCTGCCAGGTGTCCAACTTCTGGTTTGCCAAGACCGCGCACCTGATGCCCAACCACCTGACCGGCATCGACGTGGCCAGCGTGCTGCCCGACGGCGTGGACGCGTCGCTGTACGCCAAGCGCGCGGTGGTTACCAAGAAGCTGAAACCGGTACCGGTGGAAGCGATCGCTCGCGGTTACCTGATCGGCAGCGGCTGGAAGGATTACCAGCGCACCGGCAAGGTCAGCGGCATTGAACTGCCCGACGGCCTGCGCCAGGCCGAAAAACTGCCCGAGCCGATCTTCACCCCGTCCACCAAGGCCGCCGTCGGCGACCACGACGAGAACATCGATTTCGATGCGATGGTCAAGGCGGTCGGCGTGGACCTGGCCGAACGCGTGCGCGATGCCACCCTGCGCATCTATGCCTTCGCCGCCGATTACGCGCGTGAGCGCGGCATCATCCTGGCCGACACCAAGTTCGAGTTCGGCACCGATGAAGACGGCCGCCTGTACATCATGGACGAGATGCTGACCCCGGATTCTTCGCGCTACTGGCCGGCCGACGAGTACGAAGTGGGCACCAGCCCGCCCAGTTACGACAAGCAGTTCGTGCGCGATTACCTGGAGACGCTGGACTGGGGCAAGACCGCACCGGGCCCGTCCATTCCAGCTGAAGTGATCGAGCGCACGCGTGCCAAGTACGCCGAAGCCCTGCAGCGACTGGCCGGCATCAGCGTCGACTGAGGGGCGGCGGGCGCTGCCCGCCCTCCTCTGGAAAGCTCGCCGGCCATGTGCCGGCACGATCGGAGGCACCATGTCCAGCACCTCGCTTGCCCGCCCCGTAGACCGCTATTTCGCCAGCTATTCCGACGACCACCGCAACCTCGCCAACCAGCGCATCCACGTGGTCGCGGTGCCGGCCATCCTGTGGTCGGTGGTCGCCCTGCTGTGGTGCCTGCCGCCGCTGATCACCTGGTTCCAGAACGGCATCTGGGCGGGCCTGGCGATGTTCGGCGCGTGGTGCTTCTACAACCGCCTGTCGCGCCCGTTGGGGCTGGGCATGCTGGCCGTGCTGTTCGTTATCGGCTGCACCTGCCGGCTGCTGGAAGCGGAAATAGGGCTGGGCAACCTGGCCCGCCTGGCCGGGGTGGTGTTCGTGCTGGCGTGGATCGCGCAGTTCCTCGGCCATAAGCTCGAAGGCCGCAAGCCCAGCTTCCTGACCGACCTCACCTACCTGCTGATCGGCCCGGCCTGGGTGCTGGCAAAGGTCTACCGCCGCTTCGATTGGCGTTACTGACCTTTTTTCCCTGAACGAGCGGGCGGGCTGTTTTCCACGCCCGTCGCAGCGACGCGGGATCCCCATCCAGGCGCGATCGGGGTGCAGGACGCGCCACACCATCCCTTTGCAGCCCCTGCCGTACGGGCACCTTGGAGCTGCACGCGCCATTGGCGACAGATGCGGCAAAGTGTCCATCCCGGTCGGGTCAAGCCCCGCCGGCCCGGCATGGCAAGGGGAAGAAAATGAATCAGCACACGTTCCCTGCAATTGGTGGCGTATTCGTGGGTATCGGGAGCAAATGTCGGCCTGTTAGACTGCATGACCTGCTCGTGAATCGCGTATTCCCTGCATGATCCCAAGCCTGATCCTGCTGCTCGCCCTGCCTTTCATCCTGGCCGTGGCGGTTGCCGCATTCTCACGAAGTTCCCGCCGCACGGCCGCCTGGTTGGCCGCGGCCGCGCCGTTGGCTGGCCTGGCCATCCTCGCCACGCTGACACCCGCCGTGCTGGATGGCGAGGTGCTGCGCAGCAGTGGCCAATGGCTGCCGCAGATCGGCCTGGACTTCACCCTGCGCCTGGACGGCCTGGCGTGGATGTTCGCCGGCATGGTGCTGGGCATCGGCTCATTGGTGGTGCTGTACGCCCACTACTACCTGAGCCCGCAGGACAACGCGCACCGCTTCTTCTGCTACCTGCTGCTGTTCATGGGCGCCATGCTGGGCATGGTGCTGTCCGGCAACCTGCTGTTGCTGATGATCTTCTGGGAGCTGACCAGCATCAGCTCGTTCCTGTTGATCGGCTTCTGGTCGCACCGCCAGGACGCCCGCGAAGGCGCCCGCATGGCCCTGGTCATCACCGGCGGCGGCGGCCTGGCGCTGCTCGGCGGCGTACTGCTGATCGGGCGCATCGTCGGCAGCTTCGACCTGGACGTGGTGCTGGCCGCCGGTGACCAGATCCGCGCCAGCGCGCTGTATCCGTATGGGTTGTTGCTGGTGCTGGTCGGCATCTTCACCAAGAGCGCGCAGTTCCCGTTCCACTTCTGGCTGCCACAGGCCATGGCCGCGCCCACCCCGGTGTCGGCCTACCTGCACTCGGCCACCATGGTGAAGGCCGGTGTGTTCCTGCTGGCCCGCCTGCACCCCGCCCTGGCCGGCACCGACCTGTTCTTCTACACAGTCAGTGGCATCGGTGCGCTGACCCTGCTGATCGGGGCCTGGAACGCGATCTTCCAGCACGACCTGAAGGGCCTGCTGGCGTACTCGACGATCTCCCACCTGGGCCTGATCACCATGCTGTTCGGCCTGTCCAAGCCGATGGCGGTGGTCGCCGGTGTGTTCCATATCCTCAACCACGCCACGTTCAAGGCATCGCTGTTCATGGCGGCCGGCATCATCGACCATGAAACCGGCACGCGTGACATGCGCAAGCTGGGCGGCCTGCGGCGGCTGATGCCGTTCACCAGTGCGCTGGCGATCATCGCCTCGCTGGCGATGGCCGGCATTCCGCTGCTCAACGGCTTCCTGTCCAAGGAAATGCTGTTCGCCGAGGCCCTCGATGCAGGCGGTCCGGCGCTGATGCAGATGGCCATGTCGATTGCCGCGTTGCTGGCCGGTGTCTTCGGCGTGGCCTACAGCCTGCGCTTCGTGCACGACACTTTCTTCGGCAAGGGCCCGCATGACCTGGACCGCGTGCCGCATGAACCGCCGCGCTGGATGAAGGTGCCGGTGGAGATCCTGGTGGTGATCTGCGTGGCCGTGGGCATCGCCCCGGCGCTGACCATCGCCCCGGTGCTGCATGCCGGTGCGGCCTCCATCCTCGGCGCGCAGATGCCCGAATACAGCCTCTCCATCTGGCACGGCTTCAACCTGCCGCTGGCGATGAGCGCGGCCGGCGTGCTGGGCGGCGTGGTGCTGTATTTCGGCCTGCGCCGGCTGATCGACCTGTATGCGGTGCGCAACACCACGCCGGGCCGCGACGCCTTCCATCTGCAGCTGGACCTGCTTTCCGCGCTGGCCCAGAAACTGACCGGCGCCATCGCCAACGGCAGCCTGCAGCGCATGCTGCTCGGCCTGGTGGTGGTGGCGGTGGTGGCCGCCGCAGCGCCCTGGCTGGCCGCCCCGGCGTGGCCGAACTGGCCCTCTCCGCAGCCGATGCCGCTGCTGGGCTGGGCGCTGTGGGCGGTGATGATGGCCTGCGCCATGGCCACCCTGCGCATGTACAAGCAGCGCCTGCTGGCGGTGCTGCTGGTGGGCGGGGTGGGCCTGATGGTGGCGATGACCTTCGTGTTCCTGTCCGCACCGGACCTGGCGCTGACCCAGCTGCTGGTGGAAATGGTCACCCTGGTGCTGATGCTGCTGGGCATGAATTACCTGCCCGCCCAGTCAGTGACCGAGCGCTCCAAGCTGCGCAGATACCGCGATGCCGCGATCGCGCTGGTCGCCGGCGTCGGGATGGCCGCGCTGGCCTACACCGCGATGACCCTGCCCCCGAACACGATGGCCGGCGAGATGCTTGCCCGTTCCCTGCCGGAGGCCTACGGCAGCAACGTGGTCAACGTCATCCTGGTCGACTTCCGCGGCTTCGATACCTTCGGCGAGATCACCGTGTTCGGCATCGCCGCGCTGGTGGTGCATGCCATGCTGCGGCGTTCGCGCATGGCGCCGGAGCAGATCATGCCCGGCCCGCCGATCAAACTGCCGGTGCCGGCCGACCTGGCGCAGATCATGTTCCCGCTGACCCTGACCGTGTCGATCTTCATGTTCCTGCGCGGCCACAACTCGCCGGGCGGCGGCTTCATCGCCGGTCTCATCCTGGCCGTACCGCTGTTGATCCAGTACGTCATCCAGGGCACCGCCTCGGTCGAGTCACGCTTCGGCTTCGATTACGTCCGCTGCATCGGCATCGGCCTGCTGATCGCGGTGGCCAGTGGCTCGGCTTCGATGCTGTTCGGCGTGCCGTTCCTGACCAGCGGCCACCTGGACCTGCACCTGCCGATCATCGGCGAAGTGCCGCTGGCCAGTGCGATCGGTTTCGATACCGGCGTCTACCTGGTGGTGTTTGGCGGGGCGATGCTGATGCTGTCGATGATGGGCACGATCAAGCCGTCGCGGACACGGACCGCGCGTCGCGGCGAGATCGATCCGCAGAAGCGTTCGGCAATGACCGGGGAGATGCACTGATGGAACTGGCCATTGCAAGCGCCATCGGCGTGCTGACCATGCTCGGCGTGTACCTGCTGCTGCGCGCGCGCAGCTTCGATGTGATCCTGGGCATGACCTTCCTTTCCTATGCCACCAACCTGCTGATCTTTGCCGGCGGACGACTGGTCGCCGGCAGGCCGCCGGTGCTGAAGGAAGGCCTGGACGCGAACCTGGGCAACTACACCGACCCGCTGCCGCAGGCGCTGGTGCTCACCGCCATCGTGATCGCCTTCGCGATGACCGCGGTCACCATCGTGCTGGCCATCCGCAGCCGCAGCGACAACCACAGCGACCACGTCGACGCGCACGAGCCCGACGACGATGCTCCGCCGCGCCGTGACGAGGACCACGCATGAACCATCTGGTGATCCTGCCGATCCTGGTCCCGCTGCTCGGCGCATCGCTGTCGCTGTTCGTTGAACATCGCCGCTACGGTCCGCGTGTGCAGCGCGCAGTGTCGTGGACGGCGATGGCCGCGCTGTTCGCTTCGGTTCTGCTGCTGTTCGCACGCACTGCCGATGGCGCGGCGATGGTCTACCTGCTCGGCGACTGGCCGGCGCGGCTGGGCATCGCGCTGGTGGCCGACCGCCTTTCAGCATGGATGCTGCTGACCACCGTGCTGCTGGCGGTCGGATGCCTGATGCATGCCTGTTCCGGCTGGGACCGGCGCGCCCCGCACTTCCATGCCTTGTTCCAGTTCCAGCTGGTCGGCCTGAACGGTGCGTTCCTGACCGGCGACATCTTCAACCTGTTCGTGTTCTTCGAAGTGATGCTGATCGCTTCGTATGGCCTGCTGCTCAGCGGCGGGCGCGGCCTGCGCATGCGCATCGGCCTGCATTACGTCGTGTTCAACGTGACCGCCTCCACCTTGTTCCTGATCGCGCTGGGGCTGCTGTACGCCTCGTTGGGATCGTTGAACATGGCCGAACTGTCTCAGCGCATCGCCGAAGTACCGCCCTCGCACCTGGTGCTGGTCAAGGCGACCATGGGCCTGTTGCTGCTGGTCTTCTGCGCGAAGGCGGCGCTGATGCCGCTGTACCTGTGGCTGCCCGAATCCTATGCGCGTGCACCGGCGGCAGTGGCTGCGCTGTTCGCCATCATGACCAAGGTCGGACTGTACGCCGTGTTGCGCATCCAGAGCCTGTGGTTCGGTGATGAGGCTGGTGCCATGGCCGGGTATGGCCGCGACTGGCTGTTGTGGGCGGGAATCGCCACGCTGGTGCTGGGCGGGCTGGGCGTGCTCGCCGCCATCCGCCTGCGGGTGCTGATCTCGTACCTGGTGGTGGTGTCGGCCGCCACCTTGTTCATCGCCTTCTCGGTCGGCAACCAGCAGGTGCTGGCAGCCGGCCTGTACTACCTGCCGCACAGCACCTTCGTGGCGGCCGCCTTGTTCCTGATCGCCGACCTGATCCGCCGTCGTCGCGGCGGTGCCAGCGACCGCAAGGAAGTCATCGCGCCGATGCCGGGCAAGCAGACGCCGGCGGTGCTGTTCCTGATCGCCGCCATTTCGATCGCCGGCCTGCCGCCGCTGTCCGGGTTCCTGGCCAAGGCCGCGCTGCTGCAGGGCATGCCGCCGCAGCTGACCGCACCGGTGTGGGCGGCGGTGCTGGGCAGCAGCCTGCTGGTCATCATGGGGCTGGCGCGGGGTGGCATCCGGCTGTTCTGGCGCGTGCCGCATGCCGAACCCGATGGTCCCCGGCCGCGCAAGGCGCCCACGCGCCGGGTGGAACTGCTGGCCGCCTGCCTGCTCCTTCTGTACGGAATCGGCATGACCGTCTTCGCGGCCCCGCTGATGCGCCACGCCGATGCCATCGCCAGTGACCTGTTGCAGCCCTCCGGTTATGTCGACCAGGTGCGTGGCGAACAGCCGGAGATCCGTCACCCATGAACCAGAAACGCCCCCTGCTGCGCCGGATCTTTCCCTCGCTGCCGCTCACCGTCATGGTCATCGTGTTCTGGCTGCTGATGTCGGACAGCTTCAGCGTCGGCCTGCTCGCACTGGGCCTGCTGCTGGGCCTGGTGGTGCCACTGTTCGCCGCGCGCCTGGACCGTGAGTTCGCCCGCATCGGTACGCTGCGGCCCGTACCGAAACTGCTGATGACCACCCTGTGGGACATCCTGGTATCCAACATCGAAGTGGCCGGCCAGGTGCTGGGCAAGGAAAGCAGGATCCATCCGGGCTTTGTCTGGATTCCGCTGGACATCGCCAATGTGCACGGCATCGCTGCGCTGACCAGCATGATCACACTGACACCGGGGACCGTGTCCGCTGCACTGAGCGATGACCGCAAGTACCTGCTGGTCCACGTACTGAACCTGGACGATGAGCAGCACCTGATCACCGAAATCAAACGCCGCTACGAGGCCCCGCTGATGGAGATCTTCCCATGACCGGATTCGATGTCATCCAGAACACCCTGGTGGTGTGCATGCACGTGGTCGGCCTGGCCATGCTGCTGTCGACCTGGCGCCTGCTGCGCGGCCCCACCGTGCCTGATCGCATCCTCGCGCTGGACACCCTGTCGGTGACCGCCATCGCGCAGTTGATGCTGTTCGGCATGTACCTCAATTCGGCGATCTACTTCGAGGCTGCGCTGATCATCGCCATGCTCGGCTTCGGCAGCACCGTGGTGCTGAGCAAGTTCGTGCTGCGCCGGGATATCGTCGAATGATCACCGCCATCCAGATCGTGCTGTCGGTGGTGCTGCTGTTCGGCTGCTTCTTCATCCTGGTGGGTGCGCTGGGCCTGGTGAAGCTGTCCACCTTCTTCAAGCGCCTGCACGCCCCGACCAAGGCCAGCACGCTGGGCGTCGGCTGCGTGCTGGTGTCCTCGGTGGCTTACCACATCTTCCTCGGCCAGGACCCGCAGCCGCGCGAACTGCTGATCACCATCTTCCTGTTCATCACCGCACCGATCAGCGCGCACCTGATGGCCAAGGCGGCGCTGTCGCTGCTGATGGAAACGCGCCCCACGCTGCCGGGCAACGAACGCGCCGAAGAAGAACAGTTGCCGCCGCCGGAGCCGGTACGCGAGAAGGTCGTGGAAGCGACCGACGATGTGTATACCTCCAACGAGAGCAAGACGGACGAGCGCGAGCGCTGATTCCACCGGCCGGGCGATGCGTCGGCCGATGCAGCGCCAAGCGTGCGCGCGGCGCCTGGATGTCGAGCACGCTCGACACTGCCCGCTCAGGCCACCAGCAGTCCCAGCTCCAACCCCACCCACGCCACGAATGCGCCCAGCAGCACACCGCCTTCTGCGCGGCTGATGCGCAGGTCACCGCGCAGCATCGGGTACAGCACCAGCGCGAAGGCCAGCACGGCCGGCAGTTCAAGCCGCACGAACGAAGCCGGCAGTGCCAGCGGCTGCACCAGCGCCATCACGCCGATCACCAGCAGCAGGTTGACCACGCTGGAACCCAGCACGTGGCCCACCACCATGTCGCCCTGCCCGCGCCGCGCGGCCATCACGGCAGCGGCGACTTCAGGCAGCGCGGTGCCGATCGCCACCGGCAACAGGCCGACCAGCAATGGCGTCCAGCCGAGCGCAGCGCCGAAGTCCGCAGCGGCCCCCACCACCAGCCGGGCACCCCAGTACAACGTCAATGCGGCGATCGCCATGCGCACCAGGTTCAAGGCCAATCCCGGGCGTGATACCGCCGCGTCGGCGATCAGCGCCTGAACCTGCGGCGCCTCATGCCGTCCACGGCGCAGCAGCAGTACGAAGAACAGGACGAAGGCCGCCAACAGCACGCCGCCTTCCCAGCGCAGCAGTTGTCCATCCAGGCCGAATACGATCAGCAGCAGCGCGGCCGCCAGCACGCCGAACCAGCTCGCCACGATCACCCGCGCGCGCATCAGCAGAGGGACGGCGAGTGCGGCCAGCGCGAGGGTCAAGCCCAGGTTGGCCAGCGTGCTGCCCACCGCATTGCCGAGCGCAAGCTCGGGCTGGCCAACGGCCAGCGCGCGCGCGTTGACTGCCAGCTCCGGCACGGACGTCGCCACGCCCAGCAGCAACAGGCCGGCGGTGAAGGGCGATGCGCCAAAGCGCTGGGCCAGCCCGGAGGCGGCCTTGACGACGGTGTCGCCGCCAAGCCCCAGCAGGATGATGCCGAGCACGAACCAGGCGATGGCGAGGGCGATCATCAGGCAGTCCTTGAGCGGGAGTCACGGCGATTCTACGGTGGATCCCCGTGTCCCGGTGGGTCACGCCGCGCCTCTGATGGGTGAGACCCCGCCTCTGGAGGGTGAGGCCCCGACTCTGGTGGGTGAGGCCCCGCCTCTGGTGGGTGAGGCCCCGACTCTGGTGGGTGACGACCGTTGGTCGTCACAGGGTCACCTCACCCCTCAACCACACCCTTCCACATAATCCACCTGCGGCGGCAGGCCCACCCGCCACGCGCTGACCTTGCCATCGGCGCCAAGCGCGAAATCGATGATGCCGTGCCCTTCCTGCTCCGGACGCACGCGCAGGTGCTGGGCCTGCGGATCGTATTTGTCCGGGCCCAGGTCGGCGCGTTCGGGATACAGCTGCTGCAGCTCACCCAGGCTCATGCCCACGCGACCGCCGCCGGGGGCGACGATGCCCGGGCCGCGCACGTCGTAGCGCACCAGCCTGTTGCCTTCGATCATCAGGAACGGGCCTTCGGCCGACTCCTTCTGCGGGCGGATGTAATGGCATTCATCGTTCGGTACGTCGCCCTGCAACGGCGCACCGAATCGACCGCGGACATCGTCCAGGCTCGACCCCAGGTCCACCGCACCGAAGCCGTCCAGGCGCGCCGGGCTGTCACGCCGCGGATCGATCGGCGAGGCGTTGTTCAGGTCGGGATCGGCGGAGACGTCGGCGTCCTTGGCTGGATTGGTGGCCGCTTCGGTCATCGGCGAGGTCGCCTCCGGGCTCGCTTCCGGGCCCTGGCTGCAGGCGGCAAGGGACAGGGCCAGCAGGCCGGCTACGGGGAAGGCTTTCATCGGGACATCTCCTGGAAGGCAGTGCGCGAACGCTACCGCGCCGGATGTGCACGCGCCGCATTGTCATCATGGTTTCACGGCGGACATTCAGGCTCGGCCTGCACCGCCTTCTCTGCAGCCGCCCATGCTCCCGCGCAAGACCGACCAAGCCCGAACCGCGCTGCAGGCCCACCGCGCCCCGCTGGACATGCGCCAGCGCCGCCTGCTGATCCTCTGCGACGGCCAACGTGACCTCGCAGCGTTGACCACCATGATCGGTGCGGATGCCCCGGCGATGGTGATCCAGCTGGTCCAGGCCGGCTATCTGGTGACTACACCGGAGGTGCTGGAGGCGTCAGCCCCCACGCCGATAGCGCCTGCCCGCCCGGTCTCACCGATGTCGGCGCCATCGCCGGCAGCTGCCCCGACCGCGCCATCCGCTGAACGCCGGCGTTCGATGGCCGCCGCGCGCATCTACCTGCTGGGCATCCTGGAAATGCAGCGCCACCCGCAGGCCGCCGCGCTGCTGCGCGAACTGCAGCAGGCGCGCCAGGAAGGCGACGTGGTGGACGCCATGCAGGGCGCCCTCGACGCCCTCCCCGGCCTGACCTCGGCCGGCTACGCAGAACGCGTCCACGGCCGGCTGCTGGAAGTCATCCCGCATGAACACCTCAACACGTTCAAAAAGGGGACGGAGGGAGTTAAGTCACTTCCGGCGGTGCCGGAAACGACTTAACTCCCTCCGTCCCCTTTTTATCAGCGGAAGTTGTTGCGCAGGCCGTTCCAGCATTGCTGGTAGTCACCCTGGCGATGGGCGGCCGACAGGGCCTGCGCTGTCGGGCGGATCACCCCGCGCGTTTCGAACATGAACGCCATGGTGTCCTTGATCACATCCGGGCGGGACAGGTCGGCCGCCGATGCCTTGTCGAAGGTCGGCGCATCCGGACCGTGGCCGCTCATGCAGTTGTGCAGCGACGCACCGCCAGGCACGAAGCCTTCGGCTTTCGCATCGTAGGCCCCGTGCACCAGGCCCATGAACTCGCTGGCGATGTTGCGGTGGAACCACGGCGGGCGGAAGGTGTGCTGGGCCACCAGCCAACGCGGCGGGAAGATCGCGAAATCCATGTTGCTGGTGCCGGCGGTATCGCTCGGCGAATGCAGCACCAGGAAGATCGACGGATCCGGGTGGTCGAAGCTGATCGAGCCGATCGTGTTGAAACGGCGCAGGTCGTAGCGGTACGGCGCGTAGTTGCCGTGCCAGGCCACCACGTCCAGCGGTGAATGGTCGATGCGCGCGCGCCACAGCTGGCCGTCGAATTTCGCCACCAGTTCGAACTCGCCGTCGAGGTCTTCGAACGCCGCATGCGGGGTTTCGAAATCGCGCGGATTGGCCAGCCCATTGGAGCCGATCGGCCCCAGGTCGGGCAGCTTCAGCAGCGCACCGAAGTTCTCGCAGACATAGCCGCGTGCCTGCCCGTCCGGCAGTTCAACGCGGAAACGCACGCCGCGCGGGATCACCGCGATCTGCTGCGGCTCGACCTCGACCACGCCCATTTCGGTGAGCAGGCGCAGGCGTCCCAGCTGCGGGACGATCAACAGCTCGCCGTCGGCGTTGTAGAAATAACGCCCCTGCATGTCACGGTTGGCGGCGTACAGGTGGATGGCCACACCGGCATGCGCATCCGGGCCGCCGTTGCCGCCCATCGTGTACAGGCCTTCGACGAAATCAGCCGGTGCATCGGGCAGCGGCAGCGGGCTCCAGCGCAGCTGGTTCGGCGCGGCCGGCAGCCCGGGGAAACTGCCCTGCAGGCGCTCCTGCGCGAACGCGGTGAACTCGCCATGGGTTACCGCCGGGCGGATCCGGTACAGCCAGCTGCGGCGGTTGCTGCCGCGCGGGGCGGTGAACGCGGTCCCGGACAATTGTTCGGCATACAGCCCGTGGGCCACGGTCTGCGGCGCGTTCTGCCCGATCGGCAGCGCACCGGCCCGCGCTTCGCTGGCGAACTCGTTGCCGAACCCGGTCTGGTAGCCGCGTGCTTCGATGGTGCTGGTCATGTCTGGCATCCCGTCATGTGCCGGCGCGTGGCCGGCACCTACCTTACCCGAGCGATATGCCGCTTACAGTACGCCGCGGCGCATCTGGTCGCGCTCGATGCTCTCGAACAGCGCGGTGAAGTTGCCTTCGCCGAAGCCCTCGTTGCCCTTGCGCTGGATGATCTCGAAGAAGATCGGACCGATGCAGTTCAGGGTGAAGATCTGCAGCAGCTTGCGCTGGTGGGTTTCCGGATCGGCATCGATCAGGATCTTGTTGCGGGCCAGTCGCGCCACGTCCTCGCCATGCCCCGGAACGCGCTGGTCGATCACGTCGAAGTAGGTTTCCGGCGTGTCCAGGAACTGCACGCCCTGCTCGCGCATGGCTTCCACGGTCTCGTAGATGTTCTCGGTGAAGCAGGCGATGTGCTGGATGCCTTCGCCCTTGTAGGCGTCCAGGTATTCGTTGATCTGGCTCTTCGGATCGGACGATTCATTGAGCGGAATACGCACGATGCCGTCCGGGGCGGTCATCGCCTTGGACACCAGGCCGGTCTTCAGGCCCTTGATGTCGAAGTAGCGGATCTCGCGGAAGTTGAACAGCCGCTCGTAGTAGTCCGACCACTGCTGCATGTTGCCGAAGTACAGGTTATGGGTCAGGTGGTCGATGAAGGTCAGGCCGAAGCCCTTCGGTGCCTGGTCGGCGCCCTCGATGGCTTCGTAGTCATCGCCGTAGATGCTGCCGGCGTCGCCGTAGCGGTCCACCAGGTACAGCATGCAGTCGCCGATGCCCTTGATCACTGGCGCATCCACCGCCCTGGAGTCCGGCTTGAAGTCGACCGGCTTGGCGCCATTGCCCAGCGCGGTCTGGTAGACCTCGGCACCGGGCTTCTGGAAGCGGATGGCGAAACCGCACGCGCACGGACCGTGCTTTTCAGCGAAGTCGGCGGCGAACGAATCCGGGTCTTCATTGACCAGGAAGTTGACGCCACCCTGCCGGTATACGGTGATCGGGCGGGTGGTGTGCTTCAGCACGGCGGTGAATCCCATGCTGCGGAAGTAGGCATGCAGCTCCTGGCCGCGCCCGGCGGGGGCGGCGAATTCGACGAACTCGAAGCCGTCGATGCCCATCGGGTTTTCAAACGTGGTCACCTGCATGCCCGGATTGGGATGCGAGGCGGTCTGGACGGTGGTATTCATGGCATAAGGCTCCGAATCTTTTCCGCATCAAACCAGGTGCGGGCGACAGAGGGACCCGCGACAATGCAGGGCCAGTACATCCCCTTTATAGTTACACCTGAAACCACCAGCAAGGTGCACCGCAGCATGAGCCCACCCGATCCCGCTTCCACCAGCGTGCGTGCCTCGCACGTCCTGCTCGACCTGGAACAGTTCCTGCCCTACCGGCTGAGCGTGCTCTCCAACCGGGTCAGTGGCAACATCGCCAAACTGTACGGTGACCGCTACGGCCTGGCGATTCCGGAATGGCGGGTGATCACCATCCTGGCGCTGTACCCCGGCTCGTCGGCCAGCGAAGTGTCCGAACGCACGGCGATGGACAAGGTCGCGGTCAGCCGCGCGGTGGCGCGCCTGCTGGAGCGCGGTTTCATCAAGCGCGAAACCCATGGCGATGACCGCCGCCGCTCGGTGCTGGCGCTGTCGGCGGCCGGCTTCGAGGTGTACGAGACCATCGCCCCGCTGGTCATCGAGACCACCCGCAAGCTGATGTCCGTGCTCAGCGAAGACGAAGAACAGCTGCTGGAAAAGCTGATCCTGCGCCTGGCCGGTGAAGGCCTGCAGCGGATGGCCGAATAAGAACGGGCGTCGGGTAGAGCCGACTCCGTCGGCCTGCCCTGGACACCAGGTAGAGCCGATCCTCAGCTCAGGTGCTTGCGCCGGGCGTAGACCCAGGGCGCGGCCAGCGCGCCGATGGCACCGGCGGCGAAGCCCAGCGAGGCCGCCACCGTGGCCGCTTCGATCGCCCCCGGCAGCGCCAGTGCAGCGGTGACCAGCAGCAGCGAGGGCAGGCCGACGAAGATGGCCAGGAAGAACGGCCAGCGCGGCACCCAGGTGCCCAGCTGCAGCAGGCTGACCGGCTGCCAGATGTCCCCGTTGGCATCCTCGGCGATCTTGCGCACCACCACCGGCAGGCTGATTTCCGGCAGCGCGCGGCCCTGCCGAGCAGTGGCCAGCTCGCGCGCCACCGCCTCGATGGCGGGATAGCTGGACGGCCACGGCTGCGGCGGCTTCACTCCGTAGGCGACCAGCAGCGGCACGCTCAGCCAGGGCGTCGGCAGCGGTCGCAGGCGGCGGCGTCCGTGTACGCACCAGACCTCGCGCCGGCCATGCGCGGTGACCTCGTACAGGGCCAGTTCTTCGGGCGGCGGATAGCCGAGCATGGTGGTCCGCGCGGCCAGCGTGTCCACGCCCATCGCGCGCAGGAAGCCCGGACGGCTGCGTCCTTCCTGCATCCACGCCAGGCCCAACGCGCCGATCAGCAAGGCGTCGGCATGGTCGCGGCTGCCGACCGTCGCGCGCTCATCGCTGGCCAGCAACCAGGCCAGCGACTGCGGCTCGGCGACATCGGCCACCGACCAGCGCCCGCTGTCGCCCAGCACATGCCGCAGCGGCAGGCGCATCGGCGCGGTTTCGCCCCGCTCGGCGGCCTGCAGGAACGGCAGCACGCCCTGCACGAAGGCCGCCACGTCCACCGCCCGTCCGCCCTGCCCCAGCCATTCCGGCGGCAGCAGGCCGGCCAGTTTCGGGTCACGGGCGAGCAGGTCCAGGCGTTCTTTCTGTTCCACCAGCTTCTGCACCGCAGCGGCCAATGCGGGGTTGTCCGGCAGCGCCACCACGGGCAGCTTGTGCGTGCCGGGCGGTATCGCCGCCGCAGCCACCGCAGCGCCATCGTCCATCAGCACGTCCACCGCAGGCAGTGCCACGGTGTCGGCAGGGGGATGGTCGATCAGCTCGCTGTGCATCGGACGCTCCAGGTCGTGCGCCACGGTCAGCGTGGCGTCGGTACCTTGGCGTTAGCGGCCGCAGCGTGGCGGAATTGAGCGCTGCGGCCTGGCAGCGCGCCTCAGCGCGGCGCCCATTCCTTCATGAAGGCGAGGAACTTCGCACGGTCGTAGCTCTTGCCCTGCTCCAGCTCACCGGTGAACTGCGAATGCAGCAGGCCTCCCTCGGCGTCCAGCACGAACAGGTGCGGGTAGCCCTTCACTTCCGGGAACTGCGACAGGAACGCCTTGTTCTCGTTGTCTTCGCTGTAATTGACCTTCATCCACACGTAGTTCGCGTCACGCATGCGGCGCACTTCGGCGTCGCCTTCGACGAATTTGTCCAGGATGTGGCACCACGGGCACCACTCACCGCCCACGTCCAGGATGATGCGCTTGTTGCCACGCTGCGCCTCCACTTTGGCCGTTTCCAGGTCCGCGGCCGGGTCGCGGGCCGGATCGAACGAGGCGTTGAGTGCCGCGATGGCCGCGATGTCCGCAGCCGCCGGGGTATTGCCGGAGGCCACCGGCACGCTGGGATCAGCGGCCGGTGCCTCGGTGGGACGCGTATCCAGCGGCTGCGCAGGCGCCTTGGCGGACTCGGAACCGGGTTGCGAGCATGCTGCCAGAGCAGCGGCCAGAACCCCCATGGACATCCAACCTGCGATCTTGCGCATTCGCTCTTCCTCTTACTTGACGCCGTGCATTAGCTTGTTGATCAGCGGCGCCAGCAGGAACAGGATCACACCCGAACCGATCAACGCCCAGAAGCCGAAGGTATACCCTTTCAGCGCCGATTCCACGGTCATGCCGCCTTCACCGCTGACCACGCCGGCGAAGATGCCCGACAGGTTGTTGCCGATGCCGGTGGACAGGAACCAGCCACCCATGCCGAAGCCGACCAGGCGGACCGGGGCCAGCTTGGTGACCATCGACAGGCCGATCGGCGACAGGCACAGCTCACCGATGGACTGGATCACGTAGACCATGAACAGCGTCCAGAACGGGATCTTGCCGTCCACGACCAGCTGCGACAACGCGAACATCAGCAGGGCGAAGGCCGCGCCGTTGAACAGCAGGCCCAGGCCGAACTTGCGCGGGATGGACGGATTGGCACGGCCCATCGCCACCCAGATCCACGCGATGATCGGGGCCAGGGTGATGATGGCCACCGAGTTCACCGACTGGAACCAGGCGGTCGGGAATTCCCAGCCGCCGAGGTTGCGGTTGACGATGTTGTCGGCGAGGAAGGTGAACGAGCTGCCGGCCTGTTCGAAGAACATCCAGAACATCACGTTGAAGGCGAAGATGATCAGCATCGCGATCACGCGGTCGCGCGCGACCTTGCCGTTGCGGACACCTTCGACCAGCAGCAGGACGGCCAGCGCGATGAACAGCACCAGCAGGATCCAGGCCAACGCGGTGGCGCCGGTGGAGAGCAGGAAGAACGCCACCGGAATGGCCACCAGCGAACCCACCGCGACCATCACGATGCGGCCATAGCCTTCGGCGCCGGCCGGCGGTGCGCCGATGCCGTTCAGGCCCTTGCGGCCGATGTAGAACCACACCAGGCTGATCAGCATGCCCACGCCGGAGGCGATGAACACCACCTTGTAGGACGGCATCGCGCTGGTGCCGAACACCTTGCGTGCGAGGTATTCGGTCAGCACCGGGGCGATCATCGCGCCGATGTTGATGCCCATGTAGAAGATGGTGAAACCGGAGTCGCGACGCGGATCGTTCAGGCCGTACAGCTTGCCGACCATGGTCGAGATGTTCGGCTTGAACAGGCCATTGCCCACGATGATCGTGGCCAGGCCCAGTTCGAACACCTGGTGGTTGGGCAGGGAGATCATGAACAGGCCCGCCGCCATGATCACCGCGCCGGTGAGGATCGAGCGCTGGTAGCCCAGCACGCGGTCGGCGATGTAGCCGCCGAAGATGGCCGCTGCGTACACCAGCGCCAGGTAGGCGCCGTAGGTGCGGCTGGCCGCGGCTTCACCGCCGGCATCGCCGTTGAAGAACTGCGACACGATGTACAGCACCAGTGCCCAGCGGATGCCGTAGAACGCAAAACGTTCCCAGAACTCGGTCATGAACAGCATCCACAGCGGGCGTGGGTGGCCCAATGTGGTCTTGAATTCCGGCACGGCCGGTTCGGGGGTATTCGCAGTGGCGTTCAGGCTCATGCGGGATTCCTGGTTCGGTGGATGACAGGCACGTCCGCTGTGCCGAGCTAACGCGCGAGGATCACCGACTTCTGGCGTTCACGTCAAATACACACCGATCGAAGCAGGTCACCGCCCGGTCGCGGAACTTGCAACTGCAACAATCTGAATGGGGGACGCCGGCGGCTCAGCCCTCCAGCGTGGTCCGCACCTGGAACAGTTCCGGGAAGAAGGTCAGCTCCAGCGCCTTGGCCAGGAAGCCCACCCCGGACGAACCGCCGGTGCCGCGCTTGAAGCCGATCACCCGCATCACGGTGCGCATATGGCGGAACCGCCACAGCTGGAAGGCCGTCTCCAGATCGACCAGGTCCTCGCACAGCGCGTACTCGCGCCAGTAGCGGTCGGTGTCCTGGTAGATGCGCTCGAACACCGGGTGCAGCGCATCGTCGGCCACGTGCGGCAGTGACCAGTCGCGGTCCAGGTACTGCGCCGGGATGTCGTGGCCGAAGCGCGACAGGTACTGCAGGAACTCCTCGTACAGGCTCGGCGCCTGGAGTGCCTGGCGCAGCCGCTGCTGGCCCGCTTCGTCGTGCTCGAACACCTTGAGCATCTGCGCGTTCTTGTTGCCCAGCAGGAACTCGATGTAGCGGTACTGCAGCGACTGGAAGCCGGAGGAAGGGCCCAGCACATCGCGGAAGCCCATGTACTCGGACGGCGTCAGCGTCTCCAGCACCGACCATTGCTCGGTCAGCTGGCGCAGCACCAGCTTGCTGCGCGCCAGCACCTTCTGGCACTGCCAGACCTGGTCACGCTGCAGGAAGCCGATCGCCGCGCCCAGCTCGTGCGCCAGCAGCTTCAGCCACAGCTCGGAGGTCTGGTGCTGGATGATGAACAGCATCTCGTCGTGGTGCGGCGGGCTGGAAAGCGGCTGCTGCGCGGCGAGCAGCTGGTCCAGCCGCAGGTAGCCGCCATAGGTCAGCCGGTCCTGCAGGTCGGTCAGGATGCCGGCTTCGAGATCACGTTGGTTGTTGTCGACGGACATGGGGCGGGACCGGCTGAAAAGAGAAAGCGTAGCAGGCCGACCGCAGATCGCCGGCGCGGGGGGGGGAGGACCGTGGGCCGCTGCCTTCGGTGGGGCACGACCCTGGGCCGTTGGCTGCGGCGGGGTGACGACCGTGGGCCGCTGCCTTCGGTGGGTGACGACCGTTGGTCGTCACAGGGCCCGTGGAACGCACAAACCCGCATCCCGGCGCGTGGAACCGCTTCCGGAGGGTCCCATCCCCGCCCTCACGGGCGTATTCTGGTGCTCTGCAGCAACGGCTGAATACGTTGCTGTCACGGGCCGCCTACCCGCCGGCAGGAGCCTGGCCGGGGAAACCCTTGCTGCGCCGCAGGACAGCTTTTTCATACGCCGTCCTTAACATGGCGATTCATATCATTTGTAACTTCCTGTCGAAGGTGCAGTCCGCAATGACAGTTGCCGCTGAGTTCAAGATCGAATACCTCCAGTACCTCAACGCAGACGGCAAGCTCGTCCGCGATGACCTGCCCGCTTCGCTGCGGGATCCCAAGGTGCTGGTCCCGCTGTTCAAGCAGATGCTCTACGTGCGCGTCTTCGACAGCAAGTCCATCGCCCTGCAGCGCACCGGCAAGCTCGGCACCTATGCCGCCTGCCTGGGCCACGAAGCGGCACATGTCGGCATCGGTGCAGCCATGCATCCCGGCGATGTGTTCGCGCCGAGCTACCGTGAATACGGCGCCATGTTCATGCGCGGCGTGCGCCCCTACGACGTGCTGATGTACTGGGGCGGCGACGAGCGCGGCAACGACTACGGCGGCAATGCGGCCAAGGACTTCCCGTTCTGCGTGCCGATTTCCACCCAGTGCCTGCACGCGGCCGGTGCGGCGCTGAAGTTCAAGCTCAACGAGGAGAAGCAGATCGCCGTGGCGGTGTGCGGTGACGGTGGCAGTTCCAAGACCGACTTCTACGCGGCACTGAATTCGGCTGGCGCCTACAAGCTGCCGCTGATCCTGTGCATCGTCAACAACGGCTGGGCCATTTCAGTGCCCCGTTCGGCCCAGACCGGTGCCGAAACGCTGGCGCAGAAGGGCCTGGCCGGTGGCCTGCACTGCCTGCAGGTGGATGGCAACGACCTGATCGCAGTGCTGGCGGCGATGGAACAGGCGCGCGAGCGCGGCCTGTCCGGCAACGGCGGCACGGTGCTGGAACTGATGACCTACCGCCTGTCCGACCACACCACCGCCGACGACGCGCGCCGCTACCGCGACGATGCCGAAGTGAAGGATGCCTGGCTGCTGGAGCCGATGCTGCGCCTGCGCAGATACTTGACCGACCAGGGCGTGTGGAGCGAAGCCGAAGAAAAGGCCTGGATCGAGCAGTGCGGCGCGCGCGTGGACGAGGACGTGAACCAGTACCTCAACACCCCGGTGCAGCCGGTCGAAGCGATGTTTGATTTCCTGTATGCCGATCCGCCACCGGACCTGCTGGCCCAGCGCGCTGCCGCCATTGCCCTGGAGCAGCGTCATGGATGACATCAAGCACGGCGTTCCTGCTTCCCGCACCAATGCCGCCGACAGCGCCGCTGTCGCCGGTGGAGACACGGTCATGACCAGCACCCCCATCACCCTGATCGAAGCCATCACCCAGGCGCTGGCCTGGGAGCTTGAGCACGACAAATCCGTGCTGGTGCTGGGCGAGGACGTGGGCGTCAACGGCGGCGTGTTCCGCGCCACCGCCGGCCTGCAGCAGCGCTTCGGCGCCAACCGCATCCTCGATACTCCGCTGGATGAAACCACCATCGCCGGCCTGACCATCGGCCTGGCCGCGCAGGGCATGAAGCCGATCGCAGAAGCCCAGTTTGACGGCTTCATGTATCCGATGGTCGACCACATCATCTGCCATGCCGCGCGCCTGCGTACCCGTACCCGTGGCCGCCTGCACTGCCCGATGGTGCTGCGCGTGCCGTGGGGCGGTGGCATCCGGGCCCCGGAACACCACAGCGAAGCCAACGAATCGATCTTCACCAACGTGCCCGGCCTGCGCGTGGTGCTGCCGTCCTCGCCGCAGCGCGCCTACGGCCTGCTGCTGGCGGCGATCCGCGAACCGGATCCGGTCATCTACATGGAGCCCAAGCGCATCTACCGGCAGTACAAGGAAGTGGTGGCCAACGATGGCGAAGCGCTGCCGCTGGACGTCTGCTTCGTGCTGCGCGACGGCACCGACGTGACCCTGGTGACCTGGGGCGCACAGGTGAAGGAAGCACTGGAAGCAGCCGACAAGCTGGCCGGCGAAGGCATCAGTGCCGAAGTCATCGACGTGGCCACGCTGCGCCCGCTGGACTTCGCCACCATCGCCGAATCGGTGGCCAAGACCGGCCGCTGCGTGATCGTGCAGGAGGCCCCGAAGACCGCGGGCTTCGGCGCGGAGATCGCCGCGCGGCTGGCCGAGGAATCGCTGTACGACCTGCTGGCACCGGTCGAGCGGGTCACCGGCTATGACACCCACATTCCGTTGTTCCGCCTGGAAATGAAGTACCTGCCCAGCGTGGAGCGGATCGTGGCGGCGGCCAAGCGCGCCGTTGCGGCAGGCTGACATGCGGGCCCGTCTTCTCGGCCCGTACCGCAGCCAGTACCCCAACCCGCTCCGGCTGCGCACCGGCCAGATCGTCGAGGTCGGTGTGCGCGACGAGGAATGGCCGGCATTCGCCTGGGTGCGCACCCGCGAAGGTGGCGCAGGCTGGGCGCCGGTCGCCTGGCTGCAGCTGCTGGACGATGGCCACGCAGAAGCCCTGCGTGACTATGACGCCCGCGAGCTGGACGTGGAAAACGGCGAGATGGTACGGCTGCATCATGAACATGGGGGCTGGTGGTGGTCCGAGCGCGCGAATGGCGCGACGGGCTGGCTGCCGGCCCACGAACTGGAACTGCTGGAAGAGAACTGCACATGAGCCAGACCAAGAATTTCAACCTGCCCGACCTGGGCGAAGGCCTGCCGGACGCCACCATCGTGGAATGGTTCGTCAAGGAAGGCGACACCATCCGCCTGGATGAGCCGCTGGTATCGATGGAGACGGCCAAGGCCGTGGTGGAAGTGCCTTCGCCGGTGTCCGGCAGGATACTGAAGCTGTCCGGCGCGGCCGGTGACATCATCCCGACCGGCGCTGTGCTGGCCAGTTTCGAACTGGACCCGAACCTGCCGCAGCGTGCGGACGGCCAGGACACCGGCCACAGCCACGGCCACGCCGCACCGGCGGCGACGCCGAGCACCGGGCAGCCGGCGCCGGCCCAGGCCAATGCCGTGGTGGCCTCCGATGAAGGCGGCGAGATCAAGGACGCCGGCGAGCGCGATGACGCCGGCACCGTGGTCGGCGCGATGCAGAGCTCCAACACCGTGCACGCCGAACAAGCGGTCGCTGTCGGCGGCGTCAAGGCCGTGCCGGCGGTGCGTGCGATGGCGCGCAAGCTGGGCGTGGACCTGTCGCGCGTGCGCGCCAGCGGTACCGATGGCGCGGTCACCATGGCCGACGTCAAACAGGCTGCTACCGATGGCACTGCCAAGGTCGGCGCTACGCCGACTGCAGCGGCGGCACCGCAGGCCGCGCAGGTGTCCGCACCGGCACCGGCACGCGTGGAAAGCCCGCGCGCGCCGATGTCGGCCGCCGGCAAGCCGATGCGCACCCAGCCGCCGGGCGTGTCCGCCAAGGGCCAGCCGGAGCAGCTGAAGGGCGTACGTCGCAACATGGCGCGGGTGATGGCCGATGCGCACAGCAAGGTCGTGCCGACCACGCTGAACGACGATGCCGATCTGCATGCGTGGCTGCCGGGCAACGATGTCACCGCCCGCCTGGTGCGCGCGATCGTGGTCGCCTGCCAGAAGGTCCCGGCGATGAACGCCTGGTTCGACGGCGAAGCGCTGACCCGCACCCTGCACGCGCACGTGGACGTGGGCATCGCGGTGGATACCGAGGAGGGCCTGTTCGTGCCGGCCCTGCGCAACGCCGACATGCTCGATGCGCGCGGGATCCGCGAAGGCGTCAACCGCCTGCGTGAGCAGGTCGAAGCCCGTTCGATCGCCGCCTCGGAACTGAGTGGCTACACGATCTCGCTGTCCAACTTCGGCATGTTCGCCGGCCGCTACGCCACCCCGGTGGTGGTGCCGCCGTGCGTAGCCATCATCGGTGCCGGGCGTGCCCGCTACCAGATGACTCCGGTAATGGGCGGCGTGGAATCGCACAAGGTGATCCCGCTGTCGGTCACTTTCGACCACCGCGTGGCCACCGGCGGCGAAGCCGCCCGCTTCCTGCGCGCGATGATGGACGACCTGGCGCTGGCCAACTGATGCGGTAATGACGGCCCTTGTGGGTCACGACCGTTGGTCGTCACAGCCCGGCCGAGACGGTGACGACCAACGGTCGTCACCCACACGTGCTCAGGCCAGCTCAGCGGCGCTGACCACGTGTTCGCCGGGGCGCGGTGCCAATGCGGCATCCACCAGCGCGGCCGCGATGTTCTCCGCCGGATTGATTCGCCAGCCGCGCGGCAACAGCGGACCCAGCACGCCCAGCACCCGCAGCGCCAGCTGTTCACCGGTGCGTTTGTGCACACGCTGGCCACCGATCAGCCCGGGCCGCACCAGCGTCAATGAATCGAAATCCAGCCCGCGCAGCTCCTGTTCCAGCGCCCCCTTCACCCGGTTGTAGAAGATCCGCGATCCCGCATCCGCGCCCGCCGCGGAGTTCAGTACGAAGGTGCCGGCACCATGCGCAAGGGCCTGGCCGGCGAAGGTCAACGGGTAATCGTGGTCGATGCGCTTGAAGGCCTCGCGGCTGCCGGCCTGGGCCATCGTGCTGCCCAGCGCGCAGATCACCGCATCCACCGCCCACCAAGGCGCGGTGCCGGGCAGGTGCTCGAAATCCAGCACCGGATTGTCCAGCTTGGACGCGGTCGCCTGCAGCGGCCGCCGGCTCGGCGCAACCAGCCCCGTGCAGCGGGGATCGTCCAGCAACAACGCCAGTGCCTGGCTCCCTACGAGTCCGCTCGCGCCCAACAGCATTACCCGCATCGCCTTCTCCCCTGGCTGATTTTCCCCATCGTGAACGCTGGACGGGTATAAAGCCAACGACGGCCGCGCCGATATGCTGTCACCAGCCTTTGCCTCCCCCGGACACTCCTGCATGACGGACCGCCGTGACTCCCGCCCCGCCCCCGGCGCCCAGCCTGGACCGCTGGCGCTGGTCCGTGCGGCCGCCGTGGGTGGCGACGGTCCCCGCGCGGTGACCCGCGGTGGCAACGGACTCAGCCTGCAGCAGCTGTTCGCGCACGCCTCACACCCCGAATCCCTGCTGGCGGCCTTTGCCGATGGCATGGCGACCCTGCCCGGCGAGCTCGGCGACATGGGCGACCGCCTGCAGTCGGCGCAGGCCGATGCGGACTGGCCACGCTACGGCCGCGCGATGCGCCAGCTGATCGACAAATACATCCGCACCATCGAACTGCACGCCCCCGATGCGCCGCCCGACGGCGATCGCCTGCGCGAACAGCTGCGCCAGGTGCTGGGCATCACCGTGGCCGGCCTGCTGCAGCACGATCCGCAGCTGCGCGAACAGGCCGTGGCGCAGGCCGCCGCCTGGAAGCAATGGCAGCCCGGCCAGCCGCTGGACGCGCTGGAACAGGGCCAGCGCGAACTGGGCCACCAGATCGGCGTGCGCAGCGAGGCCTGGCAGGAACGCGACGAGCTGCTGCTGGGCCTGTTCGACCTGCTGCTGGAAAACATCAGCGAACTGCTCGATGACGGGGCTTGGCTGCACGGACAGATCGACGCGGTGCGCCAGTTGTTGTCCGGTCCGCTGGACACCGCGGCGGTCGAACGGACCCGCAGTGAACTGCGCCAGGTGATCTACAAGCAGGGCCTGCTCAAGCAGGGCATCAGCGAATCCAAGGCCGCCATGCGCGGGCTGATGGGCGACTTCGTGCAACAGCTGGACGGCATGGCCAACAGCACCGGCGAGTACCACGACCGCATCAGCAGCTACGCCCTGGCGCTGCGTGAAGCACGCAGCATCGCCGACCTCAACCAGCTGCTGCAGGGCGTGCTGCAGGACACCGGCCGGGTGCAGCAGCAGGCTGCGCAGGCACGCGACCACCTGGCCAACGCACGGCTGGAAGTGGAAGTGGCCGAACAGCGCATCGCCCAGCTGGAACAGGACCTGCGCGAGGTGACCGACCTGGTCCGTACCGACCCGCTGACCGGCGCGCTCAACCGCCGTGGACTGGACGAGCTGTTGCAGTCCGAACTGGCACGTTCGGGCCGGGCCGGCACCGCGCTGGCGGTCGCGGTGATCGATCTGGACGAGTTCAGCCAGACCAATTCGCAGTTCGGCCACGCCGGCGGCGACGCCGTGCTCAAGCATTTCGTCAGTGTCTGCCAACTGCTGCTGCGTGCCAGCGACAACGTGGCGCGGCTCGGGGGCGACGAGTTCGTGCTGGTCATGCCCGATACCCCCGGTGCAGACAGCATGTCGACCCTGCAGCGCCTGCAGCGTTCATTCGCCCAGCGCGTGTTGAACGTGCAGGACCAGCGCGTTCCGGTGCATTTCAGCGCCGGGTTGGCGCAGTGGAGCGCCGGCGATACCGCAGAGTCGCTGCTGCGACGCGCCGACGAAGCGTTGTACGCGGCCAAGCGGCTGGGCCGCAACCGCGTGCAGGCCGGCTGAAGGGTAATGACCGCCCGGTAGTGACGGCCGCTCCCGGTGGGTGACGACTGCTCCCGGTGGGTGACGACCGTTGGTCGTCACAGCCTTCGATCCTCGGAAGCGTGACGACCAACGGTCGTCACCCACCAAGGCCACCTGTCCGTCAATGCGCCGGCTTGCCGCGCAGCTTCTGCACCAGCATCACCGCGCCCAGCACCAGCGCACCGATCACCACGCCCACGCCCACGTTCGCCAGCGCGTTGACCAGCCACGCCCACTGCCCTTCACCACCATGCTCCAGCACCCAGTGGTGCAGCGCCGGCACGTTGTGCACCAGGATGCCGCCACCAACCAGGAACATCGCGGCAGTGCCGGCAATGGACAGGAACTTCATCAACCATGGCGCACTGGCGACCATGCCGCGCCCGAAGGCCGCTACCGCGCCGCCCTTCCTGGCCAGGTACAGCCCGGCGTCGTCGATCTTGACGATGCCGGCCACCAGCCCGTAGACGAAGACGGTCATCGCCACGGCCACCACGCTCAGGGTCAGCAGCTGCTGGGTGAATGCCGCGCCGGAGGTGACCACCACGCCCAGGGTCAGCACGATCACCTCGGCCGACAGGATGAAATCGGTGCGGATCGCGCCTTTGATCTTGTCCTTCTCGAAGGCGACCATGTCCACCTGCTCATCGGCCAGCGCCTGGCGCCGCTCCGCCTGCTTGGCCTCATCTTCTTCGGCCGGATGCAGGAAGCGATGAGCCAGCTTCTCCACGCCTTCGTAGCAAAGGAAGGCACCGCCCAGCATCATCAGCGGCACGATCAGCGGCACGTTGTAGCCGCGCGACTTCAGCCAGGCCTCCAGCGCACTGATCGCCAGCGCCGCCGGCACCAGGATCAGCTTGTTGACCAGCGACCCCTTGGCCACCGCCCAGATCACCGGCAGTTCGCGGTTGGCGCTCATGCCGGTGACCTGCTGCGCGTTGAGCGCCAGGTCATCGCCCAGCACGCCGGCGGTCTTCTTTGCCGCGACCTTGGTCAGGACCGCCACATCGTCCAGCAGGGTGGCGATGTCATCGAGCAGGGTGAACAGGCTGGCGCCGGCCATGAAAGGTCCATGTTGGAAGGGAGGTCGAGGCTGGATTCTGACCGAAAAGGCGTGAATCCTGAAAGACGGCGTCCGGATTCACCACTCCACTACCTGGGCGCAGCCACACTGGGCCTCCCGTACCGTCGCGGAGTCCTGCTTGAACAACCCGTCTGCCGCGCCCGCCAACCCGCCCCTGATCACCGGCATGAACCGTCGCAGCCAGATCCTCCGCCTGCTGATGCGCTATCGCAATTCCGGCGTTTTCTCCGGAATGAACCTGGAAGCCGCTGGCGCCCCCGACGTGCCGCCGGACGGCAACCCGGAGCAGTTCGTCACCGATCTGGAATCGCTCGGCCCGACCTTCGTCAAGCTGGGCCAGATGCTGTCCACCCGTCCGGACATGGTGCCGGTGGAGTTCGCCACGGCGCTGGAACGGATGCAGGAAAGCGTCGCGCCGATCCCGGTCGAACGCATCCACACCATCATCGAAAAGGAGCTGGGCGCCACGGTGTCCACCCTGTTCGCCAGCTTCGATCCGGTGCCGCTGGGCTGTGCATCGATCGCCCAGGTCCACCGCGCCACCCTGCGCGATGGCCGCGAAGTGGCGGTGAAAGTGCAGAAGCCGGAGGTTGCCGCGCAGCTGCGTTCGGATCTGGAAGCGCTGCGCAGCTTCGCGCTGGCCGCCGATCACCTGACCCAGGTCGGCCGCCGGGTGCGCCTGCGCGACTGGCTCAACGAGTTCGCCAAGACCCTGATGCAGGAGCTGGACTACCAGGCCGAAGCGGAGAACCTGCAGCGCTTCGGCCAGCACCTGCGCCCCTTCAAGCCGCTGTGGGTACCGCAGCCGGTGTGGGACTACTGCAGCCATCGCGTGCTGACCATGCAGCTGGCCGACGGCGTGCGCGTGGACATGATCCCGGACATCCGCCGCACCGAACAATCGATGGATCCGCTGGCGGCCGCGCTGATCCGCGGTTACCTGGACCAGATCTTCGTGCACGGCGAAATCCATGCCGATCCGCATCCGGGCAACCTGCGGGTGACCCATGATGGCCGCCTGGCGATCTTCGACCTCGGCATGGTCGCGCACATGCCGCCGCGGCTGCGCGAGCGCTTGCTGAAGGTGCTGTTTGCCGCCGTGGACGGACGCGGTGAGGAAGTGGCCGATGAGATCATCGCCATCAGCACGCGGCTGGAATCGTTCGAAGAAGAACGTTACCTGCGCGAGACCGGGCAGATGATCGCCCGCTACGCCGCCAGCAACCATTATTCCGAAGGCCGCGTGGTGCTGGACATGGTGCGCATCGCCACCGCCAGCGGCCTGCGCACGCCGCCGGAGCTGAGCCTGATCGGCAAGGCGCTGTTGAACCTGGAAACCGTGTGCCGGCTGTTGTCGCCGACGCTGGATACGCGGCGCATCGTGGAAAAGCAGCTGCAGCATGTGATGCGCGCGCGCCTGAAGAAATCGCTGTCGGCGGCCAACCTGGCCAGCGAAGCAATGGAAGTGCAGGAACTGCTGCGGGTCGGTCCGCGCAAGATGACTGACATCCTGGCGCTGTTGGCCGAGAACCGCCTGCAGATGAAGGTGACCGGGCTGGAAGAATCGCGGCTGATGGAAAACCTGCAGAAGATCGCCAACCGCGTGTCCGCCGGCATCGTCACTGCCGCGCTGATCCTGGCGTCGGCGTTGATGATGAAGGTGGACAACGGCGTGCACCTGTTCGGGTATCCGGCCATCGCGATGATATTGATGCTCATCGGCGTATTCCTGGGCCTGGGCATCATCACCAGTGCGCTGTTGTTCGACCGCCGCGCACGCGCCCGCGAAGAGCGCGGCCACCGGTAGCGTGTGTCGAGCAAGCTCGACACTACGCACTCACGCACGCTGCACAAAGCTGACGGCATCGCCGCGATCGTCGTTTTCAACAAACATTTCAGTCAGGTTCGTGCAGGCATGATCCGGTCATCGGGCTGTCATGCAGATGTGCTTGGCAGTTCCGGTCGGATGGACACGCGTCGGTACGACGTCCATCACCACCTCCGTCACTGCCGAATACGCCCATGCTCTGGATTCTGTTGCTTACGCTGTTCGTGCTTGCCTGGCTGTTGCTGGTTTCCAGCAAGTGGTTGTGGTGGAAGGCCGGCCTGCTTTCGGTCCTGCTGGTCGCACTGAGCAGCTGGTGGGTGATCGACCAGCTGTCCGGCGACGGCCTGAATGCGGCCACGTTGTACCACCTCGGCGCCGATATGGAAGGCGCGGGTGTCTCCGATTTCAAGCGCGTCATCGCCGGCTATATCGCGCTGCTGCTGGTGTCACTGCTGCCGTTGGCGCTGGTGCGCATCAAGCGCTGGCAGCGCCCAGGCAACGGCCGGGCACTGTTCGTCGGCTTCGCCGGTGTGTGGGTGCTGGCGGTATTCATCAGCCCGCTGTTCGCCGATGGCCAGCGCCTGTATTACCAGCTGCGCCCGGTCGATTTCGCCGGGATCGCGCCCGAGTACCAGGTGCCCACGCAGCCGTTGCAGCGTCCGCGCAACATCGTGTGGATCTACGGCGAAAGCCTGGAACGTACCTATCTGGACGAGAAGGTCTTCCCCGGCCTGATGCCCAACCTCAACAAGCTGGCGGCGCGCTCGCTCGACGTGCGCGGGCTGGATTCACCGGAAGGCAGCGGCTGGACCATCGCCGGGCTGGTTTCCTCGATGTGCGGCGTGCCGCTGACCACCGCCCAGGGCGATGAGAACAGCATGGACCGCATGGGCAGCTTCCTGCCCAAGGCCGTGTGCCTGGGTGATTACCTGAAGCAGCAGGGTTACACCAATCATTACCTCGGTGGCGCCAACGGGCAGTTCGCCGGCAAGGGCCAGTTCCTGGCCAGCCACGGTTTCGATGAAGTGCATGACCTGGCGTGGTTCAAGCAGCAGAAGAAGGTCGGTCGCATCCATTACTCGGCCTGGGGCGTGCACGATGACGTGCTGCTGGACACCGCGTATCGCCGCTTCGAGCAGCTCTCGCGTGGAAAAGAGCCGTTCATGCTGACCACGCTGACCATGGACACCCATCATCCCGCGGGCCACCTGCCGGTGTCGTGCCGCAACGAGCGCTATGAGAGCGAGCACGGCAACATCGGCCTGCTCAATGCCCTCAAGTGCACCGATCGCCTGATCTCCCAGCTGGTCGCGCGCATCCAGGCCAGCCCGTATGGCAAGGACACTTTGATCGTGGTGTCGTCCGATCACCTGGCCATGCCCAACGACCTCAGCCACGTACTGGCCAGGCAGGAGCGCGAGAACCTTCTGCTGTTCGTGGGAAACGGCATTGAACCGCGCCAGCTGCAGGTGGACGACGCTACCACGCTGGACAGCGGCGCGACCCTGCTGAGCCTGCTGGACCCTTCGATCCAGCGCATCGGCTTCGGCCGCTCGCTGCTGGATCCTCAGCGTCCGGCCAGCGCCAGCGTGGCTGCGCGCAAGGACAACGGCCGCGACTACCCCAAATACCTGGCCTTCGCCCGTTCGCTGTGGCTGGGCGAACCCACCCGCGAGCTGCGCATCGACGAGGGCAACCAGGTGGTGGTCGGTGTGCAGCACGTGCAGCCGCCGGTGCTGCTGGAGTACGACAAGGACTGGGCCCTGAAGTCGGTCTACCTGGAGAACACCTCGCGTCAGTTCGACGAGGCCGACAAGGACAGCACGCTGGCTTACGTGGACCGCTGCACCGCCTTTGAAGACGGTTCCGCCGATGGCGACTGGTGCGCGCTGCTGGTCAACCGCGAGAACGGCATCAAGCTGTACCGCGATGACGAACTGCGCGGCGGCGTGCAGGTGGATGCCGCGCTGGACGCTTTCGAGGGTCCGCGCCCCAGCGTGCGCCAGGCGCACATGATCACCGACAAGGGCCGCCGCACGCGCGCCGGCCAGTACATGCTGGAACTGGTGGCGAGTACGCAGCCGCAGCGCGGTTTCTGGATCGAAGCGGTGTCATCGCAGCGGCAGGTGGTGCTGGCCCAGCAATGGGTGCAGCCCGATGCCAGTGGCCGCATCAATCTGAGCTTCGGCCTGGACCATGAGGTGGATGACCTGGAGATCCGGGCGTGGCTGAACCATGCCGAGAAGCTGGCGGTGGATACGTTTGCGCTGGTGCCGTCGCGGCGGCCGCGTGGGTAGTGGGTCGAACGGGTGAGACCCCCTCGCGGGTGGCTTGAAAGCAGCAGCCTTGGTCTGGGCCGGGCGGTGAGGCTGGTCGGGGGACGGCAAAAGCCGCTCCTGCGGGCCTCGTTTCGCGCCATCCATGGCGCTCAACGCCCCCGCCCAGCCCCACCGCCCGACCCCCTGACAGGTTCCGGTGGCCGCCACCCGCGCATAGAAAAGAATTAAAAGCGGTAGCGCCGACCCATGGTCGGCGGAGACCATTGGACCCCATTGCCCCACGAATCCGCCGAACATGGGTCGGCGCCACCAGAACCGCATGTCCAAGGCCACCATGGAGCTGTCAAAGGCGGGGCGGGGTGGGTTGGCGGGGGCGTTGAGCGCCATGGATGGTGCGAGACGAGGCCCGCATGGATGCGGCCCTTGCCGTCCCCCGCCAACCCACCCCGCCTACACATAGCCCTCCGGCTGTAGACGTTGCTCCTGCTCAGCCGACTCGATCAGTGTCAGGATCCCGCACCAGGTGGATGTCCGTCGGCGAGGACAACGCGATGCCTCTGGCCGCCAGTTCCTGCAGCAGGCTGAAGAACAGGTCGCTGCGCGTGCCGTACACCTGGCGCGGGCTGGAGACGTAGGCAAAGCTGTTGATCGCCACCTGACCGCCGCTGATCGAGTCGATGAACACCGACGGCGCCGGGTCGGACAGCACGCTGGAATGCGCCGTGTAGGCATCCAGCAGCACCTGCTTCACCGCCGCCACGTCCGCGTTCAAGGGCAGGGTGAACTGGATCTGGATCCGGCCCTGCGCGCTGCCCATGGTCATGTTGCGCACCGTCTTGGTGATCAGCTCCGAGTTCGGCACGATCAAGGTCGACTTGTCGCCGACCGTTATTTCGGTGGAGCGCACGTTGATGCGGCGGATGTCGCCTTCCTGGTCGCCGATCTTCACCCAGTCACCGATCTTCACCGGCCGCTCGGCCAGCAGGATCAGGCCGGAGACGAAGTTCTGGGTGATCGCCTGCAGGCCGAAGCCGATGCCCACCGACAGCGCGCTGACCACCAGCGCCAGCTGGCCGAAGCCGATGCCCAACGCGGTCAGCGACCACAACACGGCAAGGATGATGCCCAGATAGCGGGCCACGGTACTGATCGAGTTCTGCGCACCCGAATCCAGTTCTGTCTTCGGCAGATAGGTCTCCATCAGCCAACGCTGCAGCGCCTGCATCAGGGCCAGGCCGGCCAGCAGCACGACGATGGCCAGCAGAATCTTGCCAGGCCGCAGCGTGATCTCTGCACTGATCGGTATGCCCTTCGACAGCGCCTCCACGCTGCCCAGCACCGACCCGACATTGCCGAACGGAGCAGTGAAGATCAGCAGCGCCAGCAGCACCAGCACGATGCGGCTGAAGGCCGACAGCAGCACGCCGGCCTGCTCCACCTGTGCTGCGCTCAGGCCGGTGGTCAGCACCACGGTGCGGCCGATGCGGCTGTCCGGATGCAGCATCCAGGTGCACAGATCATCGGCGAACTTGAGCAGGAGGCTGGTGGTCAGCGCGACGATGCCGCCCCAGACCAGCTGCGAGGTCACGAACTTGGCGAAATTGAGGTAACCGAACAGCGAGGCGATGATCGCCGCGGCCACCACCACGTTGCCGGCCACGCGGGTCAGCACGATCCAGCCACTGCGGTGGGCCGGGCCACGGGCGCGTGCATCGGCCGCCTGCGCTTCAGCGCGCTCGGCGGCCTCGGCGGTCTGCCGCCGGTGCAACCGGGACAGCGTGACCAGCATCGCCATGATCAGGCACAGGTAGATCAGCGCGATCACACCGTCCAGCGCGATGGTGTTGATCTCGCTGGTGCGCGCCGCACGATCCACCGCCGCCAGCATGATGCTGATCCAGCTCACCGCCGCCGCGCTCCACGCGTACTTGCGCAGGTTGCGCGCTGCGGTGTCGTCCAGGTCCAGCAGGCGCCACGACGGTCGTTTGGGGGCCAGCAGGCAGGCACTCAAGGCCACGATGAAGGCCGCAAAGCAGGTGGCCCCCAGGAAGTAGTTGGAAACGGTCTGCAGGCGCGGCGGGATGGCACCCACCGCGTCCATCGCCGCCACCAGCGCCCAGGCCGCCAACCCGGGCATCGCCGTGCCCACCACCAGCAGCCAGACCGCAAGGCCGGTCCGGCGCAGGCGACCCTGCGGCGCGTTCTCGGCGGCCGCATAACGCCGCCCCAGCGCCCGCAGCCACAGCCGCACCGGGAAGAACAGCACCAGGCATACCCCAAGGCCCAGCAGCGGCAGGCCCCCGCCCTCACGCTTCAACGCATCGCGTACCGCATTGGTGCCCAACCGGTACAGCGCCAGCACCCGCGTGGTATCGGCCGGCGCGGTCGCGGCCACCTGGCTCCACAAGGCCGGCGACAGCGGCGAGGCGACCTTGCGGCCCAGCTCCTCGCTGAACTGGCTGGCGCGCAGCTTTTCGATGTCCGCAGCCAGCTGGTTGGCGTTGACCACCGCCAGCTCGGCCCGCTTGAGGGTGCCGTCAATGCTGTTCCGCCGCTTGGTCAGGCTGGTGCGCTGCACCGCCACTTCGCGTGCTTCCGTGCTGCCCTCGGCCACCTCGCCCAGTGGCGCCAGCTGCTCGTTGAGCTGGTCCAGCTGCGGCTGCAGCGCTTTGGCGGCCGCGTCCGCATCGTCCTTGGCCGCCTTCGCCCGCTCGCTCAGGGTGGCAAGCGTATCGGGCGTTTCGGCGTCCTCCAGCGAGGCCCGCGCGGACTTCAGCGTGGCCTCGGCCCGGGCTACCCGGGCGTCAGGTGTCAGGTCGGCCGGCTCCTGCGCCAGCACTGGAGCGCCGGCCAGGAACAGCAACATCAGCAGGGCGACGAGGGCACCGCGCTTTGGAATCAGGCTGGAAAGAGACAAAACACGATACCGGCATGCGCGGACCACCGCGCCTGCGCGGACTATACGACGTGGCGGGTGGGGATCGGATCAGTACTTCAGGCGCAGCTCCTCCACCTGCGGCTGCTGGGCGGCATACCACTCCTGGAATTCTTCTTCAGGAATCTCTTCCGGGGCATACACCACGATCGGGTCCCAGGCGTGGTCGGTGGGCAGCGGCTGGCGGGGGCCGGCACGCAGCGTGTAGGCCACGCTCTCATGCTCGACCACCTCCTCGGCCTGCTCCCAGCTGGCGCGGACGAAGCTGGATTCGGATTTCAACAGGATCACCTGGTACATCGGCATTGCTCCTTGTCACTGTTCATCAGCATGGACCGGCGTATCTTCCCGATAAACCCGCCGGCCGCTACGCACTGTTGCGCCTACGCCATGGCAAGACGGTTTCACCTGTCCGTGGCGGCGGGCGCGGCAAGGTGGCCTACCGCTTCCGGGACGAGACCGACATGACCACCCACGACGACCTCAAAACCGTCCCCGACCTCAAGCTGCCGCGCTACCTCGGCACCTGGTACGAAATCGCCCGGCTGCCGATGCGCCACGAACCGGAGGCCTGCACCGACGTGTCGGCGCATTACAGCCTGCAGGACAACGGCAACATCCGCGTCCACAACCGTTGCCGGATGGACGGCGAGATCGAGGAAGCCATCGGTGAGGCGAGCGTCGTGGACAACGACAGCGCGCGGCTGGCGGTCAGCTTCCTGCCCAAGGGCCTGCGCTGGCTGCCGTTCACCAAGGGCGACTACTGGGTGATCCAGATCGCGCCGGATTACAGCGTGTCGCTGGTCGGCAGTCCGGACCGGCAGTATCTGTGGCTGTTATCGCGTACCCCGCACCTGGACAAGACCGTTCGCGACCATTATCTGGCCAGCGCCCGCCAGCAGGGCTTCGATCTGTCCAAACTGATCGACACCCCGCACACCGGCAAGCCGACGGCCTGACCCCATGGATCTTAAAAGCGGCTATCCGTACTGGTCCGTCCGCAACGGGCTCATCCAGGCGTTCCCTCCGCTTGAAGCCGACCTGCACTGCGATGTGCTGGTGGTCGGCGGCGGCATCACCGGCGCACTGATCGCCGATGAACTGTCCGCTCATGGGCACGGGGTGACGGTGATCGAACAGCGCGATATCGGCTGGGGCAGCACGGCGGCGAGCACGGCCCTGCTGCAGTACGAGATCGATACCCATCTGATCGACCTGGCGCGCCAGTATGGCGAGGACGATGCCGCATTGGCCTACGAGGCCTGCGCGCAGGCGCTGCCGCAACTGCGCCACGTCACCCGCGGCCTGTCCGGGGTGGACTTCAAGCAGATGGACAGCGTGTACGTGGCCAGCAAGACCCGCCACGTGCCGGTGTTGCAGGCCGAAGGCGCCGCACGCCGCCAGCACGGACTGGACGCGCGCTGGCTGGATCGCGGTGCACTGCGCGAGCGCATGGGGATGGATGGTGATGGTGCGCTGCTGACCCGCCAGGCCGCCCGGGTGGACCCCTACTGCCTGACCTACCGGCTGCTGGAGCGGGTGAAGCGGCGTGGCGGACAGGTGCACGACCGGACCGTGCTGCATTCACTGCAGCCCACCGCGCGCGGCGTCACCGCACGGACCGAAGACGGAATGCAGGTACGCGCCGGGCACGTGGTGCTGGCCCAGGGATACGCCAACCAGCGATGGCTGGACACGCGCGTGGCGCGCAACCGCAGCAGCTACGCTTTGATCACCGATCCACTGCACGCCGATGAACTCGGGCCGCTGGCCACCACCATGGTCTGGGAAAGCGCGCGGCCGTATCTGTACCTGCGCAGCACCGGCGATGGTCGACTGTTGCTGGGCGGACTGGACGATGCGGTGGATGTCCCGGCACGCCGCGACCGCCGCGTGGATGGCAAGGCGGACAAATTGATGAAGGGTCTGAAGCGCTGGTTTCCCTCGCTGGACCCGGTATCGGCGTTTGCATGGGGCGGCACGTTCGCTGAAACCGCCGACGGCCTGCCTTTCTTCGGGCCGCATGCGCAGTGGGGGCCCCGCGTCCAGTTCGCGATGGCCTACGGCGGCAACGGGATCACCTATTCGATGATCGGCGCAGGCCTGCTGCGCGCGAACATCGAACGCAGGCGCCACCCGCTGCAATCGCTGTTCGGCTTCGAACGGCTGGAGCGCTGATCTTAAATCCACGCCGGTCCTGCCGTCCGGCACGATGACGTCTTCCCGCCCGGCACGATGCCCGGTAGCGCCGAGCCACGCTCGGCGAGCGCAGCGGCGCCTTTGTTGCCCGCCGAGGATGGCTCGGCGCTACCCTGCAAGCGCAACGACAGGCATCATTCAACCAGCAGCTGCTAGCGTCGCCATGAGGGCCCGCGTGCCCTGCCCCGTCCGCTGCTGGAGCGTCGTGCCATGATCCGCCCCTTGATCCTGCTGTGCCTGGCCTGCGCCCCCTCGGCGGTGCTTGCGCAGAGCGCTGCCGGCGCAACCGGCCCGCAGTCGGCCACCGGCCTGAACTTGGCCGTGCCCAGCGAACCGCTGCGCTATCTCAACGATCCCAGCTTCCAGCAGGACGCCCCAGGCACCTATTACGGCGACAAGAGCGGCCCCCGCGCACGTGGCGGCAGCGATAACGGCATTGCCGAGGTCACCGATGACAAGCTGCGCGTTTCGGGAAGTGTCAGCACCGGCATCGGCTACTCCGAAGGCTACGGCAACAGCCACTACAACGCGGCCACGCTGAACCTGAGCAAGAACTACACCACCGACGAAGGCAAGACCCGCGGGGTCAACGTCAACATCCACGTCAGCGAAGGCAAGGGACCGGGTTTCTTCGGTCCCTGGGATGGCCCGTATGGCGGTGGCTTCGGCGGCGGCTATGGTCCGGGCCCCGGCTACTGGGATCGCCCGCCGCCGTTCGGCTGGTAAGCAGCGTTCAACCGCTGCGCTCGCCGAGCATGACTCGGCGCTACCGGTCCGGGCCTGATGGCGCGTGGATCAATCCAGCCAGCCGTCGCGCTCGCTGTCCAGGATGCGGCCATCATGCCCGCTCAGGCGCACGTCCACCTTCTGGTTGCGCGCGTTGCGTGCTTCCAGCTGCCACGTCGCACCATCTCGCTCCACCGAATGGATGTCCGTCAGGCCCTGCTCCTTGGCCTTGGCCAGCAGCTGGTCGATGTTCAGCTGGGTGCGCCCATCGAACTCGTCGAAGATCTCGCCCGTCTTCGGGTCCACATACACTTCGCGGAAGCGACCATCGTCGCGGGTCACGTCGGCTTCCCACAGCCCGTCATCCTTTTCGATCTCGTGGATGCGGCTGTAGCCGGCGTCGCGCAGCTTCTGTTCCACCTGGGCCAGGCCCAGCGGTGCGGCATGGGCGGTGACCGCCACGGTGGTACCCAGCAGGGCGGCAACGGTGGCGCCGGCAATCAGGGACAGCTTGTTCATGGTGTTCTCCGGAAAGATGGACCGCGGCGGGTCCGGCCAACACAGTCTGCCCAGCC
This sequence comes from Stenotrophomonas sp. NPDC078853, assembly GCF_044901215.1. Lineage (NCBI taxonomy): Bacteria > Pseudomonadati > Pseudomonadota > Gammaproteobacteria > Lysobacterales > Lysobacteraceae > Stenotrophomonas > Stenotrophomonas sp. NPDC078853. The sequence goes on along the minus strand of NZ_JBJDOQ010000002.1, from coordinate 259,642 downwards.
CACCTAACAGCCACCTAGCCCGGGCTGTTAGCCAACGGTTAGTCCACTGCGCTATTGATAGGCGCATGTATCCGTTGAAAACCCTTGTCGTGATCGCGCTCGCGCTGCTGCCCGCCATGCCGGTGGCGGCAGGCGACGACCATGCCCAGCAGACCGCACGGCGTGCCGTGGAACAGGGCCGCTACGTACCGCTGGAAGACGTGGTGCGCGATGCCATCCGGCGCCATCCCGGCACGCTGCTGGAAGTGGAACTGGACGATGCCGTGTACGAAGTCGAGATACTGCGCGCCGACGGCGTGGTGGTGGAGCTGGATTATGATGCGCGCAACGGCAAGCTGCTGAAGACCGAACTGGACGATTGATGCGGATCCTGCTGGCCGAAGATGACCACGACCTGGCGCAACGCCTACGGCCCCTGCTGGAGCAGGCCGGCTTTGTGGTGGATACCTTCGCCGATGGCCGTGCGGCCGAAGAACATGGCCAGGTCGAAGACGTCCAGGCGGCCATCGTGGACCTCGGCCTGCCGGGCCTGGATGGCCTGAGCATCATCGAACGCTGGCGCGGCAATGGCCGCACCTTCCCGGTGCTGGTGCTGACTGCACGCGGGCGCTGGCACGACAAACTGGCCGGATTCGATGCCGGTGCCGACGACTACCTGACCAAGCCCTTCCAGCCTGACGAACTGGTGCTGCGCCTGCGCGCGTTGATACGCCGCAGCACCGGCCATGCCACTCCGCGCCTGCAGTGCGGACCGCTGCAGCTGGACGTCAACGCGGGCCGCTTCAGCCTGCACGGCAGCGAGCTGGCACTCAGCCCGCAGGAATTCCGGCTGCTCGGTTATTTCATCCACCACGTGGATACGGTGATCAGCCGTGAGCGGCTGGGTGAGCACGTGTTCGACAGCGGCTTCGATCCCGATTCCAATGCCCTGGACGTGCTGCTCGGGCGGGTGCGGCGCAAGCTGGACGTCGACCTGATCCAGACCGTGCGCGGGCAGGGCTGGCGGCTGACGGCACCCGCATGAGGGCGGCACCATGAAGCGCGCCTCGCTGCGCAACCGGCTGCTGCTGGCGGGCGGGCTCGGCCTGCTGCTGGTCACCGCACTGGCCACCGCGTTGCTTGGCCATCTGTTCGAGCGTGCCGCGCGTGACAGCCTGGATGCGGCGCTGGAGCAGGACCTGCTGACCGTGCTGGCACAGGCCGAAGTCAATCCGGACGGGCGCGTGGTGCTGCGCCAGGAACCCAACGAAGCCCGCTTCCAGCGGGTGTTCTCCGGTGCGTACTGGCAGGTCGGCGCGCCCGATGGCACGCCCCTGCTGCAGTCGCGCTCATTGTGGGATGAAAGCCTCACCGCGCCGGCCGCAAGCAGCGCGGGCATTGCCGCCGACATCACCGGTCCGCTGCAGCAGCCGCTGCGCGTGCTGGCCCGCGAAGTCCGCCTGCCGCGCGCACAGGCGCCGCTGCAGGTTCTCGTGGCGCTTGATCGCAGCGACCTGCAGGCCCAGGTGGCGCAGTTCCGGCAACGCAGCGCGTTGGCCCTGGCGGTGCTGGTCGCCGTCTGGCTGGCGGTGCTGGCCAGCCAGATCCACTTCGGCCTGCGCCCGCTGCGGCGTCTGGGGCAACAGGTGGAAGGCGTGCGCCGCGGCGAAGCCCAGCGGGTGGATACCCGCGGCTTGAGCACGGAGATCGCGCCGCTGGCTGAGGAACTCAATGCCCTGCTCGACCACCACCAGCGCATGGTGGCGCGGGCGCGTACCAGCGCACAGGACCTGGCCCACGCGCTGAAGACACCGCTGAGCGTGCTCGCCGCTGAAGCAGAACATCCCGGTGGCGACTGGCAGCAGACCGTGCGCGCGCAGGGCGGGCACATGCAGGCCAGCATCGAACGCTACCTGGCGGCAGGGCTGGCGGTCGATCACCGGCAGCGCGCCGACGTTGCCCCGGTGGTGCAGTCGCTGTGCCGCCTGATGGGCCGCGTTCACGGTGGGCGCGGCGTGCACTTCAGCAGCGATACCATCGATCCGGCACTGCGCTTTGCCGGCGATGCCGCCGATCTGGAGGAAATGCTCGGCAACCTGCTGGACAACGCCGGCAAGTGGGCCATGCAGCAGGTGCGGGTCAGTGCTTCGGTGGACGGGAAACGGCTTCGCATCGACGTGCGCGATGACGGTCCAGGGCTGCAGGAATCACAGCTGCAGACCGTGCTGCAGCGGGGCGTGCGGCTGGACCAGCGCGAAGACAGCAGCGGCCTTGGCCTGGCAATCGTCGGCGACATCGCCGCCAGTCATGGCGGCGAGCTGAAACTGGAGAACGCCTCACCCGGCCTGCGCGCCACCCTGTGGCTGCCGGCGGGCTGACCCACCGGTAGTGACGGCCGCTGGCCTGGTGGGTGGTCACCCACCAGAAGAGGGTCGTCACCCACCACATCCGGCTTACATCAGCGGTTCGTCGGACAGGTACGTGTAACCGGTCAAACCGGCTTCCAACGCCTCGGACAACTCCTTCGCGCGTTCGTCCGTCAGACCTGCTGCGGCCACGCGCTCGGCGTAGGTCGCGCGCAGTTCGGCCAGGCTGTAGCCCACGTAGTCCAGCATCACATCGGTGGTGTCACCACGGCGCTGCTGGGTGATTGCATAGCCCTCCGCGCCGGCACGGACTTCCACCGCATCGGTATCGCCGAACAGGTTGTGGATGTCGCCCAGGATCTCCTGGTACGCACCGACCATGAAGAACCCGATCCGGTAACTTTCACCGGAACGCAGCGCATGCAGCGGCAGCGAACTGTCCAGGCTCTCGTTGCCGACATAGGTTTCCACCATGCCGTCCGAATCGCAGGTCATGTCGGCGATGATGCCGCGCCGGTCCGGCTGCTCGTCCAGTCGCTCGATCGGCACGATCGGGAACACCTGGTCGATCGCCCACACGTCCGGGATCGATTCGAACACGCTGAAGTTGACGAAGTACTTGTCCACCAGCCGCTCGTTGAGCTCGTCCAGCACCGGCCGATGGCTCTTTTCGTCGAAGCTCAGGCGTGCACGCACGGCATGGGCGATGGCATAGAACAGGTCGTCGATGCGCGCGCGCTGCGGCAGGTCGATCTGGCCCAGCGCATAGCTGGACAGGCCTTCGGCATGGAAATGCTGGGCTTCCTGGAACAGCTCGATTGCCGGGCGCTGGCCCAGTTCGGAATGGATCTCGCGCAGGTGGCGGATCGATGCCGGCTCGTCGTCGTGCTGGTCCGGCACGCGGCCTTCCATCGCCTGTTCCACCTCGGACACGTTGGCGATCAGCACCGCGTGGTGGGCGGTCATCGCGCGGCCGCACTCGGTGACGATGCGCGGCGGCTTCAAGCCGTGTTCCTTGCAGGCATCGGCCAGCGGCTGCACGATGCTGCTGGCATACGAATTGAGCCCGTAATTGATCGAGCAGAAGCTGCGCGAACGGGTGCCTTCGTAATCCACGCCCAAGCCACCGCCCACGTCGACGTGGGTGATCTTCGCGCCAAGCTGCGACATTTCCACGTAGTAGCGGGTGGCTTCGCGCATGCCGTTGGCGATGTCGCGTACGTTGGAGATCTGCGAACCCATGTGGAAGTGCAGCAGGCTCAGGCAGTCGGCGTATTCGGTGTCTCGCAGCGACTTCCACAGGTCCAGCAGCTGGCGCGGGGACAGGCCGAACTTGGCCTTGTCGCCGCCGCTGTTCTGCCACTTGCCCGCGCCCAGCGAGGCCAGCCGCATGCGCACACCCAGGCCCGGCTTCACGTCCAGCGCCTTGGATTCTTCCAGCACCAGCTTCAGCTCGGACGGCTTCTCGATGACGATGTAGGTCTGCAGGCCCAGCTTGCGGCCGATCAGCGCCAGGCGGATGTACTCGCGGTCCTTGTAGCCATTGCAGACGATCAGCCCGCCCGGGCGCGACAGCGCCAGCACGGCCATCAGTTCCGGCTTGCTGCCTGCTTCCAGGCCGAAGCCTTCGCCGTGGTGGCTGGCCAGGGTGCCGGCCACGCCGCGATGCTGGTTGACCTTGATCGGGTACACGGCGGTGTAGCCGCCCGGGTACTCCCAATCGGCCTGGGCCTGCGCGAAGGCGGCCTGCAGCTTGCCCAGGCGCTGGCCCAGGATGTCCGGGAAGCGCACCAGCAGGGGCAGTTTGGCCCCGTTGGCGCGCGCCGCATCGACCACGTCGGGCAGCGAAACCACCGGGCCATCGGCCCCGGTCGGCCTCACCACCATGTGCCCGGCCTGATCCACGTCGAAGTAACCGTCCGCCCAATGCGGGATCGAGTAGGTCTTGCGGGCTTGGTCGAGGGACCAATCGGTCATTGAAGTCGGCCTGGTTGGTAAAAAAGGGGGTGCATGATAACCCCTGATCGACGAAGGGTTCGTTATCATGCGCGCCCGCGCCCGTGGTCGCTGCCTGGACCTGAACGGGCGGGCCGCCCTGCGGCCCCGCTTCCGCCAGCCCGGCGTCCCATCCTCCGAAAAGGATTGCTCCTCCATGACTGACAACAGCAACTGGTATATCGAACACTTCGAGCGCACTGGCTCGGCCATCGGCTATCGCATCACCGGCAAGCTGGACGAAGTGCAGTCGCCGTTCCAGAAGATCGAGATCTTCCAGACCACCGACTGGGGCAACCTGATGACCATCGATGGCGCCATCATGTTGACCAGCAAGGACAACTTCTTCTACCACGAGATGATCAGCCACCCGGTGCTGTTCACCCACGCCGCGCCCAAGCGCGTGGTCATCATCGGCGGCGGTGACTGCGGCACCCTGCGCGAGGTGCTCAAGCACAAGAACGTGGAGAGCGTGACCCAGTGCGATATCGACGAGCAGGTCACGGTGATGGCGCGCAAGCACTTCCCGGAACTGTGCGATTCCAACGATGACCCGCGCGCCGAACTGATGTTCGACGACGGCGTGGCCTACATGGCCAACTGCCCGGCCGGCAGCGTGGACGTGGTGATCGTCGATTCGACCGACCCGGTCGGCCCTGGCGAAGGCTTGTTCAACAAGGCCTTCTACGAGAGCTGCTTCAAGGCCCTGAAGGACGACGGCATCCTGGTGCAGCAGTCCGAATCGCCGCTGATGCAGCTGGAACTGATCAACGAAATGCGCGCCGAGATGGGCAAGGCCGGCTTCGGTTCGTTCAAGACGTTGCCGTTCCCGCAGCCGTGCTACCCCACGGGCTGGTGGAGCGTGACGCTGGCGCGCAAGGGCGAAAGCGGGTTTGATTTCCGCCAGTCCGACGCCGCTGCAAAGGGCTTTGACACGCTGTATTACACCGCCGCGCTGCATACCGGCGTGCTGGTGACGCCGCCGTTCGTGCAGGCCGCGCTGAAGGGCTGATCGGATCGAGGGTGGATAGGGCCGAGCGACCTCGGCCCTATCGCAGCAGCAGCCCGCTTACCGCGCACACCGGCAAACCGCCACCGCCTGGGACGTTATTGACCGACATACGACGCGTTCTGCCCCGCGCAGAGTAGCTGCACATCCTGCAGCGAGCGTCGACCATGGGCAGCCCGGTTTCCGATTACGCAGCGTTCCCCCCTTCTTCCGCCGCGTCATGGCCGGACTTCATGGCCGCGGCCGCCCAGCAGGACTACCTGGACGCCGAGTCGGGCCTCGCGCGCGCCTTGCAACAGGGTTACAGCCACTGGTACGTGGACGGAAGCCTGCACGGCGAACGCCCGGAAGATTTCCCACCAGAGCGCCTGGAAACACTGCTGGATCTGATGCAGCAGACCGGCATGCGGCCGATCTACCACGGCAATTTCAAATCTCCGCTCGGCAGCGACGTCCCGGCGCTGGCTACCGCCGCGCTGCACTATGCGTGCCGCGAAGTCGATATCTGCAGCCGGCTGAGCGGCGCGCCACTGATCGTGCATGGCGGCGGGGTGGTGGAACCACGGCTGGTTGCCGACGTGCGCCAGGCGGGGCTGCACCAGCTGATCGCCAACCTCCGCGCACTGGTTGCCTATGCCGCACCGCGCGGCGTGCAGATCTGGCTGGAAAACCTGTGCAACTACACGCGCTTCCATCCGTTCTATTACATCTGCACCACCCCCGATGAAATCGCCACGGTGCTGGAACAGGTCCCCGGCCTGCATCTTTTCTTCGATGTGTCCCACGCCTACGTCAACGGCGGCGACCCGGTGGCGATGTTCCGGCGCTTCCACCCTCGCACCGTCGGCATGTCCTTCAGTGACAACAACCAGGATCGCGACGCGCACTTGCCGTTGGGCGCCGGCAACTTGCCCTTCGGTGCGCTGGTAGCCGCCATCTCAGCCGCGCGCTGGCGGGGCGTGGTGGGGTTTGAGACCCGTGGCGGCACGCTCGCCGAAAGCGTGAAACTGCTCAATGGGTTGCGCCCCCCTGTTGGCGATCAGGGAGGCGTGGAATGAATGCCTCGCCAGCCGCGCGCAGCAGCTTCCTGCAGGGGTGCCGCGACTCCCTGCCCGTCTGCCTTACCTTCGGATTCCTGTTTTCCTCGATCGGCGCGCTGGCCAGCAAAGCGGGATTTTCACTGTTGCAGGCTACCGTCATGACCCTGACCGTCCACGCCGCCCCACTGCAGGCCCTGATCGTCCAGCAGTCGGACACGCTGGGGCTGGTCGCCCTGCTGGCGGCCACGGTGCTGGTCAATTTCCGCTTCGTCATCATGTCCTCGGTGCTCGCCGAGCAGTTCCAGCATGTCAGCCTGGGGCGGTCGCTGCTGTCGGCACAACTGCTGTCCATTTCCACCTTCACGCTTTCCAGCCGATGCGGCAAAGGGCCCGGCGATGTGTACGCCTACTACCTCGGGTGCGGCACCACGACGCTGGGCTGCGCCATCGCGGCCACCGCAGCCGGCCACCTCATCGGCGCGACCCCGTCAGCGCTGGTAGCGCAACTCGTCACGATCATCCTGCCGGTGCACTTCACCGCGCTGGCCTGCCACGCTGCCGGTGGAAACCGGGCACTGCAGGCGACCGTGGCCGGCTTCGTGCTCACTCCGTTGATAGGCGGGCTACTGGGAAGCCTGCATGTGCTGGTGGTTCCGATCGGCATTGCCGTTCTGCTATGTGCGATGGATAACCGCTCACAGAGGGCTGCGCCATGAACGGCTGGCTCCTGATCGGCACCGCTGCCGCCGCGTCCTACCTCATGCGTTCCATCCCGCTGCTGGTGTTCCGGCGACTGACCCTCTCCTCGGAAAGCCCGGTGGTCCGGTTGCTGCAGCATGCGGCCTCGGCGGTGATGGGCAGCGTGATCTACCTGGCCCTGTTCGGCGAATCCTTCTTTACGCGGCCTGTGGCGCATCTGCACGATGCCGACGCGCTGTTGAAGCTGGCAATCGTCATCCTCGCGGGCGGCCTGGCGTTATGGCTGCGCAGTGTGTTCCGCCCCCTGATGGCCTGCACCGCACTCTACGCGGCGGCCTTGCTGCTGGGAGTCGGCTGAGATGACCGGCCCCGCCCTTCCCTCCGATGACCTCGGAGAACTGCAGGCATGGCATGCCGCCTGCCGGGACGCCCCGTTGGCGGTGGACATGACCCGTGGGCTGCCCTCTGCCGAGCAGATCGCGCTGTCGCACGCGATGTTATCGCTGCCGGGGCCGGCGCCGTTTGACAGCGAGGACGGCCAGGACTGGCTCAACTACGGCGGCCAACAGGGAATTCCCCAGCTACGGGCCCTGCTCGCACCGTTGCTGCTCGGCGTGCCGGCCGCTCAGGCCGCAGTGGGCGGCAACAGCAGCCTGGCGCTGATGCACGCCGCCATCGGGTTGGCGTGGCGTACTGGCCTGCCCGGCCACGCCCCGTGGGCAGCGGCCAGGCAAATCCGCTTCCTCTGCCCGGTTCCGGGGTACGACCGCCATTTCGCCATCTGCCGCGACCATGGCATTGCGATGGTGCCGGTACCGATGGGCGTCGATGGTCCTGACATGGACCAGGTGGAGAGACAGGTGGCCCAGGATCCGCTGATCCGGGGGATGTGGTGCGTGCCACGGCACTCCAACCCCTGCGGTGCCACCTATAGCGAGGAGGTGCTGCGCCGGCTGGCAACGATGAAGACAGCAGCAGCGGACTTCACGCTGTTCTGCGACAACGCCTATGCCGTCCATGACTTCGCTCCGCAGGCGTCGGCGCCGCCCGGCCTGTACGACGCCTGCGCGACGGCCGGCAATCCGGATCGCGCGCTGCTGTTCGGTTCCACCTCGAAGATGACCATCCCCGGCGCCGGTATTGCCCTGTTGGGAGGCAGTGCGCGCCTGCTGGACTGGTGGCTGGCGGCGCAGCGGGCGTGCACCATCGGGCCGGACAAGGTGAACCAGGTGCGGCATCTGCGTTTCTTCGGCGACGCAGCCGGGGTTTCCCGCCACATGCAGCAGCACGGCCACATGCTCCAGCAGCGGTTCGCGCAGGTCCTGAAGGTTTTCGCGCGGCGGCTTTCAGCGCTGCAGGACGTGCACTGGAGCCGGCCATCCGGCGGCTATTTCATCACCCTCTGGGTACCGCCCGGTTGCGCCCGCCGCGTCGTCCGCCTGGCCGCTGAGGCCGGCGTGGCGATCCTGCCGGCGGGAACAACCCACTGCAGCGGCACCGATGCCCGCGACCGGTGCCTGCGCATTGCGCCGTCACGCCTTTCACCTTCCGACGCAGCTCAGGCCGCCGCCATCATCGCAGGGTGCGTGTTGCTCGCCTGCGCGGAAATGTCCAGCGCTCCAGGCCGTGATGCCTCAAACACGCTGAAGGGTGTCCCGTGAACGCCCCCCTTTCCGACACCACCACGGCATTACCGCAGGCCGCGTGGCAATCCACGTTCGTGAACCGCCTGCAGCGTCGCAGCAGCCGCGTCATCGTAATCGAGCTCGTTCCCGCCACCGCCCTTCCGCTGGCAGGATTCACTGCGGGCGCGCATGTCGACCTGGCGCTTCCGGATGCGCGGGTGCGCAGCTATTCGCTGATGAATGCGCCTGAGCATGCCCGCTGTTACCAGTTGGGCATCCTGCTGGCTGCCGAGGGACGGGGCGGATCGCACTACCTGCATACGCAACTGCGCGAGGGCGATTCCCTGCAGGCCTCATTGCCGCGCAATGCGTTCCCGTTGCATGAGCCGGCAGAAAACAGCGTGCTCATCGCCGGCGGCATCGGCATTACCCCGCTGCTGTGCATGGCCCGGCATCTTGCCGCACGGCAGCGTCCGCTGCATCTGTACTACAGCGCGCGTTCGCGGCAGGACGCGGTCTTCCTGCAGGACCTCACCCCGTTGGGAAACGCGCTCACCTGCCTGTTCGACGATGAATGTGGGGGCCCGCCCGATCTGCTGCCACTGCTCGCGGCGCATCCGCCTGCTACGCATTTCTACTGCTGTGGGCCGGGGCCGATGCTCGACGCGTTTGGGCTGGCCTGTAGGCGGCTTGGCATCACGCGTACCCATGTGGAACGCTTCAGCGCTTCTTCGCGCCTGCCCGGCAGCCTGCCCCCCAGGGGCTACGACGTGGTGCTGGCTCGCTCGCGCACGCGGCTCCATCACGATGGCCAGGGAAGCCTGTTGGACTTCCTGCTGCGCAGCGGCGTCGCCATTCCCAATGGCTGCCACCAAGGCGTCTGCGGCAGCTGCGCCACCCGGGTGGTCAGCGGCGAGGTCGACCACCGCGATGGCATCCTGAGCGAGCACGAACGACAGCATTCATCACTGATGCTGCCCTGTGTGTCCGGTTGCCGTGGAACGCAGCTGGAGCTGGACATCTAGCCCGGCCCGGACCAGCCAGCGTCAGATCGCCCAGATGCCCGCGATGACCGCCACCACCAGACCCCACTTGATCGCGTGGTAGGCGAACGCACTGCGCGCACGCAGCGCCTTGGCCTTCAGCCGCACCTTGTAGACGCCGCCGAACGCCTTGTTCACCCCACCGGTCGGGTCGCCCGGCAGGTTCGGCGAGGCGCCACCGGCCAGCAGCGTGGACGCCACCGCCCGGTTGAACAGGCCAGGCAGGCCGAAACGCAGCGGACGGGCGATATCGCAGAACAGGATCACGCGGTCCTGCTCGGTCTCGTTGTGCGCGTGGTGGATGTAGGTCTCGTCGAACATCATCCATTCGCCATCGCGCCAGCTCTTCCGCACGCCATCCACCTCGATGTAGCAGCGGTCATCGTTGGGTGTGCTCAGCCCCAGGTGCAGCCGCAGCGAACCGGCGAACGGATCGCGGTGCGGGCGCAGCTCGCTGCCCGGCGGAAGCTGGGCGAACATCGCCGCGCGCACGTCCGGGATCGACTCGATCAGCGCCACGGTCTGCGGGCAGAACTGCTTGGCCGATGGATGCGACGGGCCGTACCAGCGCAGGTAGAAGCGCTTCCAACCACGGCGGAAGAACGAATTGAAGCCGGCATCGTTGAAGCTGCTGGAGGCGGCGATCTTCTGCGCATCGCGCAACGCCAGCGCCTCGTCGCGGATCACGGTCCAGTTCTGCCGCAGCGGTTCCAACTGCGGGAACTCCTTGCCCGGATCCAGGAACGGCGTGGTCGGCACCTTCGAAAACAGATACATGACCACGTTGATCGGCGCCATGAAGCTGGAGTGGTCCAGCAACTGGCGCGACCAGCGCGCGCGGACCTTGCCGCGATAATGGATGTACAACACGCAGGCGATGAACAGCACGGCCAGCACGATCTTGATCATTGATGATTCCTCCGGCGGGGGCCGGACGCAGGTGGGCAGGAAACGGGCGCGCATGCAGCCGCGCCGGTAACGCACGGGGACGGGGGACGTGCCGACCAGGCGGTCCGACCAGGCGCGCAGGGAACGCGCAATGGTCGGCAGCTGGGCGACGCCGGTCAAGCGCCGTAGGGCGTTGGCAGCGTTGCACGGGTGACTGCCACGTCCGCATTCATGTCCGGTTTGGTTTGAAGCGACCGCCGCCCAAGGCGCAACCTGTTGATGGATAACGAACAAAAAACAAATGAGACAAGATTGTCCGAGTGGTATGACGCACTGTTGCGCTGCCGAACCCGTCACAATTATTCAATAGAGAACTGGCGGGTACTAAAATTAGCGCCTCCGCTAATGCCCTTCCACCGGTTCGCTTGACGCTCTGCGCCACCCACCGGGCTGTCAGAGAACGTCATGGACACCCCTGTTACTTCCCCCTCTCCGATCTGCGGCGACGACGCCGCGATGCCGCTGCTGCTCAAGCGCGGCGAACGTTTCCTCGAACCGGACGTCTATCGCACCTGCATGGACGGACAGCCGGCCGTGGTGAAGGACTACACGCGCTATCGGGGCACGCCGCTGTCCCTGCTCGCGCGCGTGCTGGTGCATCACGAAGCCCACATGTTGCAGCGCCTGAACGGCTGGAAACATGCGCCCGCCCTGCTGGGCACCATCGGCGGCCTCGCGCTGGGCATGGAGTTCATTCCCGGGGAGACCCTGAGTACCGCGCAGGCGGTGGGCGGTGAGGTGTTCGAACAACTGCAGCAGGCGCTGGACCGCCTGCATGCCGCCGGCATCACCCACAACGACCTGCATGGCACCAACGTGGTGGTCAGTGGAGGGGTGCCGGTGCTGCTGGATTTCACCTCGGCCTGGCGCACGCCGCGCTGGCTGCGGCGTAACCCGATCAGCCGCCAGCTGAGCCGCAGCGACCTGAAGAACCTGGTGAAGATGCGCCAGCGCCTGACCGGCCAGCGGCCCAGCGACGCGCTGGCCGCGCGCGTGGCCGACCCGGGCTGGGTGGCCGCCATCCGCCAGGGCTGGAAGCGCGTCTACGCGTGGGCAAAACGGGTTGGTTAGGTAGCGCCGAGCCCTGCTCGGCGGACTGCTGACGCGCTGCTGCGCCCGCCGAGCATGGCTCGGCGCTACCAGACAGAGCACGGCTCGGCGCTACCGATCAGCGGGCGTTACAGCGCGTCTGCGTCCAGTTCGCCAGTACGGATGCGCACCACGCTGCCCAGCTCGTACACGAATACCTTGCCGTCGCCGATCTTGCCGGTGCCGGCCGCCTTGACGATCGATTCGACCACGCTCTCCACCTGATCGTCGGTAACGGCGACTTCCAGCTTCACCTTGGGCAGGAAGTCCACCACGTATTCGGCGCCGCGGTACAGCTCGGTGTGGCCCTTCTGCCGCCCGAAGCCTTTCACCTCGGTCACCGTGATCCCGGTGACCCCGCGCTCGGCCAGCGCTTCGCGCACGTCATCGAGCTTGAACGGCTTGATCACCGCCATGACCATCTTCATCGTGGATCCTCCTGTACTCGGCCGCGAGGATAGCGCCTGTGCGCCTGCAGTGGCGAGAGTATCCTTGGCATCCCTCATTCGTAATGCACGTGGCGCCCGCCTGTGGTGGCGGCCACGCGGCAGCCCCAGGAGCCCCCATGATCGACCTCAACCAGCTGGATGACCTCGCCCGCCGCCTCAGCGACCTGGTGCCGCCGGGCCTGCGCCAATCGCGCGAAGAGCTGCAGTCCACCTTCAAGAGCGCCCTGCAGGCCGGCCTGTCCAAGCTGGACCTGGTCACCCGGGAGGAGTTCGACGTACAGCGCGCGGTGCTGCTGCGCACGCGCGAGAAGCTTGATGCACTCGAACAGGTGGTCGCCGCGATGGAAAAGCCGCAGTCCCCGGCCGAGTGACATAGCGGTAGGTGGGCCGCCCTGCTTCGGTGGGCGAGCAGCTTGCTTCGGTGGGTGACGACCAACGGTCGTCACCCACCGGATTCCCACCAGACTCCCACCGGTGGAATCGCGCCTCAGCGCATCGCCACCGCAGCGCGCTGTTGCTCTTCCTGGCCCTGCTGCACCTGGGCACTCATCCGCTCGCCCAGCAGCGTGGCACTGGTCTGTTCGGCGGCAGGCGCCGGCTGGCTCATGTCCACCATCGCGCGGAAGCCCGGCGTGGTGCCCATCACGAACGCCTTGCCATCCTGCACCGCAACGCCCTGCAGCTTCTCCGGGCTGTCGATGCCCGCCTGCTTGGCCATGTGGGTGATGTGCGCGGCCATGTCGTTGGACACCGCTGACGGCAGCTGGCCACGGATCGCCGCATGCAACGGGGTGTCCGCATGCCCGGCTTCGCCCAGCTGCGGTCCACGTACCGGCGCCTCATGCGAATGCCCGTGCGTGGGCTGCCGACTCTCACCCAGACGACCCAGCGTCTGCGGCCCGGCAATGCCATCGGCCTTCAGGCCATTGGCCTGCTGGTAGGCAGTCACCGCATCGCGCGTGTGGTCGCCGAAACGGCCGTCCTCGGCCAGCCGGTTGCCGTTGGCATCGCGGATGCCCTGACGGTTCAGCTCCTGCTGCAGCTTGGCCACTTCTTCGCTGCGTGCGCCGTGGCGCAGCACCGATGAGGCCTCCTCGGCGCGTCCCTGTCCGGCTGCGGCACCGTCCTGCACGCGGCGCTGGTCCCAGAACGCTTCCGGGCTCTGCAGCCTTCCGGCCGGGTCCTTCAGTTGGTAGTGCACGTGCTGGGCGTACTGATCGGCACCATTCGGGCCGCGTCCCCCCATCGTGCCGATCGGCTGGCCGGCCTGGATGGTCTGGCCTTCCTTCACCTGCACGTTGTTCATGTGCAGGATCTCGTGCGAGTTGCCCTGCGCATCCAGGATCTTCACCGTGCCGTAGCTGCCACCGGCGAAGGTCACCTTGCCCGAGATCGGCGCGTTGATCGTGGGATGCTGCCGATTGACCCCGGTCTGGCCACCGACATAGTTGAAGTCGGTGCCGCCGTGGTCCTTGGCACCGCGTTCCTCACCGTAATGCCCGGTGATGTGCGGCTTGACCCCGTTCTGGGGCGGCAGCATCACCTGCATGGTGTGCTGGAACGATCCCGTCTGCTGCTGCGCTGCCTGCGCGGCAGCAACGCCAGCCACTGCGCCACCGGCCACGGCGGCGGCCGCGCCCACGGTCTGCGCCGGCGAAGCCTGCGTCTGCGACTGGCTCTGGCCCTGCGACTGACCCTGCGACTGCGCCAGGCGCTCCTTGACGAACTGCTCGTACTCGGCAAGGCGCGGCATCACCTTGCTTTCGGCCAGCCCCAGGCCACCGTAATCACGGGTCGGGCCATCGTGGTGGTACTTGTAGATGTACTCCTCGCCCTGGCCGCGACGCTGGGCCAGCTGGCGGTTGTCGATGAAGTGCTGCACCAGCGCATCAGACTGCGCTTCCACATCGAAGCGGTTGCCGTTGTTGAGCTGGTAGGCGTTACCAGTGCCATCGATGAACTGGCCCAGCCCGGAGGCGGACGTGGTGCCGGCGGCAGCATCCGGATTGAAGCCGGATTCGACGCGGGCGATGGCCAGCACATGCGCGGTCTCGCGCGGGGAAAGCCCGGCTTCGCGGGAAGACTCAATCAGCGTATCGATCACGCGTGACTGCACTTCCGGCGAGGCATCGCCCCAACGGCGCGATTCACCGTGCAAGCGGCCATCGGTCTGATCGATAGGCTCGCGGTAGTGGCTATAGGGTTTTATCTGATCACTGCGGTATCCGGCCCCGCGGGGCTGGATCATGTTCTGGTAGATGTCAGGCATAGCGGTGCGATCCATTCTATGAAAAAGGGAATTTCCTTAAGGGGTGTTGCTCCAGGTGAAACGGTGCAGCGTGCTTCCTATCACTTTCAGGGCTTGAAGTAGGTCACCTCCGGATGGGTCACGCCGAGCTTGGCCAACCACTGCTCGTACTCGTCGTTGTTGGGTTCCTGCGAGGGCGCCTCGCCACGGAGCGGTGGGGTGCTGTGGGTCAGCTGCTTGCCGTCGGCGTCATACAGGTAGAACCATTCGCAGAACTGGCAACCGAACGGCAGCTCGCCGTACTGCACGACGAAATACGGCGTGTTGTCCTTGTCCTGCACGCAGGCCAGGCCCACGGCGGTGTAATCGGTCATCTCGGCCGGCTTGTCCAAGGTGCGGCGCTGGCCGTCCTTTTCGATATCCAGCCGCGTCTGCGGCGAGGCGTCATTGCCCTGGTCAGGCAGCCCCGCCACGGTCAGGCGGGTTCCCTGGCATTCGATGTGCATTCCTGTGTCGTCCTGCTGGGTGGAGGGGGTCGTGGAAGCCGTGGCGGGTGCCGCCGGGGGAGCAGCGGTGGCACCTGCAGGCGGGTTGGCCGCCGCAGCCGGTGCGGCCGGCGTGGACGGTTCAGCCGCCGGATCGCTGCAGGCGGCCAACAAAAGCATCAGGGCAGGGGCGACAAACTTTGACGTCATGCGTCGTGCTCCGGGAAGCGGCGACAGGGCCTGTCAGCAGGCCCTGCCGCCAATGGCATCAGATCGATTGATCGTCCACGCTCTGCAGCTGCCAGCACGGCTTCTGCGCGAACGTATAGATCTGCTGGTCGCTGGTGTTCGGCTTGCGGATGAGCACCTGCACGCTGCCATCGGCCTGCGGTGTGACCTGCAGTTCGCGGCCTTGGCGCGACAGCGCCGCCGGGTCCGGAATCACCGGCCACTCCACCTCCGCCAATGGCACCTGCCTGGTCACCTTGGCCGGCTCGGGCTGGGCGTTGGCATCGATGGATTCGGTGAGCAGCGGGTCGGCGACGGACTTCTCCTGCAGGGCGATGTCGTTGCCGAAATGCGCCAGGAAGGTATTGAAGTCGGCATGCGGGCACTGCGTGGCCGCATCAGCCGGCGCAGTGGGTGCGGTGGTTGCCGCAGTAGTGGCCGGTGCCGGGGTAGCCGGCTGTGTTCCTGCCGGCGTCGTCGGCTCGGTGGGTTTGCACGCGGTAAGGGCCAGGCCCAGCGAGAGCGCCAGCAGCGCGAGAGAGCGTGATTGAGACAACGGATCCTCCTGATCGGTCGTTCGCGCGCCTACGGCGGCGCGCGGGTGCATGGAGCATACCGGGAGACCTGTTAAGCGATTTAGACAGTCGTGAAGGCGTGCTTTCTGTCACATTTTCACGCACACTGAACGCGGCGTAGAACGGCGCAGGCCCTGCAGTCGGGTCCGCAAGGGCTCGGCGTGGGGGCCCGCGCACACGACGCTGACACGCCGACGACTCAGCAGCTGGAAGCCGCTTCGCGCTGGCCTGCCACTGCCCTTGCCACCGCCTCACCCAGCTGCGCCGTCGTCGCCTTGCCGCCCAGATCCGGCGTCAACGGCCCCTGCGCCAGCACGCCTTCAATCGCCGCCATGATGGCGTCGTGCGCCTCCTCGCAACCGAGGAACTTCAGCATCAGCGCGCCCGACCAGATCATCGCGATCGGGTTGGCGATACCCTGCCCGAAGATATCCGGTGCCGAGCCATGTACGGGCTCGAACAAGGATGGGAAATCACGCTCCGGATTGAGGTTGGCCGATGGCGCCAGGCCGATCGTGCCGGTGCAGGCTGGGCCCAAGTCGGACAGAATGTCGCCGAACAGGTTGCTCGCTACCACCACGTCGAAGCGCTGCGGCTGCAGTACGAAGCGCGCGGTGAGGATGTCGATATGCTGCTTGTCGACGGTGACCTCTGGATAGGCCGCCCCTACCGCATCCGCACGGCCATCCCACCACGGCATGCTGATGGCGATGCCATTGCTCTTGGTCGCCACGGTCAGGTGGCGGCGCGCACGCGACTGCGCCAGTTCATAGGCGTACTTCAGCACGCGGTCGGCCCCGTGGCGGCTCATCACCGTTTCCTGGATGACGATCTCGCGCTCGGTGCCGGCGTACATGATGCCGCCCAGGTTGGTGTACTCGCCTTCGGTGTTTTCGCGCACCACCAGGAAGTCGATATCACCCGGCTTGCGCCCTGCCAGCGGGCACGGCACACCTTCGAACAAACGCACCGGGCGCAGGTTGATGTACTGGTCGAATTCGCGACGGAATTTCAGCAGCGATCCCCACAACGAGACGTGGTCCGGCACTAAGTCAGGCCAGCCGACCGCGCCAAAGAAGATCGCATCCATGCCTTGCAACTGCGTTTTCCAGTCGCCGGGCATCATCTGACCGTGCTGCTGGTAGTAATCGCAGCTGGCCCAGTCGATGTGGGTGAACTCCAGGTCCAGCTGGAAGCGGCGTGCAGCGGCTTCCAGCACACGCAGGCCCTCGGGCATGACCTCTTGGCCAATACCATCGCCAGGGATGACGGCAATCTTGAAGGTCTGGGTCATGGGGGTCTCGCAGGGAAAAGGGGTGTTCCCGATGCTAGGCATTCACGGATCGCATTACTATTGGCGCAACCGTGGTTTGATCGTGCCCATTTCGTGAACAACATCCCGCCCATCGATGACCTTCGCGTCTTCGTCATCGTCGCCCGCCGCGCCAGCTTTCGTGCTGCCGCGTTGGAACTGGGCGTATCCCCCGCCTATGTGACCAAGCGCATCGGGCTGCTGGAAGCCACGCTCGGCACCAAGCTGCTGCATCGCACGACGCGCAAGGTGAGCATCACCGAAGAAGGCGAGCGCGTGTTCGGCTGGGCGCAGCGTGTGCTGGATGACATGGACAGCCTGGTCGAGTCGGTGGCTGCCAGCCCTGCCCTGCCGCGCGGCGTGTTGCGGGTCAGCAGCAGCTTCGGCTTCGGGCGGCAGGTGGTCGCGCCCGCGCTGGCGCGCATGGCATCGGCGCATCCGGAACTGGCGGTGCGGCTGGAGCTGTTCGATCACCTGATCGACATCGCCGACGAAGGCTTTGACCTGGACGTGCGGATCGGCGATGAGATCGCGCCGCAGTTCGTCGCAACGCGGCTGGCTTCAAACCAGCGCGTGCTGTGTGCGTCTCCGGAATACCTGCAGCGACGTGGCACGCCGCGCACGCTGGCCGAGCTCGTTGCGCACGACTGCGTGGTGATCCGCGAGCGCGATCATCCGTTCGGCGTGTGGCGGCTGGAAGGGAGTGCCGGGCGCGAGACCGTAAAGGTTACCGGGCCGATGTCGACCAACCACGGTGAAATTGCCGTGCAGTGGGCGATGGAGGGATTGGGCATCGTGCTGCGCTCGACGTGGCAGGTAAATGCGATGCTTCGCGATGGCAGGCTGGTACGCGTTCTTCCCGATTATGGCCAGGAAGCAAACATCTGGGCGGTATATCCCGAGCGACTACGCAGCTCAGCCAAAGTGCGCGCCTGCGTAAGCTTCCTGCAGGACGCGCTGGCTCGGTCGTGACGGCTGGCCTTCAACCCGATCCTTGACTGGTAGTGACGGCGCTGGTCGTCACCCCGATGCCGGAATCAACTCAGCGCCAACCACCATGATGGCGATCATTCCCACGACGGCCGTTGTTCCAATGACGGCGGTCATCGCGACGGTCGTGACGGCTGCTGCGCTCGTAGCGGTAGTCGCGGTCATAGCGACGATCACGGTCGTAGCGATAGTTGCGGTTGTCGCGGCGATCCTTGGTGGTCACGTTGCCGATCGCACCGCCGGCCACCGCACCGCCTACGGTCATCAACGGATCACCATTGGACAGGACGTGACCTGCGACACCACCGACCACTGCACCGATCGCAGTGTTCTTGTCCTTGCGCGACATGGCATCGGCGTCGCTGGCGACGGTAACGCCGGCGGTGAGTGCCAATGCCAGGGCCAAGCCACGGAATACGGAAGCGGTTGAGGTAAGCATCGTCAAATCCTCCAACAGGACAGGTGATCAGTTGCGGGAAGCGGGCGTTGTGCTGTCCCCGCACGGTTCAATCTCGTCGCCGAAGATTGCCGGAACATTGCGTACCCGGACATGAACCGACCCCTGTTCAGGTTGGGGCGGGCATCGTCGCGAGCAAGGCAAATCACCCCCCCCCCTCAGTAGGGCACCACAGGGCCTGCCGGCACGATCCCGGACGGATTGATGTGTTTGTGGCTACCGTAGTAATGATGTTTGATGTGCTCGAAATTGACCGTCCCCTCCACCTCCGGGATGGCCATCATGTGTTGCACGAACGCATGCAGGCCGGGGTAATCGGCGATTCGCTTCACGTTGCACTTGAAGTGCACGTAATAGACCGAGTCGAAGCGGATCAGCGTAGTGAACAGCCGGATATCCGCCTCGGTCATCACCCCGCCGACCAGCCATTGTTGATCCGTCAGTAGGCCATCCAGCCAATCCAGTGTTTCGAACAAAGGCCCGATGACTTCGTCGTAGGCTTCCTGCGTGGCGGCGAAGCCGGCCTGGTAAACGCCGTTGTTGAGCGTTTCATACACCCGCTCGTTGATGCGATCGATCTCCGGCCGCAGCGCTTCGGGATAGTAGTTGCCTGGTCGTGCGCCCAGGTGATCGTAGGCGTCGTTGAACATGCGGATGATGTCGGCCGATTCGTTGCTGACGATATCCCCCTCGGTGCGGTCCCACAGCACGGGGACGGTCACTTTCCCGGTCATGCCGGGCTTGGCGGCCTGATACAGCTGGTGCAGGTACTGCGCGCCGCGCTCGGGATCGGGCGTCACCAAGGGGCCCGGCGCGAAGTTCCAGCCGTTGTCGCCCATATGCCAGTTCACGATGGACAGCGGGATCAGCGGTTCCAGCCCTTTCAGCGCGCGAACGATCAACGCGCGATGCGCCCATGGGCAGGCCAGGCTGACGTACAGCCGGAAGCGCTCGGGTTCTGCAATCAGCGCCGGTTGCCCGTTTGGCGCGACGCCGCCATCTGCGGTGAGCCAGCGGCGGAAGGTGGATTCTTCGCGATGGAAGTGCCCGTCTTCGCCGGCACCGCCCGCGGTACCGGTCTGCCATTCGCCATTAACCAACATGCCCATCGGGGGAGCCCTTTGTTTGAAGTCGGTTTCCGTTCTAACGCAGGCAGCGGCAACGTAGTGTCGAGCTTGCTCGACACTGTGTGGCAAACTCTGCAAGGCGCAGCGGAGCGAGTCCCTTTCAGTCAATGGAGTGACAGTGATATGGCGGATAAGAGCAGGCAGACGTTCCACGTGATCATGGGTGCGGTTGCGCTGGTGTATTGCGTTCTCTTCGCGGGCTATCTCGTCGGCAAGGATCTGGCGAAACGGGAAAACCGCGTGAGTGAAGCCGCGAAACGCTGATAGGTGATCGTCAGATCGGAACAGCCCCATCAACACATCCGGGCTGGCTAGCGTGGTTACGCGCGTAATCCTTACAATCTTGAGGATTGTTGACTAAAGTAGCCCCGCCAGGTCAGAAATCCGAACGATTGGCAGGATTCCGCATGAAGATCACGCTCAAGAGCTATGAGGACCTGGGCCCGCTGGTTCGTGCCACGCGTAAGTCTCAAGGCATGCGCCAGGACGATACCGCCGAAGGTGTCGGCGTCAGCGAGAACTTCCTCGCCAAGGTAGAGCGCGGGGGAGGAACCGTGCAGTGGCAGAAGCTTTTTCAGGTTCTCACCGAGCTGGGCATCCGCGTAGAAATCGACGTGCCAGACACAGCAATGGCCATGCTGCAGAAGCAGGTGAAGAAGCGTGGTGCCGCGAGATAAGCCAGCGTTTCATCAGGGGAGCCGGCGACTGTCGTCATAGTCACTTCGGAGGCATTGACACAGCAGAAGCGCTGGTGGGCGGAACACGTGGCCTCCCGCCGTCCTTCACTCCGATGCCGGCAGGTTCACCTGGATCGGCACGTTATCAATTGCAGCCGCAACACCGGGCAAGTAGCCGATCACCGGAAGCAACACCGCCAGCATCGGCGGACCTTCTTCGCCTGACTGCACCCATCTCCCACCGCATGCTGCCACCATGGCAACGAATAGTGCGAGGGCAACGCCCGCCCCGCGCCGCCAATTCAGCCGCATCGCAAGCAACACACCACCTGCGTGCACGGCCACAGTGACGGCTGCCCATATCGCCGTCTGCTGCACTTGGAACGCATCTGACAGCAGGCGGCCCGACAGTGCCGAGGGAAGCAGATACACCAACGCACTCGCGCACAGCAGCACGTAGAACTCGAGCCCCCTCGACGCCGTCAACAGCGGAACATCCTTGAACCACAACCACTGTGCGGCAAGACTTGCGGCCAAAGCGAAGGCGTAAAAGAAAGAGATGTAGCCAAGGTTGCTCGCCGACAGCGCCCAGCAGAGTGCTGCAATACCGAAGGCGGTATACGTACGTGCCCGTGAAGCTTTCCCGACCATGCTGCGCGTCTCCTTCGCTTGAGTAGCCCACCCGATGTAGCAGCGATCGTAAGTAGCTCCACCTACAGTACTGCGTTCCCTCCACCGACGTACAGCCAGCACCGCCTGCACCACACTGGGTTCCTGCATCCGAGGGAGTCACCGCATGAGCCTCGCGCTGGTCCACAGCCGCGCCCGTGCCGGCGCCGATGCGCCGCTGGTTCGTGTCGAGGTGCATCTGTCCGGTGGCCTGCCCGCTACACAGATCGTCGGCCTGCCGGAAACCACCGTCCGCGAATCGCGTGAACGCGTGCGCGCGGCGCTGCTCTGTGCGCGTTTCGACTACCCGCAGCGCCGCATCACCATCAACCTGGGCCCCGCGGATCTGCCCAAGGAGGGGGGCCGCTTCGATCTTGCCATTGCGATGGGCATCCTGGCCGCCAGTGGCCAGCTGGACCCGCAGCAGGTGGTCCGCCACGAGTACGTGGCCGAACTCGCGCTCACCGGCGAACTGCGCCCGGTCGATGGCGTGCTGCCGGCCGCCATCGCCGCAGCGGAGGCCAACCGTACGCTGTTCGTGCCGCCCGCCAATGCCGCCGAAGCCGCGCTGGCCGAGCATGCGGATGTGCGCGTGGCGCGCACGCTGCTGGAAGTCTGTGCATCGGTGGACAATCCCTCCCGCCTGCCCCGCGCCGAACGTGCCAGCATCGAGGCCGATCCGCCGCTGGACCTCACCGATGTGCGCGGCCAGCCGCATGCGCGGCGTGCGCTGGAGGTCGCTGCGGCTGGCGGTCACCACCTGCTGCTGATTGGCAGTCCTGGCTGCGGCAAGACCCTGCTAGCCTCCCGGCTGGCCGGCATCCTGCCCGAGGCCAGCCAGGCCGAGGCGCTGCAGAGCGCAGCCATCGCCTCGATCAGCGGCAGTGGCCTGGACCCGCGTCGCTGGCGGCAGCGACCGTTCCGCGCGCCGCACCACAGCGCCAGCCCTGCCGCATTGGCCGGTGGCGGCAACCCGCCCCACCCCGGCGAGATCTCGCTGGCGCACAACGGGGTGCTGTTCCTGGACGAACTGCCGGAGTGGTCGCGCATGGCGCTGGAGATCCTGCGTGAGCCGCTCGAATCGGGCCATATCCGGATCAGCCGCGCGGCGCGTAGTGCGGTGTTTCCCGCACGCTTCCAACTGGTCACCGCGATGAACCCGTGCCCCTGCGGCTGGGCCGGGGATCGCAGCAACCGCTGCCTGTGCACCAGTGAGCGCATCCAGCGCTATCGTGGCCGGGTGTCCGGCCCGTTGCTGGACCGCATCGACCTCCATGTCACGGTGACGCGGCTTTCGCCAGAAGAGCTGCGCGAGGGGGCTCCGGCAGGCGAGTGCAGTGCGGATGTTCGCTCAAGGGTGATCGCTGCGCGCGAACGCCAACTGCAGCGTGGCGCGCTCAATGCGCATATGGACAGCAAGGCACTTCGCTTGTGTGCGCACCTCTCCGAGGCCGACCAGAATCTGCTGGAGCAGGCCATCGAGCGGCTTCAGCTGTCTGCTCGTGCAATGCACAGGATACTGAGGGTGGCGCGCACGATTGCGGACCTGGCGGGGTGTGATGGCATCGATACCGCGCATCTGGCCGAGGCGATCGGTTATCGCCAGTTGGATCGAGGGGCTTAGGCGAGACCCACCCACAGCCACACGCAACCGGTTATCGTGCCAGACACGCCCCGGAGCTCCCCCATGACCTATCAACGTGCCGTGGATGACTTCAACCTCCACGACTGGGAAAGCCGCCTGCACGGAGACCTGCAGAACGGGCTCAATGCCTGCGTGGAATGCTGTGACCGCCATTGCGGGAATGATCGCTTGGCGCTGCGCTGGATCAGCACGGACGGCAGCCTGCACCTGTACACCTTCGAAGACCTGCGCGCGGCCGCATCCAGGGTCGCGCATGTGCTCACCGCACAGGGCATCGGCCGCGGCGACGTGGTGGCCGGCATGCTGCCGCGCACGCCGGAGCTGGTGGCCACGATCCTCGGCACGTGGCGCGTAGGCGCGGTGTACCAGCCGCTGTTCACCGCCTTCGGGGCCAAGGCCATCGAATCGCGGCTGCGCACCGGCCGCACCAGACTGGTGGTCACCGATCACATCAACCGGCACAAGCTGGATGATGTCGAAGACTGTCCGCCGGTCGCCACGATTCTCCCCGCCGACCAGCCTGCTGAAGCAGCGGACATCGACTGGCGCGCGCGCCTGGCCGACGCCGACAGCGCACCCTTCGAACCGGTGCTGCTGCGCGGCGATGCGCTGATGGTGCTGCTCTCCACCTCCGGCACCACCGGCGCGCCGAAGGGCGTTCCGGTGCCGCTGCGGGCGCTGATGTCCTTCGCCAGCTACATGCAGCTGGCGGTGGATCTGCGGCCCGGCGACGTGTTCTGGAACATCGCCGATCCCGGCTGGGCCTACGGGCTGTACTACGCGGTGATCGGCCCGCTGATGCTCGGCGAAGCGACCACCTTCAACGAGGCGCCGTTCACCGTGCAGGGCCTGCACGAGGTGATCGAACGGCTAGGCGTCACCAACCTGGCGGGCTCGCCGACCGCCTACCGGCAGATCATTGCGGCGGGCGAGGCATCGGCCGCGCGCGTCGCGGGCCAACTGCGGGCGGTCAGCAGTGCCGGCGAGCCGTTGAATGCCGAGATCGCGCGCTGGTTCACTGCCCATCTGTCCGCCACCGTACTGGATCACTACGGACAGACCGAAACCGGCATGGTGGTCAACAACCATCACGCGCTGGACCACGCCGTGCGTGCGGGGTCGTCCGGCTTCGCGATGCCGGGCTACCGCGTGGCGGTGCTGGACGATGACGGCCGCGAGCTGCCCCCGCGAACGCCAGGCATCCTGGCGATCGACATCGCGCGCTCGCCGCTGATGTGGTTCACCGGCTACTACGGCACGGACACGCCGGCCATCCGCAATGGCTATTATCTGACCGGCGACACGGTGGAGTGCGAGGACGACGGCTCGATCAGCTTCATCGGGCGATCCGATGATGTGATCACCTCGTCCGGTTATCGGATCGGTCCGTTCGACGTGGAAAGCGCGCTGCTGGAACATCCCGCCGTCGCCGAGGCGGTGGTGATCGGCGTTCCTGATGCGGAGCGCACCGAGATCGTGAAGGCCTTCGTGATCGCCAGTAATGGCATCGAAGGCGATGCGGCGTTGGCCGCGCAACTGCAGCAGTACGTGAAGACACGACTGTCCGCGCATGCCTATCCGCGGCTGGTGGAGTTCGTCAGTGAGGTCCCGAAGACGCCGAGCGGCAAGGTGCAGCGCTTCGTGCTGCGGGCAGCGGAAGTGGCCCGGCAAGCGGGGCAATGAGCCGGCGCGCGTGCGCTAGAATCACGTCAGTAGAGGCATGGGCCCTGGTCCCCTGCAGTGACTGAACATGCGTATCCGAAACCTCACCCTTCCCGTATCCGATCTCGATAGCGTCGCCCGCTACTTTCGCGACGCGCTGCAGCTGCCCGTGCACGAATACCAGGTAGTGATTGGCTGGAGCACCATCACCCTCGCTCCCGCCGATGCCCGGCCGGTCGGCGGCGTGCACCTGGCCTTCAACGTACCGGACAACCGCTTCGCCGAGGCGATGTCCTGGCTGCGCGCGCGCACGCCGTTGCAGCGTTCGCCCGATGGCAAGGACTACTTCGCCCTTGAAAGCAGTTGGCAGTCCCAGTCGGTGTACTTCACTGGCCCGGATGGGCTGATACTGGAATTGATCGGCCGGCGGCGCCTGCCTGCGTCATCGCACGTGGGGCCCTTCGATGGCAGCGAGCTCACCTGCCTGAGCGAGGTCGGCTTGCCGGTTGCCGATGTGCCGGCGACGCAGCGCGTGTTGAGCGAGCGCTTCGGGCTGCAGCCGCTGTCGGAACCTTCGCAGGTGTTCGCACCGATGGGCGATGACGAAGGCCTGCTGATCCTGGTGGATGCCACGCGTCACTGGTTCCCCGAACAGGTGGACCTGCCGAATGCACAGGGACTGGTGGTGGAGATTGAAGCGCGTCATGGGGCTGCGGAAGTGGCCGATGCCGGCCAAGGCTGGAGCGTGCACAGCCGCTGAGGGCCATCAAAAACAAAGCCCCGCGGGTGCGGGGCTCTGCTTCTTCAGCTCAGTGCAACAACTCATTCTTCTTCTTCGTTGGTGCCCTGCTGCTGGTTCTGGTTGCGCTGCTGCTGTTCCTGCTGCTGTTGCTGCTGCTGGTCGCGCTGACCCTGCTGACCCTGCTGGTTCTGCTGGCCCTGCTGGTTCTGCTGACCCTGCTGGTTCTTCTGGTTCTGCTGATTCTGCTGATTGGCCATCTGGATGTCTCCCTAAAGCCGCATGCGGAATGCCGCGGTCATGGCCATCCTCTGCAGACGCTGGTTAACCATGTGTGCGCATGTGTGGAGGACGGCGTCACGACGTTGTTTCCGCGCCTGCAAAACACCCCGAAACCCTTATGGAACAAGCACCTTAAGAGTTCATACTGGGATTGCATGTGTTCATGGCGCGGCGTGCTTTGGCCTATTCAGCCGTAGCCTGGATCGTGACGTTCCGATGACGACGTCATGCCGTTGCATGGGTGGGTGACGACCGTTGGTCGTCACGCTCTTGCCGCTGCGCTCGCCGAGCGTGGCTCGGCGCTACCTGACTGCCAGTGCCACCGCGATCCCCACGAACAGCGCCGCCCCCACCCAGTTGTTATGCAGGAACGCCTTGAAGCACGGATCGCGCTCGCGATTGCGGCACAGCCAGAACTCATACGCCACCAGCCCGGCCGCCACGCCTACCGAAACGAAGTAGTACACCCCCAGCTCCGCCCGCACGCCCACCAGCGTCATCGCCGCCAGGAACAGCGCGTACAACACGCCCTGGATCACCAGATCCAGATCCCCGAACAGGATGGCGGTGGAATGCGAGCCCATCTTCAGGTCGTCATCGCGGTCCACCATCGCGTACCACGTGTCATACGCGGTGGACCACAGGATGTTGCCCACATACAGCAGCCACGCCAGTGCCGGCACCTCACCCTGCACGGCAGCGAAGGCCATCGGAATGCCCCAGCCGAAGGCCATGCCCAGGTACACCTGCGGCAGGTGCGTATAGCGCTTCAGGTACGGGTAGCTCGCCGCCAGGAAGATGCCGACGAAGCTCAGCGCCACGGTCAGCCAGTTCATTGTCAGTACCAGGGCGAAGGCCACCAGCATCAACACCGCGAACAGCATCAGCGCGTTCCGGCCACGCACCGCGCCGCTGGCCAGCGGACGATCCTTGGTTCGCTTGACGTGCGGGTCCAGCCAGCGGTCGGCGTAATCATTGATCACGCAACCGGCCGAACGGGTCAGCCAGACCCCGGCGGTGAACACGAACAGCGTCCACAGCGGCGGCAGCCCGCCCGACGCCAGCCACAGCGCCCACCAGGTGGGCCAAAGCAGCAGCAACGTACCGATCGGGCGATCGGCGCGCATCAGTTTCCAGTAATGCCGCCAGCGCGGCGTCGCGTCCGCGCGGGACGCATCAAGGGGAGTGTGTGACATGGGGAAATGATACTCCCGCCGGGCAAAGGCCCAGGTAGTGACGGCCGCTGGCCGTCATGCGTCTGCAATCGGTGGGTGACGACCGTTGGTCGTCACGCCTTGGCCCTCAGAACAACAGCCTCAATCCTTGCCGTCGGACTTGTACTCGTAGTACCCGTAGCTGTAATAGCCCGTCGCACGCTTTTCCACCGCGTTGAAGATCGCGCCCTTGATCTGCACGCCGTTCTGTTCAAAGCGCTGCAGGGTAAGCAGGATTTCCTTCGCCTGGTTCACGCCGAAACGGGTGACCAGCAGGCTCGATCCGGCATGCGTAGCGACCAGCGCCGCATCGGTCACGGCCAGGATCGGCGGGGTATCCACGATGATCAGGTCGTACTGCGCCGACAGCGACTCCAGCATCTGCTGGAAGCGCGGGTGCATCAGCAGCTCGGCCGGGTTCGGCGGAATGTCACCACGCACCATGTAGTGCATGTTGTCCAGACCCGGCACCGGATGGATGGCCGCCTCGACTGCCAGCTTGCCGCCCAGCACGTCCGAAAGGCCCTTCTGGTGCGAGATGCCCAGCAGCTTGTGCAGGGTGCCCTTGCGCATGTCCGCATCGATCACCAGCACGCGCTGGCCAGCCTGTGCGATGACCGCGCCCAGGTTGCTGGACACGAACGTCTTGCCGACGCCCGGACGCGGGCCGGAGATGGTCAGGATGTTGTTCTTCGCCTCCAGCATCGCGAAGTGCAGGCTGGTACGCAGGCTGCGCAGCGCTTCCACCGTGGGATCTGCCGGGGAGCTGACCGCAAGCAGATGCTGGCGGCCGTCGGCAACAACACGGGTGCCGTGCTTGCCCTTGCGCAGCTTCGGCAGCGCGGTTGAGACGCTGAGCGGGATCGTGGCGTAGACCGGCAGGCCGAGCTCTTCGATAACTGCGGGGTCTTCGATGCCGGGGTTCAGCATCCGCTGCAGGAACACGAAGGCCGTGGCGAGAAAAGCGCCAAGCAGGGTGGCGATGGCCACGATCAGCGACTTGCGCGGCTTGACCGGGTGGGCGATGTCCACGGCGGCCGGATCAACGATGCGCACGTTGCCCACGGCACCGGCACGGGCAACGTCCAACTGTTGGGCCTGGTTGAGCAGCGCGGTGTACATCTCGTTGCTGACCTGCAGGTCACGGGTCAGGCGCAGCAGTTCCTGCTGCGTATCCGGCAGCTGGCCGACCTGGCGCTGGAAACCGACCTTGCGGCCTTCCAGGCTGCTGATCTGCGACAGCAGTGCGCGGTAGGCGGGATGTTCGCGGGTGAAGCTGCGATCCATCTCCGCCTGCTTCAGGCGCAGCTGCTGGATGCTGGCCTCAACGGCAACCTCCTGGTCCAGCAGACCCTTGGTCTGCATGGTGATGTCGACCGAGTTCGCCTTCGATTGATAAGCGGTCATGGCGACCTGCGCCTGCTCCACCTGGCGGCGGACAACCGGCAGCTGCTCGCGCACGAAATCAAGCTGTGAGGCTGCTTCAGCGGAGCTGCGTTCGACATTCTGGCGGACGTAGGCATCGGCGACGCGGGCGATGACCGCCTCTGCCAGCATCGGATCCTCGTTCTCGTAGCTGAGCTGCAGAATGCCCGATTCCTTGCCCTGCTCCACCGCCTGCACGGCCTCCTGCAGGCTGGACACCACATCGAAGCGACGCAGCTTGACCAGATCAAAGCGCGTATCCGGGTTGGCGCGCAGGGCGACCACTTCCAGCGTTACGCCGCGACCTTCGGCCGCCTTGCCCGCTTGGCCGCGCAGGATTTCTTCGCCCTCATCGTCGTACAGCACGAAGCTGCCCGCAGCGCCGGCCTGCAGCACCAGCGGCGCGCCGATCATCTGCGCAGGAACGTCCAGGCGATGAATCTGCACGGCTTCGCCACCCCAGCCATAGCTGCTGGCACCAAAACGCGGCGGCGCGACGGCGTCGGGGGTTTCCGGCTTGAATTTGCGTGCGAAGTACTCGCCCACCAATGGGAATCGACGCGGGGTAATCACGGTGTCCAGCTGCAACTGGTCCACCGCAGTACCAATGACGGTGCGCGAGGTAAGCAGCGCGACTTCGGTCGTCGCAGCCGCACTGGTCGGGGCACCCATCGATGCGAGGTCCGAAATGCCGGGGATAGCTGGCACCTTCGACTCCACCTGCACCATGGACTGCGCCTGGTACACCGGCGAGGCGAGCAGTGCGTAGGCTGCGCCGACGATGAAGAACAGCGCGGTCGTTCCAATGATCCACCACTTACGGTCAATCAGAACACCCAGCAGCTCCCGCAGATCGATCTCGTCTTCCTTGACCACACTTGATCCCGTTTGCTTTGTCATTGCTTCCACTTGATTCAGGACCAGCCGCGCAAGGCGCAGGGCGGATCGGTCGGATTTCTATATCAGGGCAACCCAGGACAACCGCTCCTACGGGCCACCAACCACGTCGCATCATGAAGCCTGTAGAAGGGACCAATTCCTTTCCCCATCAAGCACTTGACACCGATGCTCAGGGCCAAGCGCGACAGTTTACCGCATCACAGCAAACGAGCGGGCCGTTATGCCAGGCTGGGCCCGAGAAAAGTGTGACGCAGTTCCAACGAATCTCGTTTGTAGTAAGGCGTGTCTGCTGACGCAAGATTGCGCATGCCGCGTGAGCCCACGATTGGTATCATCACTGCCCCGATTGTCGAGGGCATGAATCCGTTCATGACTCACCGCGCAGGGAGCCCATAGGGTATCGGGCAATAGCCAAAGGACTGAAGGACCAGCCCCCATGCCAGCGCAATACACTCCGGTGACCCGATCAATCGAAGCACAGGCGAGAATGAATCACGCCATGCCTGCGATGGCTTCAAGTGTGATTCCGATGGAATCTGTCGCATCTGCCTGTAGTACGATCCCCTACGCTTGCAGGGAGCGGCCCTACAGGGAGCACCCAGCGGCACAAGTTCCATCAGTAACGGGTAGTGGCGAACAGTGGCGCGTCTGAGGGGGCACGCGCCTTCACTGGCTTCGTCATTCCTGCCTCCCCCATCGCAGTGCGTAGAAGATACAAAGGATCCCCCGCAATGAAGATTGCCGTGGCCGGGACAGGGTATGTCGGCCTGTCCAATGCTGTCCTGTTGGCGCAGCACCACCAGGTTGTTGCATTTGATATCAATGCCGCACGCGTGGAAAAGATCAACGCGCGAAAGGCGCCTATTGAAGACTTCGAGATCGAAGATTTCCTCGCCAACAAGTCACTGAACCTGGTTGCCACGCTGGAGCGACGCGAGGCTTACGAAGGCGCTTCGTTCGTCATCATCGCAACGCCGACGGACTACGATCCGCAGACCAACTACTTCAACACCTCCTCAGTAGAGTCGGTGATCCGCGATGTGCTGGAAGTCAATGCAGATGCAGTGATGATCATCAAATCCACGGTGCCTGTGGGTTGCACGGCAGAATTGCGGGCCCGGTTCGGCACTGAGAACATCATCTTCTCGCCGGAGTTCCTGCGAGAAGGCAAGGCGCTGTATGACAACCTGCACCCAAGCCGCATCATCGTAGGCGAGCGTTCCGAGCGCGCCGCGACGTTTGCCGGCCTGCTGCAGGAAGGCGCCATCCGCAAGGACGTGCCGACGCTGTACACCGACGCCGCAGAAGCGGAGGCGATCAAGCTGTTCGCCAACACCTATCTGGCGATGCGCGTTGCCTACTTCAATGAACTGGATACGTACGCTGCCACTGCCGGCATGGATACGCGGCAGATCATCGAAGGCGTGAGCCTGGATCCGCGCATTGGCGGCCATTACAACAACCCCTCGTTCGGCTACGGCGGTTACTGCCTGCCGAAGGACACCAAGCAGTTGCTGGCCAATTACAGCAACGTGCCGCAGAACCTGATCAATGCGATCGTGGATGCAAACCGGACCCGCAAGGACTTCGTTGCCGATGAGGTGATCCGCCGCAAGCCGAGGGTTGTTGGCATTCACCGGCTGGTGATGAAGGCCGGATCGGATAATTTCCGCGCCTCCGCCATCCAGGGCGTGATGAAGCGCATCAAGGCTAAAGGCATTGAAGTGATCGTTTACGAACCCGTCCTGGATGAAGCGACGTTCTACGGGTCGCGGGTGGAGAAGGATCTCGAGGCATTCAAGCGCGAGGCGGATGTCATCGTGGCCAATCGGGTGACCGAGGACCTGCAGGACGTGGTCGACAAGGTGTACAGCCGCGATCTTTTTGGCGCTGATTGAGACTGAAAATGAAAATTCTAGTTACGGGCGCAGCGGGTTTCATCGGCTTTCATAGCTCTCTACGCCTGCTCGAAGCAGGCCACGAGGTGGTGGGAGTCGACAACCTCAATGACTATTACGATGTCAGCTTGAAGACGGCGCGACTCAAGCTTCTGAGTGGATTCAACTCTTATTGTTCCAAGGAACTTGATCTTTCCAACAGGGCCGCAATCGCCACTCTCTTTGAATCAATGTCCTTCGATGCCGTCCTGCACCTCGGAGCTCAGGCCGGCGTCCGCTACTCCATTGAGAACCCGTTTGCATACATTGATAGCAACGTGGCAGGTACGCTCACTGTTCTGGAAGGGTGTCGAAATACGGGTGTCGCTCACCTTGTCTACGCCTCCTCCTCTTCCGTCTACGGCGCAAACAAAAAACAACCGTTTGCAACCTCAGATCGCACCGACGCACCGGTCTCGCTCTACGCGGCGACGAAGAAGTCGAACGAGCTCATGTGCCAGACATACGCCCATCTATACCGCCTCCCAATCACGGGTTTTCGGTTCTTTACCGTATACGGACCTTGGGGCCGTCCAGATATGGCCTATTTCAAGTTCGCCAACGCGATAATGTCGGAAAAACCCATCGATATTTATAACCGCGGCCAGATGGAACGGGACTTTACCTATATTGATGACATCGTCGATGGGTTATTTAAGGCAGTGACATCGCCCGCACTCTCTGCCCAAGACAAGACGCCACATCGCGTTTACAACCTGGGAAACCACCGGCCCGAAAAGCTTCTGGACCTCGTAGAGATACTGGAGCACGCACTGGGCAAGCGTGCAGAGAAGAACTACCTCCCAATGCAGCCGGGCGACGTTATTTCAACGTTCGCGGATATAGGAGACGCCGCAGCTGATTACGGCTTTAAACCTAAAACCTCTCTTTCACAGGGCATCGAGAGGTTCGCCGACTGGTACCGCGACTTTTATCAACTACCCAAGTAAAGTCCGTCTGAAAGGCACAGTGCACTACCGTCATCCCCCGCCCCATTAACCCTGGCGCGCAATACTTGGACCCCATTAGATGCGATTTCGCAGACTAGCCGACCTACTTCGGGAGTCATTCAACAATCGCGTAATGCGCGGAACCATGTCATTGATCCTGGGCAGCGCTGCTGCGAAAGCAATCGGACTAGCGGTGATGCCAGTCCTAACGAGGCTGTATGACCCAGCGGATTTCGGACGACTATCGCTTTATGTGTCAGTAACAACAATTATTGGCTCGGTGCTCACGCTACGTTACGTCGTAGCGCTTCCAATCCCAACATCCGCGTTTCGCGCAAGAGCTCTTCTGCTGCTGAATACCATTCTGATCGTTGGGATGACCGCGGCAATGCTACTCATATCGCTTGTTCTACTGAAAACGGGTGCATCTGATCTGCTGCTCGGGCGACTTGATGGCTTCTGGACGCACTACTGGTGGCTCGTTCCAATAGGGGGGGCGGGATTTGCCTCCTACGAATTACTTACCATGTGGGCAACAAGGGAGAAGCAGTACTCCGCCATCTCTCGCTCACAGGTATGGCAGACCATTAGTGGGACCGTGTTCAAGGTAGCTGGCGGATTCTACGCACCAGGCCCGCTCAGCCTCATAGTGGGCCAATTGGTCCAGCAAAGCGGCGGGATTCTTGGCATCTTGAAGAGTTACTTCCGCGCCATTCGCAAGTCAGCCGCGTCTTTCACGCCGCGCCATTTATCGCTAGTTTTTCTTCGACACCTTGAGTTTGCATATTACAAACTTCCGTCACACTTCATCTATTCACTTGCGGCCCAGACGCCGATTATTTTCAGCAGTTACATGTGGGGGAGCTCTACTACCGGGCAGCTGGGACTCGCCTTCCAGGCTATCGCCGTACCCTTGATGTTGATTAGCCAAAATGCAAGCAGAGTGTATTACGCGGAACTGGCCGCCACAGGTAGGCGCGACTGCGAAACCGCACTGAAATTGACCCGATATATGGCCGTACGACTCTTCGCCATCGGCCTGCTGATCGCTGCCGGAATATTTATTGTCGCGCCATCAATATTCACATTGGCATTCGGAAACAACTGGCTTGAAGCCGGCGAGTTCGCCAGGGCTCTTTCAATATACATACCTTTCCAGTTTGTCGCCTCACCCTTGATCATGGCTTACAATATTTACGGCAACCAAAAGCAAGTCCTGGCTTTACATTGCATTAGAGCAGCCCTCGTAGTTGGCGTATTTGCGATCTGCTACCGCATAGGGCTGAGCGCGATATCGACCATATACGTATATTCAGTCGTGATTTCAGCGCACTACACATTCGTGTTCTTCGACGTCGTTCGATCAATCCGCAACCAGAGGTGACTGATGCCGAAGGAACTGCTCCGCAGCCTGCTGATACACATCGCCACTGCATATAAACAAGCCCAAGGGTTTTTCGATAAAGCCTTGGGTGCCGCAGCCCTGGAGCGGATTCCACATAAGGGCCGCATGTGCGTCTTCGAGGGAGATGGACGCCTGATAGACCCCGATAAACTTGAGCTGGGAGACGACGTCTATATCGGCAGGAATTTCTTCATCCGAGCCACCGGGGGAATTTCTATCGGCTCATATACGCATATATCAAGGAACGTGGTACTCCATACTGTGAATCACAATATGAACGGCACTCTCCTGCCTTATGACCGAACTAATATTTTGAGGCCAATTAAGATTGGCGAGTATGTTTGGATCGGAATGAACTGTGAGATTCTGCCTGGAGTGTCGATTGGTGACGGTGCGGTCATCGGCATGGGAACTACTGTTTCCAAAGACGTTGAGGCAGGGGCGATTGTAGTGGGTAGTGCTCAACGTGTCGTAGGCCACAGAGACGCCGCACTCACTTCGCAGCTTTTAGAGCAAGAGAAATTCCTTCGAATCAAGAGCGGATGGGCTTCAAGTGGAAAATAATAGAATCGTCGCGGTGCACGGATCGTACTTCGCGGACAACTATGGCGATACGCTTCTCGTACGCATCCTCTGCGACATGGCAGCGGCGCACGTCGGCAGAAGCAACGTCTTTCTCGCGGTTGAAGGTGATGAGAGAGAATTGCAGGATATTGGCTATCCTGTCGTACCCAAAGATAAGAGAGATCAAGTGACGCATCTCCTCTTCGGCGGCGGCGGATACTTCGGCGAGCGATCCAGCAAGCTGCTCGATAACGTCAAATGGTCCATCCGGAACTATCGCCGCCACTTGGCCTGGACAGGCAGCTTTACGAATGCGCGCCGGGCCGTCATCGGTGCAGGCTTTGGTCCGATCAGCAATAAACTGCTGCGGATGAAAGTTCGCTCTTTTATGCAGAGTGCCGAGCTGGTACTAGTGCGCGATGCGGAATCGCTCAAGTTCATGCAGGCGTACAAGATCTCACATCGGAACTCCGGCACGTGCGTTGACCTTGCGTTGTCGTTGCCGATTGCAGATCACACGCGCTCCGGCGTTGCGCTTCACATCGATAATTTCTCAACGCAAGAAATGGACGAAGTGTTTCAGGGTCTTGCGGCGGCCTCTATGCATATATCCCATGTCGACGTAATCTTCGACAACAAACCCAGCGATACGGTAGAGAGCCGACTGAAGTACGCACAAGCAGCAACGAACGCCGGGCTCGCTGAGTGCAATTTCTTTCCCTATACAGGGGTAGATTCACTGGTAGCTCGGGTGGCCACGTATGAGCTAGTTGTCACCAGCAAACTGCATGTTGGAATTACCACAATAGCCCAGGGCGGTCGTGCCATCGCGATCCCAGGGCATCAGAAGACGATTCGCCTTTATAAGCAACTTGCCCTCGAGCGCTTTTGCATCTCGAGAAGCCGCCTGCAGCGCAACGTTCTTACGGAGGCAGTTGACGACTTGGCCAGCTACGCCCCCGATCGCAGTGTGATCGCAGAAGGCCTGGGGCGTGTTGAAGCCGCGCTGTCGACCTTTCTTGTAAAATGAGCGTTTCTCATCAATGAAAGTCGCACTCGTCGTTAATCGCTTCCCCGTCCTATCGGAATCCTTCATCGTGCGCTTGGCGCAGTCGCTGGACCAAGACGGGATCGGGCTGAGCGTCTATGCACTGAACGGATTTGATGAGCCATTGCTCCAGCGCCTTTCGCCCTATTTGTGGGACCGCGTGCGCAGTGGTGACGTGGCAGTTCATTATCCCGCCGGCTCGCATCGAGGCGGGCGTCTCCGCATCATTTCGCTTATCTTGCATGCCATCTTTAGTCTTTTCCTTAGCCCACTTTATTCACTGGAAATGGCATGGAGGGGGCTGAGATTTAGAAGCATCATCGGGGCGCTCACCTATCATCGGCTTTCTCACGGAAACAGCCATGACGTCGTGCATGCCCAGTTCTTGACCATGGCAGTGCCAGTTGTCGCGGCCCACCGCATTCTGGGCACCAATCCCTGCGTAACAATCGTCTCTTACGTTAGGGGTTACGACGTAACTAAGATTGGCGCGGTCGCCTCTGGCGAGCTAACGATGATCAAAAACGCGAACCGACTGGACGGAATTTGCTCCGTATCGAAAAGCTTGGCGGCGCGGCTGGCAGATTTGGGGCTAGGGGACATCCCCAGTGAGATCATCTATTCGGGCATACCGGTCACCGCGCTGAGGTACTCGGGCGACAGGGCAACTTTAGGCTCAGCTGTCACGTTCGTCCAGGTGGGCCGCATGGTCGAGAAGAAGGGACACGATCTTTCGCTCAAGATGCTCGCGGCCCTCGATGACTCATCTACGCTCAGCTTCGTCGGCGACGGGCCGCTTAGGGCTGAACTCGAGCTCTTGGCTGGAACCCTGGGTCTCTCACATCGCGTCACGTTCCATGGATCCAAGACGCATCAGGAATCGATTGACATTATCTCCGCGAGCACCTTCATGCTTGCGCCGAGCAGGACTGCGGCGGACGGAGACTCGGAGGGTATCCCCAACGTAGTTAAGGAAGCCATGGCGCTTGGAGTCGTGTGCATTGGCAGTGATCACTCAGGCATTCCTGAAATAATCTCTGATGAAGTCACAGGATTTCTGTTCAAAGAGAATGATGTTCAGTCTTTCCTAAGCACGGTCAGGAAGGCAATGGCAGATTCCGACGCTCTTGGTCGTATAGCAATTAGCTCCCGGGAGCTGGTTGAACGAGAGTTCGATAGCGATAAAACCTCCTCGCGGCTACGCGATTTCTACAGACGCGCGATCTCAAGATGACTGGACTCTGTTCACCCCCACTTGTAGAGAAAGAAGTACGGTTCACGCGATACACCAGGAGAGCCTCCATCTCCTGTACTACAGGAAGCGATCCACATGCGTAGCGTAGAAGAAGCTGTCAAAGTTGAAGCCTCCCACTTCAAAACGGTTACGTTTGGTGATTTTCAGATTGCATGTGCGTCGAGATCTGACTTGGTGTCACTGGCCCTCACCGATTGCAACAATGAGCGACCACAGCCTCGGCTTGTATTCGACGCCAATGGTCATGCGCTTTCGCTTGCCAGAACGAATGCTCTATACGCAACGCTGGTAGCTCAAGCAGACCTGATTCATGCTGATGGCGGTTTCTTGGTGACGCTATCTAGATGGCTAGGCCTGAACGCGATTCCGGAGAGAAGTGCGACGACTGACATGCTGCATGATTTTTCCCAAGCGTTCGAAGGTACTCCGTACAGCTTCTATCTGCTTGGTTCAGACGAGCAGGTCAACTCCAAGTGCAGCGATGTTCTTCAGCGTGCATACCCCACGCTGAATCTGGCAGGCAGGCGTAACGGCTTCTTCGCTAGCGATGAAGAAGAACAGATAGTCTCTGACATCAATCAAAGTGGTGCGGACATTCTTTGGGTGGGCCTCGGCAAGCCAAAGGAGCAGGAATTCTGCATTCGCTGGCGCGCCAGCCTCAAAGTCCGCTGGATCATTACTTGTGGTGGATGCTACAACTACGTAACTGGGGATTATCCACGCGCTCCCCAGTGGATGCAGGACTGGAATGTTGAGTGGGTACACCGGCTCTGCACTCGGCCGCGCGCTCTTTTCATGCGCTACTTCATCACTACACCGCACGCTCTGTGGATTGCACTGACCTCGCATTCCCGCCGCGATCAGAAGCATCTCGACACCCAGTAGCTCCACCCATGTTGAAACCTGCATTCGTCACGATCCAACGCCTTTGAGTGCGCTTGCATAACGCCGAGCTGATCATCATGAGTAATCCGAGCTTAAAGATGCCTCCTTTCTTCTCTGTAGTAATTCCGACGTATAACCGCTCGGATTCGATCTCCAGGACGCTTCGGTCTGTCATGGGCCAGAGCTTTTCAGATTTTGAATGCATCGTCGTTGACGATGGCTCTGCCGATATCGAGAAGCTGATGTCCGTTGTCGAGAGCCTTAACGACTCCCGGTTCAAGGTTGTCACTCGCGAGAATGGAGGGGGAGGTGCAGCCAGGAACACTGGAATCGACGCATGCGCAGGACGCTACATAGCATTCCTCGACTCTGATGATCTGTTCACCACAGACAAGCTGCAGAGATTTTTTGATGTGTTGAGCGTAGAGCCGCATCAAGCCATGTACTCCTACGCCAACGTTGATCGCGGCGTCATCGGTAAAATGTGGCAACGGCCTGACCGTCCAATTGCTGCCCAGGAATCAATGGGCAGCTACTTGTTCATTTCCAATCAGTTTGTGCAGACATCCACAATTGTCATTCAAAAGGATGTTGCAGGGAAGGTCCGCTTTGACCCAGCTCTGCGCAAGGGTCAGGATCTCGATTTCTGCCTAAGGCTTGACAAGGCTGGCGTCAGATTCCAGATGTTGGAACGACCGTTGGTCATATGGACGGATGTCAGCGAGATCGGCAGGACATCACGACACGCCGGTGCGAAGGCTCCAACGGAGTGGCTTAGGACACATTCGCATTTGATGACCCCCCAAGAAATAATGGGGTACAGAGCAACTGTGCTCGCTTACTATCAACCTAAATACAAATTCCTGACCGTGGGCAAAGACCTTCTCGCGGGAGTCCTGATCGCTAAAGTTCCAGCTAGAATTGCCATGCGCCAGCTCCTAAGATTCAGCTTGCCACGTGGGGTATACCGCGGCCTAGTGAGCTTCGCGGTAAAGAAGCTTTCTCAGAAGGCTGCTGCTGGAGAGCCCAGTGCTAACTAATAATCTGCTCAGCATCAAACGCAGACCTTGGCCAGTCTCAATCCTTTACCTTGGCGCGATTGCAGTCCTGCTGACAGGGTGGCTTCCCACGCTGCTCGGCGCACGTATTGGTGAACCGCTGTTGGATGTCCTGTTCTTGGGCTCATCCGCTGCGATGCTTGTGAGATACGGAGCCCGCAAGGGAGTATTGCTGGCACAGGAGATTGGTTGGGCAATCTATCTGATAATCGGGGCTGTGCTAGCCGTCCTGCTCCGAGGCGTGCATCCACTGGATTTTGCCCAGGCATACAAGTTTGTCTGGTATCTGGTCCTCTTGGCGCCTTTCGCATGGTCCCGCGCCGCGATGGCACCGAGCGACTTCAATCGACTACTCAACTTGTCGCTCTTCATGTTCTTCACGGTGTATCTGATCAAGCGCCTCCTTGGCGACGACAGGCCCGTACTGATGACAGAGAACAATTTTGAGATAATATTCCTTGCACTACTGTATTTTAGCGTCTACGTTTCCGGAATAAGGCCGACTGCAGCGCAGACTTTTCTTTTGCTAGGCATCGTGGTACTTTCCGGCTCTCGCTCGGCGGCCGTTGCAGTTGCGCTCGTTGTCGCCTTCTCGTTCGACTTCAAATCTCGCAACGCTGCGAAGATTCTCGGAGGCACGGTCGCGGCAGTGATCGGCATAGCGCTGGCACTCGTAGTCTTCGAGAGCCGCTCCGAGGGCGGCATCGAGACAATCGATCGATTCAGATTCTTCCTTCTTTTCTTGGAGTCGGTTAAGGACTGGACCTTAGCAGATTACTTGCTCGGCGCTGATCGGCTGACCCCTCTGCCGCCCTACGTTTGTTCCCAACTTGCTTTCTATAGCGTTCTCTTCAGCTACGAGAACACTGGAAGCTGCTATTCAGTTATCTTGCACAGTTTCAATCTTCGTATCGTTTACGACCACGGGCTCCTGATCTCAGCCCTCATGATCCTCTATCTGCTTCATCTGACAAGAAGTGCATCAATCGCACAGCGTGTCTGCGTAATCGGGATCGTTTTGGCCAGTGGTCTCTCGGTTTCAGCGCTCAACAACGTCTATACCGCACTGGGGATTGGCTTGTTCTGCATGGCTGCCTCGAGTCGGATTCAGAGCAACGCCGTTGCCGATAATTAAGAAACATATATACACCGATGATGCTCCCTGCTTCCATTCGCGCCAATGGCAGTTGGTCGCTCGACTTATCTAGTGACTCAGGACGAAATGATGAAGGCCACCGTTAACGTTGAGTGGATCGACTGCGCTAAGGGCCTTGGAATTTTGCTGGTAGTCTATGGCCACGTTGCGCGTGGTCTTGTTTCATCTAAGATCATGGCTGATGACATAGTTTTTCGCTCGATTGATGCGATTATCTACGCGTTCCACATGCCATTGTTCTTCTTTGTCTCTGGAATCTTCTTCATTTCATCATTGGAGAGGCGTGGACGAGGAGGTCTTTTCCTCAACAAAATCGACACCATTCTTTATATATACGCGATCTGGTCGATCATCCAAGGATCGATCGAAGTCGCGCTGTCGTCTGTAACAAATGGGCATGCCACGTGGATGGATGTCGCCAAATCCCTGTGGGAACCCCGTGGTCAGTTTTGGTTTCTCTTCGCACTTTTTTTCATATTCTGCATCTCGATAATAATATATCGGAGAGATCGCACCTCCTCCGCACTACTTGCTCTTGCCCTGGGAACATCGGTTTACTTTTCTCAGAAACTCTACTCTCCGGCGCCGACGCTCGGTTACATAACTAGCAACTTCGTTTTCTTCGCGATAGGCGTTGCGTTCAACAAGTGGGGGCCTCGTTTCGAGAAGATGGTTACAGCGCGCTTGATTTTCTACGTGGCGCTCTTCGTCGCGACACAAGCTTTGATTTATCTTATGACCGGTGTTGAGCGGGGGCAAGCCGACCTCCGGAGCCTGACGCTGGCGCTTCTTGGCATCGCGAGCACTCTCTCCATATCAGTCCTTGCGGCCCGTTCCCAGCAGCGCTGGTTGATCACAGTAGGTGCGATGTCAATGAGCATCTTCCTGATGCACATCATTGCAGGTAGTGGCGCTCGTGTGATCCTGAGTAGATATGCCGGAATTTCAAACGAGTACATTCATCTTGTGGTCGGCTTCGGTTTTGCTGTTATGGTTCCGATCGTTGCAGTCAAACTGCTGCCAAGGATGGGGCTAGGATTTTTGTTCGGCCCTCCCAAGTTCATCGCCGTATCCAACCGAGCACGCTTTACCTCAGGCCCGCCGCTCTCAGCTGGGGAGCGGCCTCGCCCTGATGAGTCGTGATCGTGGCCTACACCTCAGGGGCAGACTTGTTAGCAACAATTGGATAGAATACGGGCCGGACATCACTTTGCCGGCTCGTGCGATGCAGGCACGGTACCTTGAGATGTTTCGCGATAGAAGCAGGACAGCGCGCTCGTAGCTCAGCCGGATAGAGTAGTGGCTTCCGAAGCCATTGGTCGGGGGTTCGAATCCCTCCGGGCGCACCATCTGAACGTCTTACACCGTCTTATGAAGGCCGAATTTTCCTTTTAAATCAAGGATTTCGGCTTTTTTTGTGTCTGTTAGCGTCCTATGTGATCCACATCAATCCTGGTTCCAGAGGCGGTATCTTTGACGGTAACCCTCCTACCGCCAACACCTGTTACCGCCATGTCGCTTACCGATACCGCCATACGCAAGACAAAGCCGACAGCTACCGTGCAAAAGCTGCGCGACGGCGGCGGCCTCTACCTGCTGCTGCGGCCTGATGGTGCGAAGTGGTGGCGCTGGGATTACCGTCGCCCTGTGACAGGTAGGCGCAACACACTCTCACTGGGAACCTATCCAGATGTCAGCTTGGCCACGGCCCGCGAGCGACACGCTGCCGCGCGTAGATTGCTTGCAGACGGAGTCGATCCAGGCGAACAACGCAAGGCGCAAAAGGCAGCAACGCGGGAGCGTTCGGAAAACACATTCGAAGCGGTCGCCGCCGAGCTGATTGCCGTCAGAGCGAAGAAGATGGCTGCTACGTCGCTGGAGCGTCAGAACCGCCTTCTTTCGAAGGATCTAGGCCCCTACATTGGGCGGATGCCTGTAGATGGCGTGACCGCGCGCGATTTATTGGACGCAATCCGGAAGATTGAAGCGCGCGGCGCAAACGAGACTGCGCATCGCGCCAGAATGTTGGCAAGCCAGGTGTTCCGCTATGCAATCGCTACGGGCCGAGCAGTTCGTAATCCCGCCGAGGACCTGCGCGGCGCACTCGTCCCGGTAGAGGTCGAGCACTTTGCCAGCGTCACCGATCCTGCGCATGTTGGTGGTCTGCTACGTGCCATCTACGGGTACCAGGGCACGCCTGTTGTCGCTGCAGCACTGCGGCTGGCACCGCTCGTGTTCGTGCGCCCCGGTGAACTCCGACATGCTCGGTGGTCTGATATTGATCTTGATGCGGCAGAGTGGCGCTTCATTGCAACCAAGACAGGACAGCCTCACATCGTTCCGCTTTCGTCGCAGGCGGTTGCTGTGTTTCGCGATTTGCAGCCCCTGACCGGGCGACTCGCGTACGTGTTTCCGAGCATGCGAGGCAAAGGACGGCCCATGAGCGAAAACACTGTCAACGGTGCTCTCCGCCGCCTGGGCTATGACTCTGACACCATGACCGGTCACGGCTTTCGCGCAATGGCGCGAACTGTGCTGGATGAGGTGTTGGGATTCCGTCCGGACTACATCGAACACCAGCTGGCTCACGCTGTGCGTGATCCAAACGGTCGCGCCTACAACCGTACGGCGCACTTGGTCGAGCGCGCAAAAATGATGCAGGCCTGGGCGGACTATCTGGACGGTCTGAGAACCTCCTCCTGAGCCCCCTTTTCCTCGTTTTTATTTCTGACTCATTGTTTTTGCTGGTTACAGTGGTAACACTGGTTGCAGGGTCGCGAAAAGGCTTATACATCAATTGGTTGCGTTACTTTTCGGCGCACCCGACTTACTGGTTACAGGTGGTTACGCTGGTTACAGCGGCGGGTGATCGGTCCGCATTAGACGTATGCGGATCGATGCCGCGCGCCGATTGAATGGCTCTCCCGCAGCCTCTTTCGGGCCAGCGGGGTGACTTTGGAGGCCGCCAAGCTGTCGCCATGACGGCCGGCGACCAGGCCCAACCCGCCGCCAATCGATGGTTCGCTGCGCGTTTCGCGCCCTTGGCCTGGAAGCGCAGGTTGACAGGT
The DNA here is from genome assembly GCF_044901215.1 of Stenotrophomonas sp. NPDC078853. NCBI lineage: Bacteria > Pseudomonadati > Pseudomonadota > Gammaproteobacteria > Lysobacterales > Lysobacteraceae > Stenotrophomonas > Stenotrophomonas sp. NPDC078853. Next base: position 217,439 of record NZ_JBJDOQ010000002.1, on the reverse strand, counting down.
GCGCCAGTTTGTCTTGCGCAACCAGTTGGCCGGCCGGACTGCTGCGCTCGCGTGCCAGCTCCTGCCAGTTGGTAAGTGCATCGCCGAGTTGCGCTGTCAAGGGGCAATCGTCCCCTTTTTGCATGTGTAATGTTACTAAATATTGTACGGCGAGCTCCTACGCATTTAGCTGCGTGAGTTCGGCGGCGGCTGTCTCTAGCCTCTAACCAAGCCCACAACACAGGGCGGCGGTTGACTCAAGGTCAGCCCCGTGACCTCCCATGCTTGGTTCTCCCAACCCTACCCCCCCCGTACCTGGCCAACCTGCCAATTCGGACCGGCCCGCCACCGGACGTGCAGAGCGCTTCCTGCGCAAGCCAGAAGTACTCAGCCGTACCGGCATCTCCCGTTCGCACCTGTACTGGCTGATGGATCGCGGCCGGTTCCCCAGGTCGATCCCCCTTTCCCCGCGCGTGACCGTCTGGCTCGAGTCGGACGTTGATGCGTGGATTGCCGCCCAGATTCCCGCCACCCATCTGCGAGTTCAGCCATGAAAGACACCATCAAACTGACCATCTCCGGCCAGAAATTCACCCTGACCCGCGCAGAGGCCGAGTTCATCGCCCAGCACCTGCGCACGGCGGTTGCCCAGCCCGATCTTGGCCTGCACTTCGCGCACGCTCGCGCCGAGCACAGCGGCCAAATCGTGCTATCTCGCGGCACCGTCGATACCCAGACCGACTGCTGAGGCGCTGCCATGACCGGTACAAAAGCATTCCTGCGCTGCCCGCACTGCGACACGGCCGCCATCGTTCGCACCAGCGTGCGGCATTCCAAGTTGCTGCGCGAGTCAACGCTTCAATGCCGCAACGCACTGTGCGGCCATACCTTCACCGCTTACACGGAAATCGTGCGCACCATCTCGCCGAGCGCATGCCCGAGCGGGGATATCTGTCTACCGATGACCAGCGCATCGGAGAGCGCCGCGTTGAAGGCGAAGCTGGCTGAAGAGCAGGCAGCCACCGGCAAGTCCGAGTGATGGTGCGCCTGTTGACAATCGGCGCGCACCAGGCGCAGCATTGCCCTGTCACCGCACAATCGGTGACCGGGTTTTGCAGCCCGCAACCAGAGGCGCACCAGCGCCCATCGACCGATGCACGGCGCTTTTTTTCTGCCTGCTGTGTCGTCGCGGGCGACTGCTTGCCAGTTCTATGGCGGGCGGTGCGCGGAGGCCGAAAGGCCTGCCGGTCCTCTGGCCGGTCTGCAAACCGCGTACCGTCCGTCACCTCGTTTTGCAGCGAGGCGGCGGAATCCACAATTCCAGAGGATTCCTGCCATGTCTAACGACACCCCGGCCGCGCCTTCGCGCTTCGCCATCCGCATTGCCCATCATTTCGGCGAAATCGCCGACACTCTGGACTGGGACCATTCCCGCTGGCAGGCGCTCGACGCGTGCCTGCAAACCACCGGCAAGTCGGTTGAATCGCTGACGCTGGGCGAAGTTCAGCACGCCATTGCGACGGCCGCACAGGAGGCCGCGCGATGATCGGCTCGCACCTGAATTCGCTGGTCGGCAACGACGACGCCGCGATGCATGACCTGTTCAGCGCTACGCGGCAGTTGCAACGCATCTACGCCATGCCGATGGCGGCGCTGTCCCAGTTGGTGGCCGCGTTGGAGTGCCACCCAACTGCGCTGGAAGACCTGCCGCTGGGACAACTGCTGGCCATGGTCGGTAGCACGGAGGTTGCCCGATGACCATCGATACCGTGAATGTGTCCGGGGTGCCGGGCGTCGCTGATGGTGTTCTGAGTGCGACGTTGGCTGATACCTGGTTCGATACCGAGCGCACCGCCACTCTGGTGAAGATGGCGCGCCGCATCGAGCGGCTGCACAGCAAAGCGTCCAAACGCCTGGCACAGGCCTGCGTTGAACTGGACGATGCATTGCAGGATCACCCCTTGGAGATGCGGCTGCGTGATCGTCTGCTGTGGCCGTTGGAGCGGGACTGCGTCGAGCTTTCGGCCGTGGCTGAGCGCGTGCATCTACGCCTGTCGCTGTTTGTTCCTGCGCAGTCCCAGGCGCGATTTGAGCAGGGCATGGCGTTGCAGCTGGCCGATGTTCAGGCCGGGCAAGGCGCAAATGGCGAGCAAGAGAAAGTAGCAGAATCCGGCACTTCATCAATGCGCTTTGGCTACTGGATCAGCGAGGACAGCTTCAATCGTCTGGAGCGCGCGCGCTCGGCCGCGCTGCTGTTGGCCAGCGTCGATGACCGCATGGCTGTCCCCTTCGATGCGGTCGCGGCCAGCGCCGCCTATGTGTATGACGACCTGGCCGCAGCGGTGGCCAACGCCACGCACAGCAGCCAACTGGAGGGCGACGATGAATCGACCTGATGGCTTCATCGCCGCGTTGCGCTCAGCAGGGCTGCTGGTGCAGTCCGTTGTCACCGATGGTCGTCTGCGGCGAGTACGCGCCGAGGGTGACGGCAGCGGACAGCGTAGCGGCTGGTATGTCCTGTATGCGGGACCGCCCATGGCCGGTGCCTATGGCAACTGGAAGACCGGGGCGAACGAGCAGTGGCGCGATGGCAACGACGACTGCCTGAGCGCATCGGAGCGTGGGCAGCTGCAAGCCGCCATGCGACGCGCACAGCGCCAGCAGCAGGCCGAGCGTGCCCGCCGACAGGGCGCAGCCCGTCAACAGGCTGTGGCGCGCTGGCAGCGCGCCTACGCCGCTTGCGCGCAGCATCCCTACCTCGCGGCCAAGGGTGTGGGCACGCATGGGCTACGCCAGGCCGACGGCCTGCTGCTGGTGCCCATGCGCGATGGCGATGGGCGGCTGTGGAGCCTGCAGACCATCGCCGCCGATGGCAGCAAGCGATTCCAAGCCGGTGGCCGCAAGCGCGGCCTGTACTACGCCATTGGGCGCCAGGTCATCGACGTGGTGTGCATTGCTGAGGGCTACGCCACGGCCGCGAGCATCTATGAGGCCACCGGCTATCCGACCGCCGTGGCATTCGACGCCGGCAATCTTGAACCGGTCGCCCGCGAGCTACGGAACAAGTTCCCGCAGGCGCTGATCGTGGTCTGTGCGGACGACGATGCGGCCACCGCGCTGCGCCGGGGCATCAACCCGGGCTTGGCCAACGCCCAGCGTGCCGCCCAGGCCGTGGGCGGTGTGGTGGCGCTACCGCCGCGGTCATCCGATGGCGCATGACCCGATGTTTCTTCTGAATCTCAATCGAAGGGCGCGATGCGCCGACGTGGCAATGGAGCCCCGTGCATGAGCAACGTCAAATCCGTGGACTTCAACGATGCCGCCAAGGCAGTAGGTAAGAAGGCCGTGCGCAGTTCAATTCAGGCGGCGGTGCGCAAAGGCGCGGGCGTGGTAGGCAAGCGCCACAGCGATGAAGATAGTGCAGCGCCGGCAGCGACACCCAAGGCCCACTATCGCCTCAGCGATGCCGGCGTGTTCTATGTCGGGGTGACCGAGGACGGCGACCTGGCCGAGCCGCAGTTCATCTGCTCGCCGTTGAAGGTCGAGGCCAAGACGCGCAACAGCCAGAGCGAGGAATGGGGCCGGCTGCTGACCTGGACCGACGCCGACGGCCACCGGCACCAATGGGCCGCGCCTGCTGAAATGCTGGTGGGTGACCCACGCGAGTTCTTGCGCCAGCTGGCCGCAGGCGGCGTCGAAATGTCGGCGCACCGCAACACCATGCAGCGGCTGTTGGCCTACATCATTCAGGAGCGCATCGACGCCCGCGCGCGCAACGTGGCCGTGCCGGGCTGGCATGACAGCAGCTACGTGCTGCCCAGCGGCGAGAGCTACGGCAGCAGTGAGGAACTGCTGGTCTACCAGCACAGCGGAGGTCTGCAGCACCACTACGCCGCCGTGGGTTCGCTGGCCGACTGGCGGCGCGAGGTGGCCAGCAGGTGCCGGGGCAATTCTCGGCTGGTGCTGGCGGTGGCCACGATGTTCGCCGGGCCGCTGTTGCGGTTCACCGGGGCCACTGGTGGCGGATTCCATATCGTCGGCGGCAGCAGTAGCGGTAAGACCACCGCGCTGCGCGTCGCTGCCAGCGTCGTGGGCCCGCCCGAGTACGCGCGCGAATGGCGCAGCACGGCCAACGGGCTGGAAGGTGTGGCGGTGCTGCACAACGATGCCACGCTGATCTTGGATGAGCTGGCGCAAATCGATCCAAAGCAGGCCGGTGATGCCGCCTATCTACTGGCCAACGGCAATGGCAAGAGCCGGGCCAACCGGGCTGGTGATGCCAGGGCCACCGCACGCTGGCGGGTGATGATCCTGTCGGCGGGCGAGGTCGGCTTGGCACAACACATGGCCGAAGTCGGCAAGCAGGCCCGTGCCGGGCAGTCAGTGCGTCTGGCTGACGTACCGGCCGAGGCGGAAGCCGGTCATGGCGTCTTTGAGCGCCTGCACGATGCCAACGATGGTGCGGGCCTGTCGGCAATCCTCAAGGATGCCGCCGCACGCACCTACGGCGCGCCGTGGCCGCTGTGGCTGGAGTACCTGACCCACACCGACAGCCCGGTCCTCACCGCGCAGCTGCGCGAGTCCACCGACCGCTTCCTGGCCACCCATGTTCCCGAAGATGCATCCGGGGAGGTGCGCCGAGTCGCTGAGCGCTTTGCCATCGCTGCCTTTGCCGGGGAGTTGGCCAGCAGTTGCCGCCACAAGCTCACCGGCTGGCCCAAGGGTGAGGCCACCTCCAGCGTAGCCGTGTGCTTCCAAGCGTGGCTGAGACGCCGTGGCGGCTCGGGCAGCGCCGATACCGATGCCCTGCTGTCGCGTATCCGCGCCTTCTTTGAGGCGCATGGCGAGAGCCGGCTGGAAGCCTATCGCGCGCCCCAAACCGGACTGCCGGTGCGCGATCGCGCGGGCTTCAAACGATTCGATGAGGTGGGCGTCACCGAGTACATGGTGCTTCCTGAAGCGTTCAACCGCGAGCTATGCGCAGGCTTCGACGCACGGCTGGCGGCGCGCGCGTTGGTGGACGCCGGGTGGCTCAAACCGGGCACCGACGGCCGGGCGTCCACGGTCGTGCGTATCCCTGGCCTGGGCGCAGTCCGTCTGTTCGTCTTCGACTCGCGCAAGGTTCACGACAGCGCGCTTTAACCCAACAGCAGCACACGGCCGCCAGCACAGTGCTGGCGCGCCATTCAATCGATCCCAATGGAGAATCCAGATGAGTGAGAACCAAGCTGTTACAACATCGCACGCCGGGACGGAGCAGAGCATCGAGCCATGCCAACCAGTCGTGGCGGACAGTGAGCGCCGTGAACGCTTGAGGGATCTGGCCGAGCAGCTGGGCGAGGCCGTGCAGGTCAAGCGCAGCATGGTGGGCAAGATCCAGACAATGCAGCGTGCGCGTCAGGCGGCGCAGGCCGATGCGGAGACTGCGCGCGAGAAGTGGCGGGAGAAGCTGCGCGAAGGGGATGGCACGCTCACGCGCGAAGTCCAGAAGCTGCGCGTGGCCGAGCGATCTGCGCTCTCGCTGGCGGAAGAGTACGGCTCCTTTGAAGAGGAGATTGCCAAAGACGTGCCGCGTGTCGAGCTTGAAGCGGTGGATCTTGCATCGAAGTGCATCAGCCTGAGAAGTGCGGTGATACAGGACGCAGCACAGCAGCTATTTGACCAGACACTCATGCAGGTGGCCGACAGCCTGGCACTGGCCTTCAAGCTGTTCTGCAAAGCAGAGAACTCCGGTCTCCCCTCGCGTCAAAAAAGCACCGTTGACGAGCTGGCGGGGCAGTTCTTCTGGCGCATCAACCGGCACATCTGTGGGCGCTTGGATGACGTGTCGGTGGAAGATCAGGTAGACGCCTACCTAGCGCTCCCGCAGTTCGACCTGCAGGACGTGGACATGGACATCGTCCGTAGCCCAGCGAGGCGCGAAATGCTGAGGAAGGAGGCTCTCGACTCGGAAGCAGCTTGATCGAGAGGTGATGGATTGGCACGAACGCATCACCCGCGCACTGCGCGGGTGATGGTGCTGGGCCCTCACATTGTCGGTTGGGCCGTCAACGCCACTCCCGGACCCGCGTTGCATGCTGATCCTCCTCAAAGCCTGACACAGCAGCATGCTCTAGATGACTCTGCTGGAATTCTTGCTAGCGCTTACAAGCCTGTCGCCCGACGTAATCCGCGATTGACTGTTGAACGATTGGCGCCGTCTTTGGATCAGAATTCGAGCGCCCCATTTCCATAAGTGTATCTCCACTGCCGAGGTACTTAACCGTATTGTTAGAACAGTTGTAGATTCGCTTGGAATAGCTTGTTTCACTTGAACGAACGCGCTTTGTCACGATTGTCCGACCAGGCCATTTGCCACCAATCTCCAAGATTGTGTACTTGGCCTTTGCGTCAGTTGGTATGGCCAAGTCCCTTTCAGCGGCGAAGGAGGCCAGTGAAATCGCGAGCATGCAAATGGTGAAAGCAAGACGGTGCATAAAATCCTCTCATAAGGGGTGAAAGCGCGTAGCAGAATCGAATGGCCGATTGAGCTGCTCAAGGCTTGGCGGGCAGTAATCGCGATGTCCGCTTGCGGCCAGAGGCGGACGCTCATGACATAAAATTTAGACTGGCGGATCAGCGCTCTGCTCGATTCCGGATTGAGGATCTCGTGCTCGGAATACGACAGTCACGCCTCATGTTGGCGAGCCGTTACGGCTCGCTCGGCTTGCGCCTGCAATCGACCATCCTCTTGGTCTCAAACTAGCGACTTTCAGCGCCAGCCTTAGCCCTGATGATATCGGGCAGTTTGAAGACATCCGCCACAATGTCAGTCTTCCGCGCCGGATAGATCTGCGCCAGTGCATTGGCGGCAGCAGCGTCTGTACGGAAAATGTCTACTCTGGGCAGATAAGAGACGTGCAAAGCATCTGCAAAGTCGCTCCCCATAGGCTTGCGAGGAGTGGACAATTGAGATGATCGCCGCAGCAGTTCCGCCAAATAGCGCAATAAAGAATCGAAAGACGGCATTGAGCCATCGACAATCACGGAACCTTCGTATTCTCTAAGTTCATCCATGAGACGACGGGCAATTGAAGCCCGCAGCTCCACAAGCGATTTATCGAGTCCACTACCAATTGCCTTTGCCAGTTCATTCCTCTGTTCTGCGCTCTCAATGGCGAGGACTCGCCTTGCCACTTCTTCCCTGATAGCTGTTACAGCCGCCACGTAAGAAACGTAGCCGCCACGCAAGATTTCCGGAAGATTCAAATTGGCGTCATTGGAGCATGCAAGCCAAGTCGCAAAGGACCTGATGTCTTGTATGCTCCTCTCAATCATCGCTACGACGTCATGCCACTCCACATCATGTCCGTAATACCTAATTAGAACATTTGAGTCCTTGAAGAACGGATATTTTCTACGAAACTCGGCGACCAGAGGGCTGCTATTTTTGCGCACTTGGCTCTCCATGGTCCGCCGCTCCTTCCTGTTCGGCGGACTGGATGCCCGCTCCATGGGCGTGCCAGCGATACCAAGATCGGGGAACCAGTTATTGGAAACGACCGGCACTTCTCCGCCAGTTGATTGAGATACAAGAGAACGAACTTCATACTCAATCAAAGATGTAAACGATGGCATGCTTTCACTTCCGCAAAACTCCGCTATTGTGCGGATGCGGTCAAGACCTTCTGCAGTCGCAGAAGCGTCCCTAGGAAAGACCTCGTAGACATGGACATCACTGAATACAAATCGGGCATGCCCGTCTTTCTTCAACTGGAGCAGTTCCGACTTTAGCGAAGCATACTTTGCGTGATCCTTGTGCTTCGTGGAAAAATGCGAGAAATCTTGACTATCCAGATATACAGTTAGCATTCCATTTGCCTCCAGCGCTTGCGTATGCGCGCCCCTGCTGTGAAGTATCACATAGCGGGTTCAGCAGTCGCCAGAGACCACCGACCCCCTAAGATAAAAAAGCGTACCCTTAGATGCGGGCGCCAGTGCGGAGTAGCAAAGCTTCGTCGAGGGCGTCGAACTTAACCGCTCCAACGGCACTGCTCTGCACAATGGCGCTCACACTCTCGAGCAGGATGTGCACTCTCCGGCCAGGTCGGCATCCCAAGATACCCTCGTTGCGATCACCGAAGACGGAGCGCCATGATTAGCGGTGGCGGTGACGCTGGCGGTGGCCGCAGGCGCTGGGGCCGGCGGTCAGTGCTGGGGCCGTCCACGGGAGAACATGATGACGTTGCCGTAGTAGCCGCCTAGCTTACGGACGTCCGCTTCCGGCCAGCGGGAGGGGCACTCCAGGTGCATCCATTTGGCACGACTCACCGCGCACCGATATGCTCTTCCCCGTACGACCATTTCCGAAGGACAGGCGTTACCCAGCAAGCTGTTTCCCATGAGCACATCCAGAAATGCCCCCTGCGCAGTCGCCCCGGTGGGCACGCTGTGGCACTCTCAGGAAGTAGTCTCCGCGCAGGGACCGTAGGGCCGTCACGAGTCTTAAAGGGGCGCAACGGACCATGTCAGGCCAAGCCTCGGCACCTCGAAGGGGAACGGAGAGAGAGGTGCATTAAGCGGGGTGGGCCATTGCGCGCCCCGCTATCCAAACGAGAGTTTGCCGACGCGACGAACCGACGGCCTGTTCAGCTATGATCTGACTCCAACGGGGGACATATGAACTGCATAGGCAAGCTCTGCTTCTTCCCACTTGACCCCAATGGCCCAAAGATCTTCGGGTTCGCTGAGTACATCGCTGCGCTCGCATTGATCGTTCTGGCATGGACGACCGTCGACTATCGCTATCGCTTCCACGTGCACACCTCCAGCGTCGATGTAAGACGCTTGGCGTTCTACTCAGTCGCGGGCATCGGAGCGCTGACAATCCTGACTGACCTATGGCGCGCATCCGGATGGTTGGTTCCTGAGATTGGATTTCTCACGCCCGCCATGTGGCAGGCCATCCTTGGCGCATGCTTTCTGGCAATGTTCCTGTTCTGGACGAGCACGGCATTTCTTGTCCCACCTATCTTTAACCGACGCAACGCCGAGCGCTTCATCGAGATCATCTATAAAGAGGTGAAGCAGGGAGATCGATCCAGAATCGCCCAAATGGCTGACGCCGTTGCTAGGTCCGCGCCTGCGATAGTTCAGATGTCACAGCAGTATCAGAAGAATAGACATGACCGTGTGCTAGCCAAACGTTTCGACGCTGGCGCTCGCGCATTAGAACTATTAGCAGATCCACGAGTCTGCAGCGTAATCGTGTCAAGCGCTCCTGCTCTGCTTGATTCCATCTTCGAGGAACTGCAAAGGAGTCCGCATGAAAGTCGCGGAACCTACACTTTAGTCTGCAATGTGCTGAGCGCTGCGATCACAGAGGAGTCCTCATTCCTCTACCATGAAATCGCTGACTGGCAACTTGGCCCGGCGGCGGCAAGCCAACCAATCACGACGCTAATTTTTGGCAATACCGAGCTGTTGGACTGCATGCAAGGTGTCTTCCGAACTGGCAGCACGCTCAATTGGAAGAACACGCATTGGCAAGCCTATCTTCGGGCGGCATCCCAGGTGGTGAGGAGCTACGCAGAACACGTACTGCCCAATCGTTTCAGGCATTCACCGACGTTGCAGGACATCTTCAATGAGCTACGGGATGCGCCAGCCATGCTAGGCATAGGTCAACCTGCGGGGCTGGAACGAAACACTGATGCTGTCCTGACGTTGCGGGCGCTAATCAACTTCATCCAGCAAACTTGCAAGAGCCTTGGTCAGACAAAAATATCTGCAAGTGATTGGTCTGGACTTGCGCAGCATCTCAACCCGATACAGCAGATCGCAGAAGTAGCATACAAAATTCTTCTTGCCTCCTCTCGCGTACGAACCCCGATAGAGACAGCCTGGCACGTACAGCACAACATCGCGTGGAGCGGAATATTTGACTCCTTCACTTCCGGCCCTGGCGATGAGGTAATGCATGAAGTTAGGGAGCGCTTAGTTCGAATGATATGGATATCAATACGCGAACTAGACTACAGTCCGAATTACGTTGGGGCGCAGATGCTCGGGCTATGCGTTAACCTCGGACTAGTGGGTGATAGACGCATTCCGTCCGCTTCAGCCAAGAGCAGCCCGCAAGACGCGCTTGCCAGGATCGTAACGCGCTGGACAAGAAGAAGGTTCGCGTGGCTGCACAAATATCATCCATCTCTAGCAACGGCAGGCTTCCCTGACGGGGTCACCTACAACAAGCAGAAGCGCTCAATATCAAAAGAGTTTTCGGTCAGTGCCTTCCAAGCAAAGCCGACCTTCAAACTCTTTCAGGTCGAGCCGGCGCCCCGTGGAGATCCGGAAAGCCACCGCAAGACGACGCGGCCACCGACGTTCTCTCCAGCGAACAACCGTCGACAGATACCAGATCGCCCCTGGTTCTAGCTGAACTTCAGCCCCCGGGCAGGCTTAGTACTCAAGCAGCGGTAACGCAGGTTCCTCATGTGCCGGTCGTCGCCGCCGTGAACGGATTGAAGCAGATCACGTCCATGTCCCGCCACTCGTTGATGGCGGTCATGTGTGCCTGTAGCGGGGCAAGCTTCAAGGCCGCCCAGACCTGCGGGGCCTTGCCGATATCGCCAAGGCTGCTGGAGTTCTGCGCCACGATTCCGTGTAGCTGGGGCTGAACCCGCAGGGCAGTCAGCATGTCGTCGGGGATGACGCTATTGATACCGCTGAGCTTGTCCATTGCCGCTATCTCACTGATCGATGGGGCTCAGCGTTATGCCGTCTTTCTAGCCGCAGTTCTACAGGCTCGCGGGGGTTACCACTGTTACCGCCTGTTACCACCGGTCCGCCGCTCCTGAAATAGCAGTAATCTATTGATTTATATAAATACAATCGCGTGTGTTACCGCTGTTACCACTGTTACCTGTGATTTCGGCATGTCAGGAAAAACAATACAGCTCTGCAAAGTTAGCGACGAGCGCAAGGCGTTGGAGTCCAAGGGATTCAGCCGCGAGCGGCCAGTATTAGTGCAACGATGACTTGTTACCAAAAATCGGTTGCCAATCATCATTACATGGCGTTCCCTAAACATCCTATAGGTGAGAAGTTGCTTGTTGGACGGTCTTGGACGCCGGCTTTCCTCGCTGCCTCAGCTCTATCCTGGCCACCCGACTGCACCCCCTTTGCAACACGCAGTTTTGCCCCCCTTTGGCGCAGGGTTTCGCAGGTAGACAGCCCAGATCTCGATCACCTCGAATGCGTTGCCACGCCTGCCCGTGGCCGGGTGCAGGTGGCGCAGAAAAAGCACACTACAAAGCCCGCAGGCGTGGTGGGGAGACAACTGCGCGCGGCGGGTGTAACCCCCTGCTCCCATTTCGCAATGGGCGCTACGCGCACCAAAAGTGGGATTCGGTCGAGTGGGCAGCGTTGACGCCTTGGGCAGCTATCGGAGCGACCAAGACCTCCAGAAAATGGACCTCACACACCTCTCGTACTGGGAGAGATTCAGGGGCTGTTTAGCAGTAGACTGCCCCGGAACAATCAACGTAAAGGGACTTAAATGAATTTTGAAAAGGCTCGGATGTTGGCTCTTGCGTTGGCGACAACGATGCTAGTCGCCTGTGCTTCTTCCTCGGTTTTGGTGGGAAGCGCTAGACCCCCCATAGCGGTGGAACTGGTTAAGGTCTACCTCGATGCACCTGCAGACTATGAAACCGTAGCGCTGCTCGAAGCATCGGACCTAGGCGCCAATGGGTTCTCGGCCCAGAGCCGGATGAACAAAGTTATGAACCGTTTGAAAGACGAGGCTGCTGAGCTGGGTGCCAATGGCATCCTCTTGCAGGGCATCGATACCCGGTACACCGGCTCGGTCAACAGCGGCTATGCGAACGCGACCGCTTATGGCAATTCGGCGTCAGCAACTGGCGTGGGCTATTCGGCTGCGCAATTCAGCAAGGTGGGCCGTGCCATCGCCATCTTCGTGCCCGACAAGGCGGTGAACATGCCAGCACCGTCGCCTACGCCTGAAGTGCAGACCAGTCCGGCACCGATAGAAGCGCCGGCGTCTCCGCAACCGCTAGCGACCCCTGCGCCTACGGTCTCTCCAACTACGTCATCGAGTGGATCCAATTGGCGCAAGTGGGGCAACAAGGACGAATAGGGAGCTGGCCTACGTCCGTGGGTTTCGTCATCTTCACTGTGATTGGCTTCCTGCTGCTGTCTATCATCGGCGGAGCATTACTTTGGGCCCTCAGCGTCCTGTGCACCTTCGTGTCTGCCCTGGTGGGCGGTCAGGACTCTCTTCGCCGCTAATGATTTTGTACGACAGGTCGTTGGTTAGGCCAGCGTTACTCGACGGTAACTATGGCGGTAGGTTTCCTGAGCCCACTACCCGGATCCCTTTTACATCAATGACTTCCGTCGTATATGCGAATCCCTCCGGGCGCACCATCTCTTCGCTTCACCCCCCGCGTCCCAGGCCCACGGCCCCGACGCCGCGAGCAGGCCCCCTGAAGGCGTGTTCAGCCACGGCAGCCACGCTTCACACCCCCTCCAACTCCCCTGCGACAGCATCGGCCTCCCACGGGCACCTGCCCGCCTGCAGAGGAGTGGCATCGATGAACATCCTGCGTACCCCGCTTGCCCGGTCCCTGGCCGTAGCTGTCGCCTTCGCCATGGCGGTCCCCGCATTCGCTGCGCCGTCGAACAAGTGGAACGTCGAACTGAAGGGCCGATCCAAGATCGATGGCGAGGTCACCCTCGCGGTGACGCCGCAAGCAGGTGAAGCCACCAATGTCGCCATCGCCATCCCGGCCGCCACCAATCACGAAGCGGCCGCGGTGCTGATCTCCAATGCGCTCTCCAAGGAGTTCGGTGCGGGCGTCTACAGCATCAAGACCGACGACACCGACGAAGTCGAGATCAAGGCCGTCAATGGCAACCGCGATTTCGATGTGATTGTGGTACGCAACACGGCAGATGGTCTGGAGCTCAAGCTCGACCGCGATTGAGCCCGGCGGCCCCCGCGTCATGCGGGGGCTTGCCTTGAACCGGCGGCGCATTCCGCATTACAGCCCCCTCCTTGGGCACGTCGCCTTTGACTGATGCCCTGCGCCGCCGTCCATGCGACGTGCCGGCCCTATGCCGCACCCACAACTGCAACTTTGCCCATGTACGCAAAGGCACCCGACTGATGGGATGAACCTGCTGGCGACGTAGATCGCCAGCCGGGATTCGCATCCTGATTTGAAGGCGGTATTTGGCTCTGTTTTGCCCTCTGGGCACGGCGGAGAATGCACTGCATCGCGCACCGTTCATACGGCGGGCGATGCGGGGGATCCCTGATCCGCCGGATTTTTGACCGTCTTCAACCGGTATGCGAACCCGCATCGCCCGCCACCTGACGCTTCGGCGCAGGTGGCCTCAAGCCTTGTGAGGTTCTTCATGGATACGCCGACTGAATCGCAACATCCCCGGAGCGCCAAACGCCTGTACGCGCTGATGGGCGACAAGACGCACGACTTCCCGCCCCACTTCATCGAACGTCTTGAGCGACGTCTGGAAGAGTTCGAAACCTCCCTGACGAGCGCCCACGTCGTCCTGCACCTGCAAGCTGCCCCTGACAACGGACGCGACGCCCGGCAGGACACGGGGAGTCAGGAATGACGCCCTATGAGCAGGCAAAGGCGCATCTGGCGAACCGCCGCGCAGCCGAGATGGCCGAGTACCTGGACGGCCGTCTGCACATGGCCCACTACGATGAGAGCACGTTTGCGCGCTCGTTGCTGCTGGCAGCCGAGTTGCACGGCATGAGTCATGTCGCGCAGCAGTGCGGCCTCAGCAGCGAGTCCATGCGACGGCACTTGAACGGCACGCGTCCGTTGTACTTCGACAGCGTGCTGGGCGTCATGCGTGCACTGGGAATCCAGCTGCGGTAGAGGCCTCCGCCTGAGCCCGCCCAAGTGGCCATTCAAGGGCTTCATACCGGCAGCGTCAGCCCCCGTTGGGCCACATGACGGGCGCATCAAACGGTGCTCACCTGCAGTGGACTCGCTCCTGTCCAAGGTGGTCTCCAACGGCACGGCATCACTCCCGCCGTTCCATTCGACCACTCACACGGAGCACTATCCATGAGCACCCAGTCCAAGATCGAACACAGCCTCAATGACCTGATTGAGATCGCCCGTGATGGTCAGAAGTTCTACAGCGAAGCCGCCACCAAGGTGAAGGACGCCGAACTTGCTGCCCTGTTCACTCGCATCGCCGGCAGCAAGGCCGACATCGTCACCTCGCTCAGCGCGACTGTCGCCGCGACCGGTGGTGAGCCGGCAGAGCACGGCACCTTCGTCGGTTCGGTGCAGAAGATGTACGGCAACATCCGCGCCACCCTGGGCGACACCGAGTACGGCTATGTCGCCGAACTGGAAGAGTCCGAAGATCGCCTGCTGAAGGCCTTCAAGGACGTGCTGACCGACAACGACGTGCCGGCCCCGGTGCGCACGGAAGTCACCCGCCTGCTGCCGGAAGTGCAGGAGACCCATGCGGTCATGCGCGCCCGCAAGCATGCAATGAAGTCGTAAGACCTCACGCTGCATCTTTCTAAAAGCCGACGCTGCCTGGCAGCGTCGGCTTTTTCGTGGGCGCCATGAAGTGATGCCCCATCACGGCACCCGCGCACAAACCCACGCGTTCACCTCTTTGCACCCTGCTTTCCGCAACGTCTCCGCACACGCATGCAGCGTGCTGCCCGTGGTCATCACGTCGTCCACCAGCACCACCGCCTGCGGGACCTCCCCTACTACGGCGAACGCGCCATCCAGATTGTGCCTGCGCGCATCGGCGTTGCGCTCGGACTGCGGTGCGGTGGCGCGTATCCGGCGCAGTCCTTTCCAGCGCGGCGCGCCGATCAGGCGGGCCAACTCTGCAGCCTGGTCGTAGCCGCGTTGACGCAGCCGGCGGGGATGGAGCGGCACGGCGACCAGCGGCGCGAGCGGCCACGGCGGTGGATTGAGGGCCATCAACTGCGCCAACAACCGCCCTGCGGCCAGGTCTGAATGGAATTTGTAGCGGAGCAGCAGGCCGGACACGGGGTCTTCGTAGCGCAGGCTGGCCCAGCAGGCATCCAGCGGTGGCGCGGATTCTTCGCAGTGGAAGCAGAGCTCGTCCGCGTCTTCGTGCAACGGAAGTGCGCAGCGCGCGCAGCCGTCGCTGTGCCAGGGGAGGGTCAGGCTGCAGGCACCGCAGAGTTCGTGGCCGCGTTCGCCTGGGTCGGCGCAGATCTGGCAGACCGGGGGGAGCAGGCTGCCCAGCAGGGAATTGGCGAGGGTGCGGAGGGTGGTGGGCAGCGGCATGGTGGGGATGAGCATGCGGTTGGTGGGGGGTGTCTGGTATCGGGAGAGGGCGCGGAGTGCAGCGGGGCTATGCCCCGCCTGTGACGACCAACGGTCGTCACCCACCGAACCGTTCTGACGACCAGCGGTCGTCACTACCGACCGGCGGTGGGGGGGCCTCACGGCCCGGCTGGCGGTGGGTTTGTTACGCTATCGGCCCGTTCATCCGTAGTGCGCCCGATGGCCCGTCCTGATCTGTTCGAGCGAATCCAGACCCTGCGCGCCAGCGTGGACAGCCTGCATTCGGGCGCGCCGGTGCAGGCCGTGGGCCGTCGCGATGGCGTCCGCGTCGAGGTTGATGGCCACGCGCTGACCAGCTTCCGCGGCAGCGATTATCTCGGCCTGGCGCAGCAGTTCGGCGTGGTCAATGCGCTGCAGGATGCAGTCGCGCGCGAAGGCGTCAACGGCGGCGCCGCGCCAGCCGCCGGTGGCCGCCATGCGCTGCACCAGGCGCTGGAAATCGAAGCCGCTGAGTGGCTGGGCCATCCGCGTGCCCTGTTGTTCAGCAGTGCCTACCTGGCCAACCTGGCCGTGCAGCAGGTGCTGCTGTGCGAAGACGGCGATGTCTGCGCGCAGGACCAGCTCAACCATCCCAGCCTGCTCGATGCCACCGCACTGGCCGGTGCGCGCCTGCGCCGTTACCCGCACCTGGATGCCGAAGGCGCGATGCGCCAGCTCAAGCACGCCGCCGAAGGCGCGGCGATGCTGGCCACCGATGCGGTGTTCTGCATCGATGGCGATAGTGCGCCGCTGCGCTCGTTGTCGCTGGTTGCGCGCATGCAGGAGGCGCTGCTGTGCGTGGACGATACGCATGGCATCGGCGTGCTCGGCGAGGGCGGCCGTGGCAGCGTGTCGGCCGCCGGGCTGGGCACCGCCGATGTCCCGCTGCAGGTATTCGCGCTGGATGCCGCACTCGGTGGCTCCGGTGCGTTGGTGGTCGGTGACGCCGCACTGCTGGAGCATCTGGCCGCCACCGCGCGGCCCTATCTGTATTCCCCTGCCCTCTCGCCCGCATTGACCGCCGCATCGCTGGAGGCAATGCGGCTGGCGCGCCGCGATGACTGGCGCCGCGAGAAACTGGTTGAACTGGTCGGTGTGTTCCGCCGCGCCGCGCGTGGCCACGGCCTGGGCCTGATGGCTGCCGAAACGCCGATCCAGTCGCTGTCCTTCGCCACCGATCAACAGGCCATCGCGCTGGCGCAGAACCTGCAGCAGGCCGGCATGTGGGTCGGCACGGTGCCGGCCAGCCTTACCGGCGATGGCGCGGCGCGCCTGCGCGTCAGCCTGTCGGCGTTGCACGTGCCTGCGCAGGTGCAGGCCCTGGTGGATGCGATCGCGCGCGCACGCGACGGCCTGCACGCCGGCACGCTGCTGCCGGCCGCCGCGCTGGCCTGACCCTGCGCATGCATATCGCCGTCAGTGGCAGCGGCCCAGCGCTGGTCCTGATCCATGGCTGGGCCCTGCAGGGCGACGTCTTCGCGCCGCTGGTGGAACGCCTTTCCGGTCAGTTCACCCTGCACGTGGTGGACCTGCCCGGACATGGCCGCAGCCGCGAAGATGCCACGCCGCTGGAATGCGAATCCGTGGTGGCTGCCATTGCCGCGGCCACGCCGCCGGCGGTGTGGTGCGGGTGGTCGCTGGGCGGCCTGTTCGCGCTGCATGCCGCCGCGACCCGGCCGCAGGTGCAGGGGCTGGTGATGCTGGCCTCCTCGCCACGCTTCGTGCGTGAGGAAAGCTGGCCGCATGCAGTGCCGGCACCGGTGTTCGCGCAGTTCGCGAATGACCTGGCCGTCGATTTCCCGGCCACGGTGGATCGCTTCCTTGCACTGGACCTGATGAACACAGACCCGGCACGCGCCGACCTGCGTGGCCTGCGCCAGCGCCTGGTGGACGCGGGTGCACCGGCGCCGCGCGTGCTGGAAGAAGGCGCGCGGCTGCTGCAGTCGGCCGACCTGCGCGGTGTGTTGCCGTCGCTGCGCACGCCCAGCCTGTGGTTGCCCGGCCACCGCGACCGACTGGTGCCACCGGCCGCAGCGCATGCCGCCGCCGCAGTGTGCCCGGCCGGTGCAGCGAAGGCGCAGACCATCGCCCACGGTGGCCATGCGCCGTTCCTGGGGCAGGCCGACGAGGTTGCCGCGCAGCTGCAACACTTCATCACGGCGCAGGTAGTGACGGCGGTTGGCCGTCAACCCACAATGCAGTAGTGACGGCCAACCGCCGTCCGCAACAGAAGGTGGACTGACATGGATCTGGGAATCGCCGGCCGTTGGGCTTTGGTGTGCGGCGCAAGCAAGGGCCTCGGCCTGGGCTGCGCGCGTGCGCTGGCGGCCGAGGGCGTGAACGTGGTCATCGTCGCCCGTGGCGAGCAGGCCCTGCAGCAGGCTGCCAATGCCCTGCGCGCCCTCCCCGGTGCCGGCCAGGTGGTCGCGGTGGCCGCCGATGTCACCACCGAAGCCGGCCGCGCCATCGCGCTGGCCGCCTGTCCGCAGGTGGACATCCTGGTCACCAACGCCGGCGGCCCGCCGGCCGGTGACTTCCGCCAGTTCGAACGCGAGGACTGGATCGCCGCGCTGGATGCCAACATGCTCGCGCCGATCGCCCTGATCCGCGCCACGGTGGATGGCATGATCGCGCGCGGTTTCGGCCGCATCGTCAACATCACCTCTTCGTCGGTGAAGGCGCCGATCGACATCCTGGCCTTGTCGAACGGTGCGCGTTCCGGGCTGACCGGCTTCGTCGCCGGGCTGGCGCGGCGCACGGTATCGGCCAATGTCACCATCAACAATCTGCTGCCGGGCCAGTTCGACACCGACCGCCTGCGCGGCAACTTCGCCTTCATGGCCAGGCAGCAGAATGCCGATGCAGAGGCCATCGCCGAGCAGAAACGCCGCCACATCCCCGCCGGGCGCTTTGGCCAGCCGGATGAGTTCGGCGCAGCCTGCGCGTTCCTGTGCAGTGCACAGGCCGGCTACCTGACCGGACAGAACCTGCTCATCGACGGCGGCGCCTACCCGGGCACGTTCTGAGGCCGCACCCTGCTCCACCGAGACCCGCATGAACCAGCGCACCGACCCCCGCCCCGATCCCCGCCACGTGCGCCGCGCATTCTCCCGCGCTGCCACCACCTACGATGCCGCCGCCGCGCTGCAGCGCGAGGTGCAGCAGCGCCTGATGGAATCGCTGGAGTACCTGGAAGCCCGCGTGCCGGAGGTGGTGCTGGATGTCGGTGCGGGCACCGGGCATGCCAGTGCGCTGATGAAGAAGCGCTGGCCGAAAGCGCAGGTGATCGCACTGGACGTGGCCGAACCGATGCTCGCCCAGGCCAAGCGCCAGGCCGGCTGGTGGAAGCCCTTCCAGCGGGTGTGCGCCAGTGCGACGGCGTTGCCGCTGGCCGACAACAGCGTGGATGTGATCTTCAGCAATCTGTGCCTGCAGTACGTGGATGACCTGCCGGCGGTGTTCGCCGGCTTCCGCCGCGTGCTCAAGCCCGGCGGGCTGCTGCTGTGTTCCACCTATGGGCCGGAGACGCTGATCGAGCTGGCCGAAGCCTTCCACGCCGCCGACGAGCAACCGCACGTGAGCCGCTTCGCGCCGATTGCCCAGTTCGGCGATGCGTTGATGATGGCCGGCTTCCGCGACCCGGTGCTGGACCGCGATCTGTTCACCCTGACCTACGACGATCTGCCGGCGCTGATGGCCGAACTGCGCGCGCTGGGCGCGACCAACGCGCGGCTTGATCGGCGGCGCGCACTGACCGGGCCGGGCCGTTTCAAGGCGGCCGCGGCGGCGTATGAACCGATGCGGCGCGCCGACGGCAAGCTGCCCAGCAGCTGGGATGTCATCTATGCCCATGCATGGGCACCGCAGGCCGGCGCGCCGATCCGCGAACAGGGCCAGGACATCGCGGCGGTGCCGCTGTCGGCGATCCCGATCCGCCGCCGCCCGGGTTGAAACCGCCGCGCTCCGCGCTCGAGGTAGCGCCGAGCCATGCTCGGCGGCTCTTCGTCCGGACTGCGCGCCGCCGGATACCGGCCGCGCTCCGCGCACGCCGAGCATGGCTCGGCGCTACCACGGCGGGCTACCGCGTGGCCTGCACGAACAGGTCGCGGTGGAAGAAATAAATTTCCTGCGCCAGGAAGCGCCAACTGGTGTGGAAGCTGCGGAAGCGCGTGCTCGGCGTGGACGAGGCCAGCGCATCGATGCCCATCGCCCGGCTCAGCCGCAGCGCGCGTGCCATGTGCAGCGGATCGCTGACGATGATCACCCGGTGCAGGTCGCGCTGGTCCATCAGCCGCTTCGCTTCGACCAGGTTCTGCACGGTGTTGCGTGACTGCGTTTCGATCAGGATCGCCTTCGCCGGCACGCCCTGCTTCAGCGCGTAGCGCCGCGCCACCTGCGATTCGGAAAAGCGCGCACCACTGCCGCCATAGCCGCCGGTGAAGATCAGCAGCGGCGCATAGCCGGCTTCGTACAGGTCAAGCCCGTGGCGGATGCGCTCCTGGAACACCGGCGACGGCTTGGCGTCATAGGCGGCGGCACCGAGCACGATGATGGCATCGGCCTTGGCCGCCTGGTCGCGCTCGCCGATCCACATGATCCAGCCGGTCACGCCCAGCAGCCACACCAGCACCAGCACGAACAGGCGCCACATCCAGCCCAGCAGGCCGACACGGTGGCGGCTCATGCGGCCGACCAGGGCAAGGCGTCGATGTCCACGTTGCCGCCGGACAGCACCAGCCCCACGCGCAGGCCGACGAAGCGTTGCGGCTGGGCCAGTACTGCAGCGAAGGCAATCGCCGAGGACGGCTCCACAGTCTGCTTGAGCACCTGCCACAGCAGGCGCATGGCGGCCACGGTGGCGGCATCGTCCACCACGATCACCTCCGCGCCCGACGCCTGCAGCACCTGGAAGTTGGGCGCCCCGAGCGTGCCACGCAGTCCATCGCAGACGGTATCGGGCACGAAGTCGATGCGACGCTCACCGGCCTGCAACGAGCGCGCGGTATCGGCAGCACCGGCCGGTTCGGCCAGCACCAGCCGGGTCTGCGGGGACACCTGCTGCAGCGCCAGCGCCGTGCCTGCGGCGAGTCCACCGCCGCCTACCGGTACCACCAGCACGTCAAAGGGCCCTTCGGCCTGCAGCAGTTCCAGAGCGGCAGTTCCCTGCCCGGCAATCACCGCCGCGTCGGTATACGGGTGGACCAGCGTGGCGCCGGTATCGGCCTGGACCTGGGCGCACATCGCTTCGCGTGCGGCGATGGTCGGCGCGCACTGCCACAGCGTGGCGCCGTGGCGGGCGATGTTGGCCAGCTTGGCGGCCACCGCGCCTTCGGGCACCACCACGTGGCAGGCAATGCCACGGGTGAGCGCGGCCAGTGCCAGCGCGGCGCCGTGGTTGCCGGACGAATGGGTGACCACCCCGGCCGACGCCTGCTCGGCCGGCAATGACCACACCGCATTGCAGGCACCACGGAACTTGAACGCGCCGCTGCGCTGCAGGTGTTCGGCCTTGAACGCCAACTGCGCGCCGGCCAGCGCGTTGAGCGTCCGCGAGCGCAGCACGGGCGTCACGGCCGCATGCGGGGCGATCCGCGCGGCGGCTTCAAGTACGGCGTGGGCGGGGGGGGGTGGCGCCTCGTTCATCTGCAAAGATTAACGTATGCCCCAATCGCTCGCAGCGCCTGTCGCGGACCCCATCGGGCCGATTGCCAACCATTCATGCTTGCGCGGGTGAATTTATCGGCGATTCAATGCGAAAGGCTAAGCTGGAGACCTTACCCTTGGGGGGCCGTACCATGAAGATGCGCTTGATCGTTGCCGGAGGCCTGTTGCTGGCCTTGTCCGGCTGCGCCACGTATGACTATGTCGGCAGTGGCGGTGGTGGCGGCGGCAGTGGTTACTACCATGGCTCCCCTTCCACGGAATACCGTTACCCGGCGGGTTATCCCTACGGTTACGGCGGCAGCCCCTATGGTTACGGCAGCGGCTACTACGGTCGTGGCTATTACGGTGGCGGCTATGGCTATGGGTACCCGGTCTATCGCCCCTACCCCAATTATCGTCCGCCGCACCATGGCCACCGTCCGCCGGGCAATCGTCCGCCGCCCGACCGCCCGCGTCCGCCGAACACCCGCCCGCCGGGCAACAACGGCGGATCGCCGTGGCGCAACCTGGATTCCAACACGCGTCCGTCGCGTCCGCCGCAGGGCCAGGGCATGAGCCGTCCCCAGCCGCAGCAGGTACGCCCGTCACCGCCGCCACGCCCGGCGTCGGCACCGCGTCCCAGTGGTTCGCCGTGGCGAAATTTGAACCGCGCCACAGAACGACAGCAGGAGCGGTGATCGGCTCTTGAACCTTCCGCCGGGAAGGTTCAAAGTAGGCCCGGATTGACCCGCCGCGTCCAAAAGTGACAAAGTCGACGCAGCCGGTCATACGATCTACGTCGATATCCGCCAGGAACATCTGGATCCCCCCTGTTCCGGCCCTGTCGGATGTCGGCACCTAAAAAGACAAGGCCCCGCGCAAGCGGGGCCTTGTTGTTTCAGCGTCTGTTGCAGGTGGAACGGCCTTGCTCCGGTCTTCCGGAAAAAACAGGGCCGGACAGTCCCCCGACTGCCGGCCCTACGCTTCCCCAATGTGCATCTGGACCAGCCCCTGTTCCAATTCCGGTCCGTAGCGCCAATGGCGCCGATCACGCTGGGTGCTAAGGATATATCTGCAGGTTCCATGCCAACTTTAGGGTCGATTCACGAATCTGCCCGGATTTCTGTCCGGCGGGGACGAAAGGAATCTGACCCCGGCCCCGATTGGCGTTAAAATCGCCACCCTCCAAGGCGCCTGCGCCTGCCCAACCGATGGCTGCGGCCACCCCCTGCCTTCCCCATGACCGACTCCTTCCATCGTTACGACGTCATCGTCATCGGCGGCGGCCACGCCGGCACCGAAGCGGCGCTCGCCGCGGCACGCGGTGGCGCGCGCACCCTGCTGCTCACCCACAACATCGAAACCGTGGGCGCGATGAGCTGCAACCCGGCGATCGGCGGCATCGGCAAGGGCCATCTGGTCAAGGAAATCGATGCGCTGGGCGGGGCGATGGCGCACGCCGCCGACCGCGCCGGCATCCAGTGGCGCACCTTGAACGCGTCCAAGGGGCCGGCGGTGCGCGCTACCCGCTGCCAGGCCGACCGCAACCTGTACCGCATGGCGATCCGCGCCATCGTGGAAGCGCAGCCGAACCTGACCGTGTTCCAGGCCGCCGTGGATGACCTGGTCATCGAGGGCGACCAGGTGCGTGGCGTGCTCACCCAGACCGGCCTGCGCTTCGATGCGGCAGCGGTGGTGCTGACCGCCGGCACCTTCCTGGCCGGCAAGATCCACGTCGGGCCCACCCAGTACGCCGCCGGCCGCATGGGCGATCCGCCGGCCACCACGCTGGCCGCGCGCCTGCGCGAGCGCCCGTTCCAGGTGGACAGGCTGAAGACCGGCACCCCGCCGCGCATCGACGGCCGTTCGCTGGACTACAGCGTGATGGACGAACAGCCGGGCGACGATCCGCGCCCGGTGATGTCCTTCCTCGGCTCGGTGGATGAGCATCCGCCGCAGGTCAGCTGCTGGATCACCCATACCAGCGCGCGTACCCACGACATCATCCGCGAGTCGTTGCATCGCTCGCCGCTGTACAGCGGCCAGATCGAGGGCATCGGCCCGCGTTACTGCCCGTCCATCGAAGACAAGGTGGTGCGTTTCGCCGAGAAGGAAAGCCACCAGATTTTCGTCGAGCCGGAGGGCCTGGGTATCGTGGAGATCTACCCCAACGGTATTTCGACCTCGTTGCCGTTCGATGTGCAGCTGGCGATGGTGCGCAGTATCCGCGGCTTCGAGAGCGCGCATATCACCCGCCCCGGCTACGCTATCGAATACGACTACTTCGATCCGCGCGGGCTGAAGGCATCGCTGGAAACCAAGACCGTGGGCGGGCTGTTCTTCGCCGGCCAGATCAACGGCACCACCGGCTATGAAGAAGCCGCCGCGCAGGGCCTGTTGGCCGGGCTGAATGCCGCCCGCCAGGTGCGTGGGCTGGACGGCTGGTGCCCGCGCCGCGATGAAGCGTACCTCGGCGTGCTGGTGGATGACCTGATCACCCACGGCACCACCGAGCCGTACCGCATGTTCACCAGCCGCGCCGAATACCGGCTGCAGTTGCGCGAAGACAACGCCGACCAGCGCCTGACCCCGATCGGCCGCGAGATGGGCCTGGTGGACGACCGCCGCTGGGCGGCGTTCGAGACCAAGCAGGCGGCGGTGGGCGCCGAAAGTGCGCGGCTGCGTGCGCTCTGGGCAACGCCCGGCAATGCCCTGGGCCGCGAAGTGGAACAGGTGCTGGGCGTGGCGGTGAGCCGGGAAACCAACGTGCTGGACCTGATCAAGCGCCCGGAACTGGACTACGCCAAGCTGATGCAGGTGCCCTCGCTGGGCCCGGGCGTGGACGATGCCAAGGTGGCCGAGCAGGTTGAGATCGGCGTCAAGTACGCCGGTTACCTGGACCGCCAGCGCGATGAGATCGAGCGCCAGCAACGGCACGAATCCACCCCGATCACCGAGGGCTTCGATTATGCGATCGTGCGCGGGTTGTCGGCCGAAGCGCTGCAGAAACTCGAACGCGTGCGGCCGCAGACCATCGGTCAGGCCCAGCGCATCCCCGGCATGACCCCGGCGGCGATTTCGCTGCTGCTGGTGCACCTGGAGCGTTCGCGCCGCGGGCGCGTGGCGTAAGGCGGCGGGCCTGCGGGCCGCTGCGCTCGCCGAGCATGGCTCGGCGCTACCCTTATGGCCGAGCATGGCTCGGCTACCTTTTCTGCCGGGCAGGGCTCGGCGCTGTACCGGAGAACCCGATGAACCCGCTACGCCCCTTCCGCGACAAGATGCCGGTGCTCGGCGCGCGTGCCTACATAGACCCTGCCTGCACGATCATCGGCGACGTGGAAATCGGCGAGGATGCTTCGGTGTGGCCGGGCACGGTGATCCGCGGTGACGTCAACTTCGTGCGCATCGGTGCACGCACCAACGTGCAGGACGGCACCATCATCCATGTCAGCCACCACAGCCCGTTCAACAAGGCCGGCTATCCCACGCTGATCGGCGAAGGGGTCACTGTCGGCCACGGCTGCATCATCCATGCCTGCAGCATCGGCGATTACAGTCTGATCGGCATGGGCGCCTGCATCCTCGATGGGGCCCGGGTGGAGAAGCACGGCTTCGTCGGCGCCGGCGCGGTGGTGGGTCCGGGCAAGGTGGTCGGTGAAGGCGAACTGTGGGTAGGCAACCCGGCCCGCCCGGCGCGCATGCTGAAGGACAGCGAGATCGAAGCGCTGCACTATTCGGCCGACCACTACGTGCGGTTGAAGGACGAGTACCTGGGCTGAGGCCCACCTGCCACTGGAGCCGACTTCAGTTGGCTCGGTGACCGCGGCAACCTGCTAAAGTCAGACTCCGACCCAGGATGACGTCGAGACTCACATGCCCGTGGCCGCCTGCCGGAGAGGAATCCGGCACAGATGACCGCAACGCCGATGCTGGATACCTACCGCGAAGTGGTCACGCCCGAAGGCGTGCCGTTGCAGCTGCGTGCCGCCGGCCCACTGCCGCGTGCGCTGGCCTGGCTGATTGATTTCGCGATCCGCGCGGCCGTGCTGATCGTGCTGGCCTTCCCGCTGGCACTGCTGGATGAGTTCGGGCGCGGGCTGCACCTGGCGCTGATGTTCCTGCTCTACTGGGCCTACACCATCGTGCAGGAAGCGATCTGGGGCCAGACCCTGGGCAAGCGGGCGATGGGCCTGCGGGTGATCGCCCGCGATGGGGCACCGGTGGGCTGGAGCGGATCGGTCACGCGCAACCTGCTGCGCACCGTGGACATGCTGCCGTTTGGCTACGCGCTGGGCCTGCTCAGCAGCCTGTTCGATGCGAATGGACGGCGGCTGGGCGATCTGGTCGCCGGCACGCTGGTGGTGCACGGCGATGCGCGCATCCGTGCGCCGGCCGCCACCATCGACAGCGCGCTGCCGCCGCCGGTTGCGCTGCAACCGCTGGAACAATCGGCGGTGATCGCCTTCGCCGAACGCGCCCCGCTGCTGGCACCGGCCCGCCAACAGGAACTGGCAGCCATCGCCAGCCCACTGACCCAAGCCAACGGGCAGGTCGGCGTGCTGCGCCTGTATGCCATGGCCAACTGGTTGCTGGGACGGCGATGAAACAGGAACAGTTCGTCAGCCGTTACCAACCCGAATGGCAGGCCCTGGAAGCCTGGCTGGAGCAGCGCGCGCACCTGGGCCGCCGCCGTCGCGCGCGTGCGCCGGTGGATCCTGCGTTGCCCGCCGATGCGGAGTTCCCGCAGCGCTACCGGCGCCTGTGCCAGCAGCTGGCGCTGGCCCGCCAGCGCGGCTACAGCCCGCAGCTGGTGGAGCACCTGCAGCAGTTGATGCAGCGCGGCCACACGCTGCTGTACCGCACGCCGGCATTCCGCTGGCGCGGTGTGCTGGAGTTCCTGCTCGCCGATTTCCCGCAGCTGGTACGCAGCCAGGCCACGGTGATGTGGGTGGCGCTGGCCTTGTTCGCGGTACCGCTGGTGGGCAGCTTCGTGGCCGTGCAACTGCGGCCGGACCTGGTCCACCTGTTGATGGACAACGCACGCCTGGCGCAGGTGGAACGCATGTACGACCCGTCATCACCCAACCTGGGCCGCGACAGTGGCACCGACTGGATGATGTTCGGCTACTACATCATGAACAACATCAGCATCGGCCTGCGCACCTTCGCCAGCGGCCTGCTGGCCGGTGTCGGTACGGTGCTGGTGCTGCTGTTCAACGGCATCACCATCGGCACGGTGGCCGGGCACCTGCAGCACGTCGGCCACGGCGATCCGTTCTGGCGCTTCGTGGTGGGCCATGGTGCCTTCGAACTCACCGCGATCGTGATCGCCGGCGGCGCAGGCCTGCAGCTCGGCCTGCGACTGGTGGCGCCCGGGCGCAAGCGCCGCCTGGATGCGCTGGTGGAAGGTGGACGGATCGGCGCACGGCTGTGCCTGGGCATCGCTGCGATGCTGCTGGTGGCGGCCTTCATCGAAGCATTCTGGTCATCCATCGCCAGCGTTCCGGCCTGGGGCAAGTACAGCGTCGCTGCGGTGCTGTGGACGCTGGTCCTGCTGTGGCTGTGGCGCGGTGGCCGCGGGGGTGCGCATGCGGATTGACCAGCTCAACGTAGCGCTGCGCGCACGCAGCAGTTGGGAGGCGATGGAACTGGGCATGGCGCTGGTACGCCGCCAACCGCGGGCGGCGTGGGGCGCCTGGTTGCTGGCCAGTGCGCCGCTGTTCGTGCTGTTCAATGCACTGGCGTGGTGGCACGGCGATGCCTTTGGCTGGGCATGGCTGCTGCTGTGGTGGTGCAAGCCGGCGTTTGATCGCGTGGTGCTGTATGTGCTCTCACGCGATGTATTCGGCGAACCGGTCACCGCGTGGCAGGCATTGCGCGCGCAGCGCGGCTGGGGCGTCAGCGGGTTCTGGGGTTATCTTGGCTGGCGGCGCTTCAGCCCGGTACGCAACGTGTGCCTGCCGGTGAACCTGCTGGAAGGCGCCGATGCGCCGCTGCGCAGCCTGCGCCGGCGTGCGGTGCTGAGCGCGGCGGCCGGTCCGTCGATGCTGCTCACGCTGCTGTGCCTGGGCTTCGAAGCGGTGCTGGTGATCGGCGCGCTGTCGGCGATCTTCCTGTTCGTGCCGGTGGAACTGTTGAGCGATTCCTGGCGCGCGGCGTGGGAACTGGTGCGGCAGGACACCCCGGCCTGGGCGAAATTTGGATTGAATGGCGTGTTCTGGCTGGTCGCCAGCGTGATCGGGCCGTTGCATGTCGGGGCGGGCTTCGGCCTGTATCTCAACCGCCGCACGCAGATGGAAGCGTGGGACGTTGAAATCAGCTTCCGGCGCCTGCGCGAGCGCCTGCAGCAGGCCGCGCCGTTGCTGCTGCTGGTGCTGCTGTTCTCGCTGCCGGGGGCATACGCACCGGTGCACGCGCAGGACACCCCGCAGGACATGGCCGACGACGCGGCAGCGTCAGCCGAAGAAGAACAAGAGGCAGAAGCAGAAGAAGAGACGCTTTCGCCGATCGATCCCGACGACACGCCGGCTGGCATCTTCGGTGATGCACCGGTCGACACCGCCGGCTTCCGCCAGGCCGTGCAGCGCGCGTATGAAGACCCGCTGCAGAGTCCCACGCGGGAGGTCACGGAGTGGAAAACACGTGAACCCGAGGACGAAGCCGAGCGCAAGGAACGCGAGCGGCTGAAGCGCGAAACCGACGCAGGGAAATCCAAAGAGCTGGTGGGATCGGCCGCGAAGATGGTCGCCCTGGCGATGGAATGGGGACTGTGGCTGCTGCTCGGGGTGCTGCTGCTGATCCTGCTGCTGACCGCGCGGGGCTGGCTGCCGTGGCTGCGCGGATCCGGCCGGCGCAAGGCCGCCGCCCCCGGCGCGCTGATCGAAGATTTGATCACCCCGCCTGAGGTGGTGCCGCCCGACGTGGCGACCCGCGCGCGCCAATTGTGGGATCGCGGGCTACCGCGCCAGGCACTGGCCCTGTTGTACCGCGCCAGCGTGGGGACGGTGGTCGACCGCAGCGGCGTGGTAGTGCCGCCGGGCGCCACCGAAGCGCAGGTGCTGCGTGCATCGCGCCGCATGCCCGACGCGCGCGACCGCGAACTGTTCGGCGCCATCGTGCGCATGTGGCAGTACGCCGCCTACGGCAACCGCCTGCCCTCGCGCGATGCCTTCCAGGCACTGGCTGACAGCCTGCAGGCGCAGTACCGGTGGCCGGCATGAAGGCGCGCGTGCTGTGGCCGTTGTTGATCGGCCTGGCGGTGCTGGTCAGCGTGCCGCTGGTGGTGTGGTTCCTGCGTACCCATGAGCAGGTGAGCAGGACCGAAACGCTGCCGCCGCAGGGCGAGGCCAGTTACAACCCGTTGTACGTGCTGGGCCAGGCGCTGCGCGCCGATGGCCTGCAGGTGCAGGCACGCGCGCGGCTGGACATGGCAGCGATGTCTCCGGCCGCCGGCGATACCGTGGTGCTGCTGCAGGACAGCGGCGAACTGCCCGCACCGGAAGTGGCCGCACTGCTGGCCTGGGTCCAGCGCGGCGGCCACCTGCTGGTGCGCACGCCGCCTACCGGCGAGGATGACAAGCGTCAGGAACCGGCCCTGCTGCAGGCGTTGGGTGTGGGCAGCCTGGGCTTCGGCAGTGCGTGCCAGCCGTTCCAGGTGGAAGGCGAGGACCGCCACCGGGAGTTCTGCAGCGGACGCCGTTTCGACGTCAGCGATGCGGCCTACGCCAACGTGCAGCGCGAGTGGGGCAACGAAGACGGCTACGTGTTTGCCCGCATCGGTCACGGCCGCGGCGTGGTGGATGTACTGGCGGACATGGAGTTCATGAAGGGTCAGACCGACACCAACTCCTTCCTGCCGGCCGCGTTGCGCCCGAACGGGATTCAGACCGCCGCTGTCGATGGCCTGCACGACCGTCCGCACCGCGACCTGACCCGCTACCTGCTGCAGCCGAACTACGGCAAGGGCACGATGTGGCTGGTGTACGCCAGCCGGCCGCCATCGCTGTGGGCGCGTATGTTCTTCGAGGGTTGGCCGGTCTGGCTGCCGCTGTTGTTGTCCCTGCTGGGCTGGCTGTGGATGCGCTCGCAGCGCTTGGGCAGTGAACTGCCCTCGCCGCTGGCCGAACGCCGGTCGCTGCTGGAACACGTGCGCGCCAGCGGCGAACTGCTGCTGCGCCAGCGCCAGGGCCCGCGTCTGCATGCCGCGGTACGTGGGCTGTTCCTGCGCCGGCTGCAGGCGCGCGCGCCGATCGCCGCCGCACTGGAAGGCGCCGCCCAGGAACATGCCATCGCCACCCTGCTGCAATGGCCAGCCAGTCGCGTGCACACCGCGCTGGCCGCGCCCGCTGCCAACGACCTCACCGCCCTGAAAGAGCGGATTGCCCTCCTGCTGCAGATGAGACGCCTGCTATGACCGAACTGGAAAACACCCCTACGACCCCGCCACCGCTGGGTGGACCTTCGCCGGTTGCCGGTGACCTGGTCGAACGCGTGGACGCGATCCGCGAAGCGGTCGGCCATGCCTTCATCGGTCAACAGGACGTGCTCGACCAGATCCTGATCGCGCTGCTGGCCGGTGGCCACGTGCTCATCGAAGGCGTGCCCGGACTGGGCAAGACGCTGCTGGTGCGCGCGCTGGCACAGGCGCTGGAGCTGGACCACGGCCGGGTGCAGTTCACCCCCGACCTGATGCCAAGCGATGTCAGCGGCCATGCGGTGTACGACCCCAAGAGCGAGAGCTTCAAGATCCGCCGCGGACCGGTGTTCACCAACCTGCTGCTGGCCGATGAGATCAACCGCGCGCCGGCCAAGACCCAGTCGGCGCTGCTGGAAGTGATGCAGGAAGGCCAGGTCACCATCGAAGGCAAGTCCTTCCCGCTGGCACCGCCCTTCATGGCGCTGGCCACGCAGAATCCGGTGGAGCAGGAAGGCACCTACCCGCTGCCGGAAGCGCAGTTGGACCGCTTCCTGCTGAAGATCATCATCGATTACCCGGCGCTGGAGGAAGAGAAGCGCATGGTCGATGCAGTCACCACTGGCCGCAGCGCCAGCGACTTCGACCTGCAGCGGGTGCCGCGGGTGCTCAGCGCCGGCGAAGTGGTCGCGCTGCAGCAGGCCACGGCCGCCATCACCGTGGACGCCGAAGTGATCGACTACGCGGTGCGGATCGTCGCCGCCACCCGGAAATGGCCGGGCATCGCACTCGGCGCGGGGCCGCGCGGCAGCATCGCGCTGGTGCGTGCAGCGCGTGCACAGGCGCTGTTGTCCGGACGCGATTTCGTCACCCCCGACGACGTGCGCGATATCGCACGCCCCGCACTGCGCCATCGCATCGCGCTGGCACCGGAGCTGCAGATCGAAGGCCAGGATGCCGACGATGTGCTTTCGGCCCTGCTGGCCAAGGTGGACGCGCCGCGCCGATGAGGCCTGCCCTGCCCCTGCTGTGGCTGCTGCTGGCCTGGGCCGGCGTGGGTGGTGCGGTGCTGGCCGGCTGGCTGCCGCGCTGGGGCTGGTGGGCGCTGCTGGCGATTCTGCTGTTGCTCGGGCTGGCCGACCTGCTGCGGCTGCGCCGGATGCCCTCGCCACGCGTGCAGCGGCACATGCCGGAATCGCTGGCGCTGGACGTGCGCCGCGAGGTGCAGCTGAGCCTGCAGGCCGAGCAACCGGTGCGGCTGGAGGTGTTTGATCTGGTGCCCGGTGGGTGGCACAGCGAAGGCCTGCCGCGACGGCTGCGCCTGCGTGACGGCGTTGCGACCACGCTGGCGTACCACGTGCAGCCGCCGCAGCGGGGCGCGTTCCGCTTCGATGGCGTGCAGCTTCGCCTGCAGTCGCCGTGGCGATTGTGGACGCAACGGCGCACCGTGCCGCCTGCACTCGATGTGCGGGTGTTCCCGAACTTCGTGCCGCTGACCCGCTTTGCCTTGTTCAGTGCCGAACAGGCCTCGCGCATGGTCGGCGCGCACCTCAAGCGCCGGCGCGGTGAAGGCACCGATTTCCACCAGATGCGCGAGTACCGCATCGGTGACAGCCTGCGCCAGATCGACTGGAAAGCCACCTCGCGCGCGCGCCGGCTGGTATCGCGCGAGTACCAGGACGAAAAGAACCAGCAGATGCTGCTGATGCTCGATACCGGCCGCCGGATGATGGCCAGCGACGGCGGACTTTCGCACTTCGACCAGGTGTTGAACGCCGCGCTGGTGCTGTCTTACCTGGCGCTGCGGCAGGGCGACGGCGTCGGCCTGCATGCCATTGGTGGCGAGCCGCGCTGGGTGGCCCCCAAGCGGGGCATGGGCACCATCGACGACCTGCTGCGCGCCAGCCATGACCTGCAGCCACAACCGGTGGCGACCGACTACCTGGCGGCCGCCACCCGGCTGTCGGTGCTGCAGCGGCGGCGCGCGCTGGTGATGCTGGTGACCAACGTGCGCGATGAGGACATCGAAGACCTGCTGGCGGCGGTGAAGCTGCTGCAGCGGCGCCACCTGGTGTGCGTGGCCAGCCTGCGCGAACAGGTACTGGACCAGGCCCTGCTGCAACCGGTGGACGAGACCACCGATGCCGCCCATGCCGGTGCCGCGGCGATGTACCTGGAACAGCGTGCGCAGGCGCATGATGCGTTGCGCAGCCATGGCGTGATGGTGCTGGATGTCACCGCCGAAGCCCTGCCCGGCGCGCTGGTGGAGCGCTACCTGTCGGTCAAGCGCGACGGCCTGTTGTAAGCGGTAGTGACGGCCGCTGGCCGTCAATCGCGTACGACGCCACCCCCGCCGACATGGCTCGGCGCTACCGGATTCCTGCCCGGCCCGGTGCGTCATGCCAGCCCGGCCTTGGTGGGTGACGAGCGTTGGTCGTCACCGCGTTGGATCAGACGTAGATCTGCGTCGGCGCTTCATCGATGATCGCGTGCGGCACGAAACGCGCACTGTCACGGGTGATCGCGCTGTCATCCTCGCGGATGCCGATCCCGCAGGCGTGGTCGCCGATCACCCAGCTGCCGATCAGCGGATAACCGCCTTCGAAACGGGTCAACGGATGCGCCTTCTGCAGGATCGCCGGGCCATCGTAGGGCCCGTCGCTGCGCTGCACGCTGCCATCCTCCAGGTGCATTTCGATGTTGGCGCCTTCGCGTGAGAACAACGGCTTGCGGACCCAGCCGGCGCCCAACGTGCGGCCGTCGTCGAAGTGCGATTCCAGCAGGTTCGGGTGTCCGCGATGACGCTCCCACAGCAAGGGCAGGATGCCCTTGTTGCTCAGCACCGCCTTCCATGCCGGTTCCAGCAGCTGCACGCCGGAAGCCGGCAGCGCGCGGCCGAATTCCTCGGCCATCAGGTCTTCCAGCGGATACAGCTTGAACAGCGTGCCGATCACCGTGTCATCCATCGCGGTGAAGCGGCCATCTTCGGAGAGTCCGATATCTTCGATGGCGATGCCTTGGCCGTGCAGGTTGGCCTGCGCGGCGCAGTCCCGCAGGTATTCGACCGTGCCCACGTCTTCCTGCGAACTGCCCACGGCGCTGAAGAACAGCGGCGGCGGCAGCTTGGCGGCGAGCTCACCGAAACGCTCCACCAGGGCTTCATGCAGGGCGTTGAACTGGTCGGCGTGCTGCGGCAGGCGACCGGCATTGCGCTGGTCTTCCAGCCACTGCCACTGGAAGAAGCTGGCTTCGAACAGCGAGGTCGGGGTGTCGTAGTTCAGTTCGTACAGCTTGGCCGGGCCGCTGCCGTCATAGGCCAGGTCCAGGCGGCCGTACAGGTGCGGCTGGCGCTGGCGCCAGCTGTCGGCGATCCAGTCGCGGTAATGCGCCGGGATCGCCAGCTTGTCCATCAGCGCATCGGACGCCACGACCTCCTCGACCAATGCCAGCGCCATCTGGTGCAGTTCGGCGCTGGGGTCTTCGATGTCCTGTTCGATCTGGCGCAGGGTGAAGGCGTAATACGCCGTTTCATCCCAGTACGGCTGGCCGTCGATGGTGTGGAAGCGGAAGCCGGCTTCTTCGGCACGAGCGCGCCACTGGGCGCGCTCGGCAATGCGCACACGCTGCATCGATCAGCCGCCGAAGCTGCCGCCGCTACGGCGCGCACTGGTGCTGCCGAAGCCGGCACGGCTGGCGGTGGTGGCGCGGTTCGGCACGTTGCTGACCGGGGCCAGGCCGGCCTTGCCGGCGCCGATGCCGCTGGCCGTGTTCAGCCCGCCGCTGCCACCGGGGGCCGCGCGCGCCCAGCCGGCGCTCTTGTCCTGGTAAGCGGGGCTGGCGGCGGCCGGCTGCTGGGCCAGGCCGGCACGTCCGCTGTTCATCATCTGCGACATGAAGAAGCCCATCATCATCGGACCGATGAACGAAGTGCCTGCCGAGGTGCGCTGTTCCACGCACTGCTCCGGCTTGTAATCGGCTTCGCAGGCCGCCTTGTCGGCATACTTCGGCGCGGCATCGGCAGACTGCCGCTGCGCCTCGGCAAAGGCGTTGCGGCACGATGAGGGATCGCCGGTGGCCTCGGTACAGGCCTGCACGGAGGTATACAGCCCTTCCTGCACCTGCACCGGTTCGTCCTTCTGGCAGGCGGTGAACAGCAGCGGTGCGGCGCTCATCAACAGCAGCGCGGTGGTGCGGGAACGTTTCATGGCCTCATGCCTCATGCGGATCAACCCGCCAATAATGCCGCATCAGCGCCGGCAACCAAAGTCGGCAAAGCAGGCAAGATGAACGGCGGGTCAGATCGGCGCCGGCCCGGTGGTTGCAAACGCAACCGGAAAAATTGGGCATCATCGGGAGACACCCACGTCGTACGGCCCGCCCGTTACTGCCAGCCCATGCCCGAGTACCGTTCCCGCACCTCCACCGCCGGCCGCAACATGGCCGGCGCCCGCGCCCTGTGGCGTGCCACCGGCATGAAGGACGGCGACTTCCACAAGCCGATCATCGCCATCGCCAACTCCTTCACCCAGTTCGTGCCCGGCCACGTGCACCTGAAGGACCTTGGCCAGCTGGTGGCGCGCGAGATCGAACAGGCCGGCGGCGTGGCCAAGGAGTTCAACACCATCGCGGTGGATGACGGCATCGCCATGGGCCACGACGGCATGCTGTACTCGCTGCCGAGCCGCGAGATCATCGCCGACTCGGTCGAGTACATGGTCAACGCGCATTGCGCCGATGCCGTCGTCTGCATTTCAAACTGCGACAAGATCACCCCCGGCATGCTGATGGCCGCGATGCGCCTGGACATCCCGGTGATCTTCGTGTCAGGCGGCCCGATGGAAGCGGGCAAGACCAAGCTGTCCGAACACAAGCTGGACCTGGTGGATGCGATGGTGATCGCCGCCGATGACAGCGCGTCGGACGAAAAGGTCGCCGAGTACGAGCGCAGCGCGTGCCCCACCTGCGGTTCGTGTTCGGGCATGTTCACCGCCAATTCGATGAACTGCCTGACCGAAGCGCTGGGCCTGTCGCTGCCCGGCAACGGCACCACGCTGGCCACCCACGCCGACCGCGAGATGTTGTTCCGCCGCGCCGGCCGGGTGATCGTGGAACTGTGCCACCGATGGTATGGCGGCGAAGACCCGCGCGCCCTGCCGAGCGGCATCGCCACCGCCGCGGCGTTCGGCAACGCGATGACGCTGGATATCGCCATGGGCGGTTCGACCAACACCATCCTGCACCTGCTGGCGGCCGCCCAGGAAGGCGGCGTGGACTTCGATTTGACCCATATCGATGCGCTGTCGCGGCGCGTGCCGCAGCTGTGCAAGGTGGCCCCGAACACGCCGGAATACCACATCGAAGACGTGCACCGTGCCGGCGGGGTGTTCGGCATCCTCGGCGAACTGGACCGTGCCGGGCTGCTGGATACCTCGGTGCCGACCGTGCACAGCCCCTCGCTGGCCGACGCGCTGAAGCGGTGGGATGCCACGCTCACCGATGACGCGAAGGTGCATGAATTCTTCGCCGCCGGCCCGGGCGGCATTCCCACCCAGGTGGCTTTCAGCCAGGCCACGCGTTGGCCGTCGCTGGACCTGGACCGTGCCGAAGGC
This sequence comes from Stenotrophomonas sp. NPDC078853, assembly GCF_044901215.1. NCBI lineage: Bacteria > Pseudomonadati > Pseudomonadota > Gammaproteobacteria > Lysobacterales > Lysobacteraceae > Stenotrophomonas > Stenotrophomonas sp. NPDC078853. Next base: position 182,427 of record NZ_JBJDOQ010000002.1, on the reverse strand, counting down.
TGCATCCGTTCGCTGCAGCACGCCTATTCGCTGGAAGGCGGGCTGGCGGTGCTGCGTGGCAACCTGGCAGTGGACGGCTGCGTGGTGAAGACCGCCGGCGTGGACGAGTCCATCCATGTTTTCGAGGGCAACGCTCGCGTATTCGAAAGCCAGGACGCGGCGGTGGCCGGCATCCTCGCTGACGAGGTGAAAGCGGGCGATGTGGTGGTGATCCGCTACGAGGGGCCGAAGGGCGGACCGGGCATGCAGGAGATGCTGTACCCGACCAGTTACCTGAAATCGAAGGGTCTGGGAAAACAGTGCGCGCTGCTGACCGACGGCCGCTTCTCAGGCGGCACTTCGGGCTTGTCGATCGGACACGTTTCGCCCGAAGCGGCCAGCGGCGGGGTGATCGGGCTGGTGCACGACGGTGACCGCATCCGCATCGATATTCCCGCCCGCGGCATCCACCTGCTGGTGGATGAGGCCACACTGGCGCAGCGCCGCGCCGACGCCGATGCACGCGGCTGGAAGCCACTGCAAGCACGCCCGCGCAAAGTCACCAGCGCGTTGAAAGCCTACGCGCTGCTGGCCACCAGCGCGGACAAGGGCGCCGTGCGCAACACCGCGCTGCTGGACTGACAAGGACGAGCACGGTAGCGCCGAGCCATGCCCGGCGAGCGCAGCGGAAGGCAGAAGCGTGACGACCAACGGTCGTCACCTACCGAAGCAGGAGCATGACGGCCAGCGGCCGTCACTACCCACAGCCAGGCCCTCCATCTCCTTTTCTCTACTATCCCTGTTTCGCAGCGCGCCACGCAGGTACAAAGGCAGCGAGCTGCCTAATCAGGATGACCGTCACTCCGCCCGTGACCAGATATAGCGGCCCTATGCGCGGAACCTCGTAGTGTAGGGCGACAAGCAAATTGATGCCCATTGCCGCTGCCGTGCCGACCAGCGTGCCCGCTGCTGTCAGCATCAGGTTCTCAATCAGGAAGTAGGCGATGACATCGATCCTCCGCGCTCCAAGTGCGCGTCTTATGGCAATCTGAGGATAGCGTCGACGTACCCAGAAGCTGGATAGACCGTAGATACCGGTAGCGGTCACCAGCAGCAGAGCAAGCGAAGCACTGAGAAACATCACGGCCATGATCTGGTCGTGCCGAAGATAGTCTGTCCTCATCTCCTGGAACGTGCTGCTCCTCGCGATGCTACGGCGGGGATCGCGTTGCAACAGCTTCTCACGCACCAGTGCCACTACGCCGCCCGATACGCCCGGCGCCACCCGGATGGCGAACATGACTCGGCTTGTATCGGGAATGAGCGGCAAGATGAGCGACAAGCCGTCGTCACCATCTTTCCGGAACACTGGCCGCGCAAGCCTTCTTACAATTCCGACAACGCGTATCGGGTACCGGGCATCAGCATAGATGAACCTGCCAATCGCACTGCTGCCAGGAAACATCCGAGCCGACAGATCCTCGGTAAGAATCACTTCGGACACCCCATGCAGGCCTGCATAATCCTCTCTCGAACGCATGGAAACAAACGCCTCAGGCGAAAAATCCCGGCCCGCGGTCAGTTCGAGCCCAAGCAGGCGAACCGCGGGACTCGACACTGCATAGACTGACGGCTCCGCCTCGATTATTCCGTCAATCTGATCGCTTTCAATCGGCTTGTTCGTGAAACCAGCGATCCAGTTGCGTTCTGACAGAGGAAGAGACCCTGTCGCCAATGCGTCTATAACACCAGGGACGCGGCGCAACGTCTCAATGTCCTCAGCGATAGCTGCGGACGGGACCGCCAGGGGATCATTCACGAACTCGCCGTCAACTACCAAGAGGCCTTCGTCCTGCATCCCGGTCACATGGCTCAAGGAGGAGACTCGGTCCATCAGAAGAGACATCAGATTTGCCACGCACGCCATGGCTACGAGCACCTGCATGAATAAAAGGAATGCCGTGATCCGATTGCGTCGCAGCGATCGCGCGATCAAGGAAACCTGGTTGAAAATCATTCAGCCACCTTGATCTGCATCGCAACGCGTCCCGAGGTCGCGCGCATGGCAGGTAACAGCGCAGCAAGCAGGCTTGAGACCAACGCAAGCATGAAAATTGGGAGGATAAGTCCCGGTCCCAGACGTATCAGCGACGCATAGTCTTCGGGTTGGCTGCGGACCAGAGCAACGCCCAGCCAGGCAACGAGCAGACCGATAATCCCGCCGAAGAGGCCTATGATCGCCGTCTCACTCAATAGCTGGGCGATTATGTCGATGCGCCGAGCCCCCAGAGCGCGACGGATGGATATCTCATGGCTCATGCCAACAAACCGGGCAAAAATCAGTGCACTCATGTTGAGCAGAGACACTCCCAGAAAAGCGATGCTTAGAGCGAGCTGCAATTTGACATCATCCGGCACGATCCGCCGTTCAGTCAGGTACTCCCGAAGACTTGGCAGCCGTGGCGGAACAAATCGTTCAAGGCGACCGACGCGGACCTGAGCGTGAAGATAGTTCTCCAGGAATCGGACGTAGTCTGCCTTTTCTGCATCATCTCCGAGCTGCACCCAGAACTGCAGCCACGAAGATCGGGAGTCTTCCAGGCTGTTACTCGCGACCGCGTCGGACCAAGAGAAGATGCTGCTCGCCACGTTGAGGTCTAGATCTACCGCCAGCGCCAGGGGAACGAAAAAATCCTCTGATACGCTGAAGGCGTCCTGCTGAAGATCAGTGTGGAATCGCGGGCGCGGCTCCCACTTGTCGGCTATGCCGATAACGGTGAAAGAGTGTCCCCCCAGTCTGATTGAGTCACCGATCCGGGACCTATTGAACCCTACCCTCGCGGCCAGTGAACGACTCAGAACCACGACCCGGGCACGGTTGCCCTCTTCGGCCGATGTCCATGCGCGACCGGCCACCAGATCTATCCCAAACATATCAAAGACGCTGGTAGTGGCGTACTGTCCACGTGCGAAGAAAGGAACTGGCACACCCGTTTGACTGTCGACGAGCAGCCTACCGGAAGCAAGCGCTGCCTGTTGGTACCCCGGCCCCTGCTTGAGCAGTGCTCGTGCATCCAGCCAGGTCACGGCAACCCGTGGATCCCTTCCAGCACGTACTGGATACGACGAAGGGAGGATATCCAGAACAGGATGAAAAAGGTGCCCGCTTCGTCCCGGCAACGGATCCCAGGACATGGTGTAGACCACAGTAATCATCGTCATGCTGGCTCCGACGCCCAGGCCAAGCCCCAGCATCAGTGCAATGCTCATGCCTTTGGTTGCCAGCAAGCGTCTATACGCCAGCGTGAGGTAATAAGTGATCACGATCTACTCCAACAGATCAATGGAGAAATGCAGCGGACGTCGGTACAACGTCCACCGGCTCCACTGAAAGCCACGCGGTGGCTGCTGATGTATGAAGGTTGCGTCATCGATGGTGGCGTTCGCTCTTCTGCCTAACACCCACCCTCATTACTTCATGGCCTCGATGGTGTTCGCAAGCGCGTCGCTGTGGCCTGCACAGCAGGAGATTTGCAGCTGCATGTTCGTCGTCTCCACCAGCTCTACTGCAGGACGTCGCGGCTGACCTTTGACTGGCTCAGTGCGATCTCAAACACTGTCGATCACGCTTGCCACCGCTTCATGGAGATTCCTTTGGACTGGGACGCCGGCACACTGGCTGCACGGATACGCTCGGTGAGAATAGACCGTGGTTTTTCGCAGACCGATCTCGCTACTGCCTTGAACGTCAACCGCTCGACGGTCGGCCACTGGGAGCGCGAGCATGGCTTCACGCCATCGATCGTCCATCTTCACCGTTTGAGCCAGGTCATGAATGTCAGCCTCTCGTGGTTGGCAGAGGGCCGACATGCGGGCACTGGTGCGGGAGTGGGGGGAGCGAGGGCATCCCTCGAGTGCAGGCTGCTGTCTTCGTCCAGGAATCTTCCACTCACCGTCGTTGCCAACGTCGTGACATTGATGGAGAGCGCCGAAACGCTTCTTTAGATGCTCCGAACTGCTGACGAACACAGCCCTTTGCGGCAAGTCCCAGGGATGGCAGAGTGCCACCGACAAGGGTGCCGTGCGCAATACCGCGCTGCTGGACTGACGAGGAGCGAGCACGGTAGCGCCGACCCATGCTCGGCGAGCGCAGCGGAAGGCAGAAGCGTGACGACCAACGGTCGTCACCTACCGAAGCAGGTGATCGCCTCATTCCACCGCCGGAGCATGACGGCCAGCGGCCGTCACTACCCACAGCTGCGGTTGCGCCGGGACAGTCAGCCGATGATGCGCTTGAACGGGGGCAGTGCGTCGATGATGCGCTTGCCGTAGCGGCGGCTGAGCAGGCGCGAGTCGAGGATGATGACGCGGCCGGTATCGGTGGAGGTGCGGATCAGGCGGCCGGCGAACTGGGTCAGCGTGCGCAGCGCGTGCGGCACGGCGATCAGGTTGAAGGCGTTCAGCCCGCGTGCCTCGAACCACTCGCTCAGGGTGGCGGTCTGCGGATCGGTCGGCACCGCGAACGGCACCTGGGTGATCACCACCGTGGTACACGCCTCGCCCGGCAGGTCCAGGCCCTCGCCGAACGAGTTCAGGCCGAACAGCACCGAGCCTTCGCCTGCGGCAACCCGACGCAGGTGCTCGTCGATCAACCGGGTCTTGGACATTTCGCCCTGCACCAGCACCTGCTTGCGCTTGGCGGCAGGCATCAGGCCGGCTACTTTCTCCATCTTCCAGCGCGAGGTGAACAGCACCATCGAGCCTTTCTTCCAGTCCAGTTCCTTGCCGAGGTAACGCGCCACTTCGCGCGGGTGACCCTCGCGGTCATCCGGCGTAACCGGGAACGGCGGCACGATCAGCTCGGCCTGGTTGGGCAGGTCGAAGGGCGAGGACAGCGACACCATTTCAGCGTCCTCCGGGATGCCGTTGTCGATCGCAAGTGACTGGAAATCACCGCCGCCGGTCAGCGTGGCCGAGGTCATCACCACCGAGTCCACTTCATCCCACAGCAGCTTGCGCAGTACATGCGCGGCCGATACCGGCGAGCCGTGCAACACCAGGTCGCCTTCGCGCGTGGCGGTGATCCAGCGGGCCATCGGCGGCGCGCCTTCCTTGTCTTCGCGGCGCCAGGCCTGCCACAGGTTGTACTGGCCTTCGACCATTTCCAGCGCCATGCCGAGGTTGCGCTGCAGGCGCTCGCGGGCGGGGTCGTCCTGCTTGCCCTTGGCCACCTGGGCATTGGCCGCGTGCGCCCAGTTGAACAGGCTGCGGGTGTCGTCGGCCAGCGCTTCGATCGGCTCTCGCCAGGCCTCGGGCAGGCGCCCGTTGGCCGCGCGCCACATCGGTTCTTCGTCGGCCGGCGCCGGCATCCACAGTGCTTCGACGTGATCGCGGAACGCGCGCAGCTGCTTGGCCACGTTGGTGGCGACATCGATGGCTTCGTTCGGCAGCAGGTTGCCAAGCCGGTCCTTGTCCACCGCACGGTAGGCACCGGCGATCAGGATCTGCAGGCGTCCCACGCGCTTGGCCATGTCATCCAAGGCCAGGCTGGCCGCGCCCTGGTCGATGGCCACGTTGCCGATGTGGTGGCCTTCGTCCAGCACCAGCAGCATGTCCGAGGGCGCGGCGATCAGCGGCTGGTTGTTTTCGCTCTCGCCGATGGACAGCGCTGACAGCAGCAGCGCATGGTTGGTGACCACGATCTGCGCATCGCGCACGGTGTTGCGCGAACGCAGCACCGCGCATTGCGCCGAATAGGCGCAGCGCCGTCCAGCACAGGCAGAGGCCGGCGTGGTGATGCGGCCGCGCAGCCCCGGGCTGATGGTTTCCGGAGCGTTGTCGATGTCACCGTCCCAGCTGCCGGAGGTGAAAGCCACCGTCAGCCGCGCGGCGATGTCCATTTCAATCGGGGCCAACGGCCGGTCGTACAACGGCTGCTCGTCTTCGAACATGCCGCCCTGCGACGCCTCGCCCTGCGCTTCGGCGGCATTGCGCGTGCACAGGTAACGGGTGCGGCCCTTGGCCAGCGCCACGGTGGCTTCCAGCCCGGTGGCCTTGAGGAAGTTCGGGATGTCACGCTCGACCAGCTGCGACTGCAACGCCACGGTGCCGGTGCTGATCACCAGCTTTTTCTTGGTGGCGATGGCGATGGGTACGCCGGCGGTGAGGTAACCCAGGCTCTTGCCGACGCCGGTCGGTGCCTCCACCACGCCCACGCCGCCGCTCCTGGCCAACGCACGCGACACCACGCCGATCATCTGGCTCTGCGAGCGGCGGGTGGCAAAGCCGGGGGTGTTGGCCTGCAGCGTGGTGTACGCCTTGCGGATTGCATCCTTCAGGGCGTCATCAAGCATGCGCGGCACGGCGACGGGTTCGGTCACGCCAGGATTACCGGTACGGGATCAGGCTGCGTATTGTCGCACGCTGGACCGCCCCACCCGGGTCGGCGACGCTGAACCTGTCAGCCCGCTGCGGGCCGGTCCCTGCGCTGCCGCAGGGACCTGTCAATGATCAGGCCGGGCGCGGCACGCCACCGCGCAGGGCGCGCGTCAGCGCCCAGACCACCAGCACCAGGCCGAAGGCTTCGACCAGCGACAGCGCGAAATGGACCCCGTTGAGGATCATGCCGAGCCCGGTAATCGATCCGTACTGCCCGCTGTTGATCAGCCACAGCGGCAGCAGCGAAGCCAGCAGGCCGAACACACTGGTGGCGGCCAGCAGCAGCAGCCCGGACAGCGCGCCGGTGCGTACCGGCCCACGGGGTACGTCCATCACCCAGACCACGCCGATGGTCAATGCGATCAGCACCGGCAGCCGCACCGCCGCCATGCTCAACACGGTCATCAGCAGATCGGTGCTTTCCATGTTCATTCCTCTCCGGTGAGGCGCGTGTTGCCACGCAGCCCGGCATATACCGCGTCGGTGTCCGGGCGGACTTCGTGCCACTGCTGGAAGCTCTCGGCGGCCTGTTCGACCAGCATGCCCAGGCCATCGACGGTGTTGCGGCATTCGGCCGAGCGCGCCCACGCCAGGAAGGCGATGGCCGCATCACCGTAGTTCAGGTCCACCGCGGTGGTCATGCTGTTGACCAGCGACAGCGGCAGCTTGAAGGACGCACTGGGGTCACGGCCTGCCGAGGTCGCGTTGACGATCAGTTCGAAGTCGCCCAGGTCGTGCAGGTCGTCCCAGTAGCGGCTCAGCGCACGGCCCGGCTCGCCCATCGCATCGATCAGTTCATCGGCGCGTTCCGGCGTGCGGTTGACCACCACCAGCTCGCGGATGCCGGCATCCAGCAGCGAGGGCGCCACCGATCGTGCCGAACCGCCGGCACCCAGCAGCAGTACGCGGCGGCCGCGCAGGTCCTGGCCGTGGCGGTCGGTGAGGTCACGCACCAGCCCGGCACCATCGGTGGTGTCGCCGTGCCAGCGATCGCCCTTGCGCAGCAGCGTGTTGACCGAGCCGGCACGGGTGGCGCGCGCGGTGCGCGTGGTGCACACCGCAAAGGCCGCTTCCTTGTGCGGAAGGGTGACATTGGCGCCACGCCCGCCTTCGGCAGCGAACGCTTCCAGCGCGGCAAGGAAGCCGTTCGGCGCAGCATCGATGGCACGGTAGTCCACCGCGATGCCTTCCTGCCGGCCGAATGCGGCGTGGATGTCCGGCGACAGGGAGTGGGCGATGGGGTGGCCAAAGACAGCGTAGCGATCGGTCATGGAATCCTCGGATGGTTCGAAGGGGACGCCCTACACTGGGCCTCCCTGTACTGCCTGGACCTGGACGATGCGATCTGCCCTGCCCCTGCTGGTTGTGGCCGCCAGTTTACTCTGCGCCCCCGTGGCGATGGCGTTGAATGAGTTCGGCATCGAAGGCATGGGCGTGGTCTCGACCAAGGCCGGGGAAGGCCGCGCCAGCCTCCGCCCGGATGGCCAGCGCATCATCTTCGCCAGTGACCGCGTCGGCGGCAGCGGTGGCTGGGACCTGTGGCAGGCCGAGCTGCGCGAAGGCCGCTGGCAGGCGCCGCAGCCGCTGGCTTTGAACAGCACGGCCGATGACCTGGACCCGTACTTCAGCCACGACGGGCGCCGGCTGCTGTTCGCCTCCGACCGCGATGGGACGATGGCGCTGTATCGGGTGGCCATCGACGCGGACGGACACTTCGGCGCAGCGGAGCGCTGGCAGGAGGGCGGGGTGCTCACGGCGGAGCGTGGTGCGGCCTTGAGTGCGGACGGGCAGCGGTTGCTGTTCGCGCGGCAGGCCGGCAAGGGACGCGGTTGGGACCTGCATCTGGCGACCATAAGCGATGGAAAGCGCGGCCCGGCGGTTGCGCTGGAGGCACTGAACAGCGCGGCCGACGAAACCGACGGCGATTGGTTGGGCAACGACGGTGCGGTGGTGTTCACGCGTGCCGGCGAGGGCACGGCCCAGCTGTGGCGCAGCGACTGCGCGTGGTCCGCGGCGGCGTTGCAGCCGGTGGCGTTGTCGTTCAATACGGCCGATGGGATGACCCATGCAGCGGTGGTCGATGCGGCCAGGCCGGGTGAACTGTTGCTGGTGAGCAGCAGCGCACGCGCGCCACGGGCGGGTGGTAGCGATGTGTACCGGATGATGGCGCCACGGACGGTGGCGGTGGCCGGGTGTGGCAGCTGACGGGGAAGCGTGACGACCAACGGCCGTCACCCACCAGTGCGAAGAGCAGGCGGCCAGCGGCCGTCTCTACCGGTCCAGCAGGCTGGCGCGGGCCTGTTCGTACTCTGCTTCGCTGATGCGGCCCTCGTCCTTGCGCCGGTTCAACGCGGCCAGTTCGGCCTGCACCGCTTCGGGCAGCTGCAGCTCGCGCGATACGCGGGCGGCGGCCGACGGCAGTTCCGGTGCACGCCGTTTTTCGCGGAACGACGCCAGCGCCAGCCAGACGATCAGCGCGCCGAACACCACCACCCCGATGATCCAGATCATCCAGTGGCCAACGCCCAGGATCTCCATCGTTCCGTTCTCCTCGTGCAGAAGCCGCTATTGTCAGCGCTCGTGCAGCCAGCGCGCCACCTGCGGCGCGAAATAGGTCAACACGCCATCGGCGCCGGCGCGCTTGAAGCACATCAGCGACTCCATCACGCAGGCACGTTCGTCCAGCCAGCCATTGGCCGCGGCCGCCTTCAGCATCGCGTACTCGCCACTCACCTGGTAGGCGAAGGTCGGCACGCCGAAGGTTTCCTTGACCCGCCGCACCACGTCCAGGTACGGCATGCCCGGCTTGACCATCACCATGTCCGCGCCTTCTTCCAGGTCCAGTGCGATCTCGCGCAGGGCCTCATCACCATTGGCCGGATCCATCTGGTAGGTCTTCTTGTCGGCCTTGCCGAGGCTGCCGGCACTGCCCACCGCGTCGCGGAACGGACCGTAGAAGGCCGATGCGTACTTGGCCGAGTAGGCCATGATGCGGGTGTTGATGAAACCGGCTTCGTCCAGCCCACGGCGGATGGCGCCGATGCGCCCGTCCATCATGTCCGACGGCGAAATGACATCCACGCCGGCCCGCGCATGCGACACCGACTGCTTCACCAGTGCTGCCACGGTGATGTCGTTGAGCACGTAGCCACTGTCATCGATGATGCCGTCCTGGCCGTGGGTGGTGTAGGGATCCAGCGCCACGTCGGTCATCACCCCCAGCGTCGGGAAGCGTTCTTTCAATGCGCGCACCGCACGCTGCGCCAGCCCGTCATCGGCCCATGCGGCTTCGGCATCCAGCGACTTCAATGCCGGATCGATCACCGGGAAGATGTCGAGCACCGGGATGCCCAGCTCCACCGCCGCTTCACCGACTTTCAGCAGTTCTTCGATGGACAGGCGCTCCACGCCCGGCATCGACGGGATCGCGGTGCGGCCGGCATGCTCATGCACGAACACCGGATGGATCAGGTCGTCCACGGTCAGCGTGTTTTCGCGCATCATCCGGCGCGAGAAATCATCGCGGCGCATGCGGCGGGGGCGGTACAGGAGGTGCGACATGGGGGGCTCCGTCAAGGCATCAGGTCACTGCAGGCGATAGTCGCGCGGCAGCAGGGGGTCGGGTAGCGGGCGCTGGCCGAGCGCGTCCAGCTGGTCGATTTCAATGGTACGCACCATCGCATCCAGCGGCAGGTCGTTGGGCTCGGTACCGAAGGGGTCTTCCATCTCTTCGCCCAGCTGGTCCAGGCCGAAGAAGGCATACGCCAGCACCGCCGACAGCACCGGCGTGGCCCAGCCCAGCGAACTGGCCAGGCCGAACGGCAGCAGCACGCAGAACAGCCACGCGCAGCGGTGCAGCAACAGGGTGTAGGCGAACGGCAGCGGGGTGGCGAGGATGCGCTCGCAGCCGGCCTGGATGGAGGACAGCGCATGCAGGCGCTCTTCCAGCTGGGCATACAGGATCGGCGACAGCCGGCCGGCGTGCAGCGGCACGGCCAGCTCGGCGGCGATCATCGACAGCAGCGCGTCCAGGGTGTTGCGACGGTCATGCAGCAGCACGCGCTGGTCGGCATCCAGCCATGGGCGTGCCGCCTGCGCTTCGTCCGCGCCGCGCAGGCGCGCGGCCAGGCCGTGCGCGAAGGCAATGGCGAGATGGCCGATACGCGTGCGCCGTGGCGCATCGTCGGGCAGCAGCTGCTGCACCTGGCGGGCCAGCGAGCGCGACTCGAAAATGAGCTGGCCCCAGAGCTTGCGGCCTTCCCACCAGCGTTCATGGCAGGCGTTGTTGCGGAAACTGAGGAAGATCGACAGCACCAGGCCAAGCAGCGCGAACGGCGCGGAGGACACCCGTTCGATGCCCGGCACGTTACCCAGTTCGACCACGGCGGAAACGGCGATGGCCAACAGCAGGATCGCCAGCACCTTGGGCGCCACCGCCGGAACGATGGAGCCCCGCAGGATGTACAGCAGCTGCCAGCCGTGCGGACGTGGGCGGATGATCATGGGGCGTCGGGGGCGTTGGGCGCCGATCTGGCGCTGGGCAGGGCCGGGCGGCCCTCGGGCTGGTCATTGTACGCCTGCCATCCTGCCCTCCCTGCGCACCTGCGACCGAGGGTCGCACCGCAGCCTCAGACGATGCCGCCGCCCAGCCCCAGGCGGAAGACGCCGACCACGATGACGATGCCGTTGAGGATCAGCCCGGTCCAGGCCCGGCCGCGCTTGCTGGGATGGGTGAACAGGATGCCGATCGCTGCGATCAACGCACCCACTGCAGCGAACGGGATCAGGAACCAGTTGCCCCAGCCGAGCAGCGGCACCAGCGCGACCACCATCCATACCAGTGCCACGATGCCCCACAACAGACTGATCAGTCCCATACGCCCTCCTCGCCGATGGATTGGGGCCCACCATAGCCGTTCGCGTGGGCCTCGGATAGGCCCGCATGGGCTTGCCGCCGCGCTCACCGCTGCGGTGCTAGCGTGCCTGCAGGGCCCCGGCGTTGGGGCCGATTCAGATCGATGGACCGATGATCCGCTGCCTACCTACAGGGGTTCGAGCCATGAAGATGACCACCACGACATTCCGCTGGACCGCCGCTGCCGCCGTGCTGCTGCTGGTAGCCGGCTGTGCCAGCACCTCGCGGGTGATGCTGGGCCAGGCCCGCGCCCCCATCGACCCTGCCCAGGTGCAGGTGTATTCCACCCCGCCGGCCGGTTCGGTGGAGATCGCCCAGCTGGAATCGTCCAGTGCGGTGGGCTTCGGCACGCAGGGCCAGACCGACGCGGCCGTGGCGCGCCTGAAGCGCGATGCTGCCGCGCTCGGCGCCAACGGCGTGATCCTGATGGGCGTGGGTTCCAGCGGCTCGCCGGTGGGCATGTCGGTGGGTGCCGGCAGCTACGGTTCGCGCGTCGGCGGTGGCGTGGGCATCGGCATTCCGACCACCCAGCGCAAGGCGGCCGGCGTAGCGATCTGGGTGCCCAACCCGGCGCCCGTCCCGCGCCTGCCGGCCCAACAGATCCCTGCACGTTGAACAAAAAAGGGGACGGAGGGGATTAAGTCGTCTTCAGCCGTAAACGGGCCAGAAACGACTTAATCCCCTCCGTCCCCTTTTTAGTGGGTCAGCGGTATTTCGGGATGAAGACTTCGTTGACCGCCTTGGCCAGCTGGTCCGGCGGCAGCAGGCCCTGGTCCAGCAGGAAGTTGTTGAAGGCCTTGCGGTCGAACTTCGTGCCCAGCGCCAGCTCGGTCTGCATGCGCAGTTCCAGGATGCGGGTGTAGCCGTAGAAGTAACTGCCGGCCTGGCCAGGCATGCGCACGGTGTAGCGGTCCAGTTCCTGGGTGGCCATCGCCTTGGACAGGCTCACTTCGTCGATCAGCACGCGCTCGGCGTCGGCGCGTTCGATCAGGCCCAGGTTGAGCATCGGGTCCAGCATCGCGCGCGCGGCGCGCAGCAGGCGGAACTGCAGCGCGATCAGCTGGCCGTCCAGCGGTTCGTAGGGCACCATTTCCGCTTCGGCATACAGCGCCCAGCCTTCGACGTTGACCGAATTGAACGCGAACATCGTGCGCGCCAGCGAGACACCGCGTTCGACCATCGCGGTGAACTGCAGCTCGTGGCCGGGACGGCCTTCGTGCGCGCTCAACGTCCAGGCGGCGGAACCGAAGTTGAAATCATCGTACTGCGCGCCTTCGCCGGCCGCCGGGTTGCCCAGCGGCAGCACGAAGGTGCCCTGCTGCCCGGTATTGTTGACCAGCGGTGCCGGCAGGAAATGCGGGGCCGGGCTGGCCGCGCTTTCCGCAGCCGAACCCAGCCGCATCTGCATCGCGCGCTGCGGCACATCGACGATCTGGTGTTCGTGGATCAGCGGATCGATCGCATCGATCACCTTGCGGTAATGGCCTTCCAGCTGGTCGTTGGCGATGGTTTCCTTCTTCAGCGCGCGGATCACCGCGACCGGATCGGTCGGGTCGCTGACCTTCAGGCCCTTGGCCTGCACCACCAGCGGCGCCAGCTGGCGCATCGCCGAACGGGTTTCCATGAACTCCAGCTGGGCGCGCTGCATCAGCAGCTTCGGGTCGATGTCGATGCCGACCTGCTTGAGCTGGTAGGCATACACCGGCGCGGGCAGGCGGGTGTCTTCGCGCGCCTTCGGCAGCACCGTGCTGCGCGTCCATGCCGCGTAGTCCTTCAGCTGCCCGGCGAGGGTCTTCATCGCCTCCTCGGCACCGGCGACCTTGTACTTCTGCAGCAGCGATTCGATGCCGCTGATGTAGGTCTCCACGTTGTCCAGCGACTGCTGCACTTCAATCTTCGTCGGCTGCAGCAGCGCACTGTTGGACAGGCGTTCTTCGTAACGCTGGCGGGCCAGCGTGGTCAGCGGCGTACCGCCCGGCTGCAGGCCGGCGTAGGCCTTCAGGCGATCGACCGCCTTGGCGCGGCGCTCGGCCGGCACCTGGTCGGACAGCAGCAGGTTCAGACCGCTGAAGATGGTCTGCGGGGCGTCGCTCCACGGCAGGAAGTACTGCTCGCCCAGCGTGCTGCCTTCGATGCTCTCGCTCGCCGCACCGATCATGATCTCCAGGTCCTGGCGGACGTTGGGATCCTTCTCGCCGGCCAGCTTTGCCTGCAGTTCACCGCGCGCCTGGGTCATCGCCGCGCGATAGCGCTTGGCGTTGTCCGGGCCGAGGTCGGCGACCTTGTCGTCGTAGCCGGGCACGCCGAAGAAGCCGGTGCTTTCCGGCTGGAACGGACCCTGCGCATCCAGCAGGATCTGCGCCAGCTGGTTGCTGCGCGCCACCCAGGCCGGGGCCGCGGCGGGCTTCTTGGAAGCGGCCGGGGCCGCATGGGCCGGAGCGGTGGACAGCAGCGGGGCGGCACCCAACGCGAGGGCAATGGCAAGGACAAGCGGCTTCATCACACACTCCAGGATGCGGGCAATGCCAGCACCCTACGCATTCATGGCGGAAGCGGCAATGCGCCGGAGGTCACGGGGGCGGGCGGCAGCTCATGCCGGGCGATCAGGGCTTCAGGCAGCGGCCGAGGAAATCCTCTGCAATGCGATAACGGTGCAACGCGTCGGCACCGGACAAGCCGTGCTTGGCGCCCGGGTAGGTCATCAGTTCGAACGGCTGGCCGCGCTTCTGCAGCGCGCTCATCAGCACCGTGGAATTGCTGAACAGCACGTTGTCATCGGCCATGCCGTGGATCAGCAGCAGGCGCGAACGCAGGCCCTCGATATGGGTCAGCACGCGTGCTTCGGTGTACCCCGCTTCGTTGCGCCCCGGCAGGTCCATGTAGCGTTCGGTGTAGTGGGTGTCATACAGGCCCCAGTCGGTGACCGGTGCACCGGCCACGCCGCAGGCATAGCGGTTGGACGCCTTGGCCAGCAGCATCAGGGTCATGTAGCCGCCGTTCGACCAACCCTGCACACCGATCCGCGCGGGATCCACCCACGGCTGCTTCTGCAGCCACTCCACGCCGCGCAGCTGGTCGGCCACTTCCACCGTGCCCTGCTTGCCATACAGCGCGCCGCCAAAGTCGCGGCCACGGCGCGGGGTGCCGCGGTTGTCCAGCGAGAACACCACGTAACCCTGCTGCGCCAGGTACTGGTTGAACAGGTGATCGCCGCGACCCGGCCAGGCGTTGGTGACGGTCTGCGAAGCGGGACCGCCGTACACGTACACCGCCACCGGATAGCGCTTGGCGGCATCGAAGCCGGCCGGCTTGATCACGCTGTAATTCAGTGGCGTGCGGCCATCGGCAGCGGTCAGCGTGCCGAATTCCACCGGCAGCTGTGCGTCCCGGTAGCGCGCGTAGGGATGCGCCGGATCGGCCAGGTTGTTCTCCACCAGGGTGGCGATCTTCTCGCCGTTGGCGCGGAACAGTTCGATCTGCGGCGGCGTGTTGGCGTTCGACCAGCTGTCCACGTAGACACTGGCGTTGCGTGCAAAGCTGGCCGTATGCATGCCAGCGGACGGCGACAGCTTCCTGGGCGCGCCACCCTGCAGCGGCACGCTGTAGATGTGGCTCTCGCGCGCTGATTCCATGCCCGCGCGGAAGAACACCAGCCCGGCCTTTTCATCCACGGCCAGCAGCTCATCCACCGGCCACGCGCCGGCGGTCAGCGCGTGCGCCTTGCCGGCCTTGTCGATGCGGTACAGGTGTTCGAAGCCGGTGCGTTCGGACGACCACAGCAGGCTGCCGTCATCGAGGAAACGCAGGCTGTTGTGCAGCGGCACCCAGGTCTTGCTGGTCTCACGGGCGAGCACGCGCTGGCGGCCGTCGGCCAGCGTGGTTTCCACCAGCTCCAGCTGGCGCTGGTCGCGGCTCTGGCGCTGGAAGCTGAGGTGCTGCGGATCGCGCCAGTCCACGCGCGCCAGGTAGATGTCCGCCTCCTTGCCGAGGTCGATCCAGCGCGGCTGTGCGTCCCGCGCCGGCGCGATCACGCCCAGCTGCACGCGCACGTTGGCATCGCCGGCGGCCGGGTAACGCTGTTCGATGACATCGGTGCGGTCGGGGTAGACCTCGTAGCGCTTCTGCACCGGCACCGGGCTTTCGTCGATGCGGGCAAAGGCGATCGCCGAATCGTCCGGCGCCCACCAGTAACCGGTGTGGCGGTCCATTTCCTCGTCGGCCACGAACTCGGCCACGCCGTTGCCGATGGTCGCGCTGCCGTCTCGGGTCAACTGGCGCTGCTCGCCACTGGCCAGGTCGATCACCCACAGGTTGCGGGCGCGGATGAAGCTGACGAAGCCACCGCGCGGGGACAGCTTGGCATCGGTGGCGAAGCCCTCGCCGTGGGTCAGCTGGCGCACGGCGGCGGTGCCCTGCTTGCCCAGGTCGTACAGATACAGTTCGCCACCGAGCGGGAACAGCAGGCTGCGCGCATCGGGCGACCACTGGTAATCCACGATGCCGGTCATGGCCGCGATGCGCTGGCGCTCGCGGCGTGCCTTTTCTTCATCGCTCAGCGTTTCGGTGCCGGGCAGGACGACCTTGGAATCCACCAGCAGGCGGGTCTGCGCGCTGGCGATATCGTAGGTCCACAGGTCCAGCTGGTTGCGGTCGCTGTCCTTGCCGCGCAGGAAGCTGACCTGCGATCCATCGGGCGCCACCTTGGGCTTCATCAACGTCGGGCCGGACAGCGGCAACGAGCCGGTGATGGCTTCCAGGGTGAGTTTTTCAGCGTGGGCGGTGGTGGCGGTAGCGAGCATCAGGGCAAGGGCAGCGAACAGGTGGCGCATGAAAGGTTCCGGTATACGGCTGCCCCAATCCTAACCCG
Source organism: Stenotrophomonas sp. NPDC078853 (assembly GCF_044901215.1). Lineage (NCBI taxonomy): Bacteria > Pseudomonadati > Pseudomonadota > Gammaproteobacteria > Lysobacterales > Lysobacteraceae > Stenotrophomonas > Stenotrophomonas sp. NPDC078853. The sequence continues at coordinate 166,228 of NZ_JBJDOQ010000002.1, read as the reverse complement.
GCGCCGCCGCATGCGCGGAAGCACCGGGCGTGGTCCGGCTTCAGCGCTTGCCGAACAGGTGCTTGCGTTCTTCATCGCTGAGCGGCTTGCCGGCATCCGGATTGACCTGCTGGCGCAGCGCGTACGCACGTTGGGTGGCCGGCCGCGCGGCGATCGCCTGGTGCCAGCGCTGCAGGTTCGGGAAGGCGGCGAAGTCCGGCGGCAGCTTGTCGTAAGCCCCGATCCACGGATAGCTGGCCATGTCGGCGATGCTGTACGCGCTGCCGGCCAGCCATTCGTGCTCGGCCAGGCGCTTGTCCATCACCCCGTGAAGGCGGCTGACTTCGTTGCCATAGCGTTCGATGGCATACGGAATCTTCTCCGGCGCATACACGTTGAAATGGCCCATCTGCCCGCTCATCGGGCCCAGCCCGGCCATCTGCCAGAACAGCCATTCCAGGGTTTCCACGCGCTCGCGCGGGTCGTGGGACAGGAAGCTGCCGGTCTTTTCGGCCAGGTACAACAGGATCGCACCGGACTCGAACACGCTCAGCGGCGCGCCACCACCGGCCGGAGTCGGGTCGAGGATCGCCGGCATCTTGTTGTTGGGCGAGATGGCGAGGAATTCCGGCTTGAACTGGTCGCCGGTGCCGATGTTGACCGGATGGATGCGGTACTCCAGCCCGGCCTCTTCCAGGAACAAGGTCACCTTGTGGCCGTTCGGGGTGGGCCAGTAATACAGATCGATCATGGCGGGTCACTCATCGGGGATGTGCTGCGAGTGTAGTAGGTGGACCCGCTTGGCACTGTCTCATTGGACCAGTACTCTGCGCCCTTTCCTGCAACGCAGCATGCCGTCCATGACCCCTCAGCACCGCCCCAATCCCCTGTCCACCCTGATCTTCGCCTCACGCTGGCTGCAGCTGCCGCTGTACCTGGGCCTGATCGTCGCCCAGGGTGTCTACGTCTACCTGTTCGGCAAGGAGCTTTGGCACCTGATCATGGATGCCAGCAACCTGGGCGAGCAGCAGATCATGCTGATCGTGCTGGGGCTGATCGACGTGGTGATGATCTCCAACCTGCTGGTGATGGTGATCGTGGGTGGCTATGAAACCTTCGTCTCGCGCCTGCGCCTGGAAGGCCACCCGGACCAGCCGGAATGGCTGAGCCACGTCAACGCCAGCGTGCTGAAGGTGAAGCTGGCGCTGTCGATCATCGGCATCTCCTCGATCCACCTGCTGAAGACCTTCATCGCCGCCGGCGCGCTGGACGGCCTGCCGCTGTGCCCGCCGGAACTGATGAACGCTGCCGCCTCGGCCGCCAATGCCGGCGCCGCCAAGTGCGCCACGCTGACCTCCACCGGGGTGTTGTGGCAGACCATCATCCATGCCGTATTCATCCTGTCGGCGATCGGCATCGCCTGGACCGACAAGCTGATGGGCGGCGGCAGCAGCGGCACGCGGGACGCTCACTGACCCGGTGGCAGGGGTGGCTGATCCGCCCCTGCCCTTCCCCCCCGGGGGATGCTAGATTGCACAGCTGACAGTATCTGCCTACGGCGTCGGGAAACGCCGCAGGCTCGTGCCTGGGACCATTGCCAGGTCTTTCGTATCGTCGTTTCAAAGGGGGAAACAGGATGTCGTACGCCAGGAAATCCGTCGTTGTTCGTGCGCGCCTGCTGGCGCCTGCCGTCCTGCTGATTGGCCTCGCCGCCTGTTCAGGCAAAGACGAGACCGCCGCACCCGCTACCGATGCCAAGCCAGCCGCCGCCGCGCCTGCCGCCACCGCGCCCGCCGCCGAACCGGCCGTGTCCAGCAAGGTGCAGGCGATGGGCAGCGAGGAACTGCGCGAAGCGGCCAGCCAGGCACTGCGCGACAACCGCATGTACGCCCCCGCCGGCGACAATGCGATCGAGTACTACCTGGCGCTGCGCGACAAGACCCCGGACGATGCGTCGGTGAAAAGCGCGTTGACCGACCTGCTGCCCTACACGCTGATCGCCGCCGAACAGAACATGGCGCGCGAGGACTTCGAGGAAGGCCAGCGGCTGATCGCGCTGATCGAGAAAGTGGACCCGAAGGCGCCGGCATTGCCGCGCCTGAAGCAGGGCATCACCCGTGGCGTGGAAGTGGCCGCGCTGCGCACCACCGAAGAAACCGAACGCGTCAAGCGCGAAGCCGAGGCCAAGACCAAGCAGTTGGCCGAACAGCAGAAGCTGGCCGAGCAGCGCACCCGCGAAGCCGCCGCGGCGCAGCAGATCGCCTCGCAGCAGGCCGCTGCCACCCCGGCGGCCGCCGCACCCGCGCCGGCCGCGCAGGACGCCGAACGCCAGGCCGCCGCCCGCCGTGAAGCCGAACAGCGCCAGCAGCAGGCCGCCGCACAGGCCGCCGCCGCTGCCGCCGCACGCCAGACCGCAGCGCCCACCCTGCGTCCAGTCAGCACGCCGGCCCCGCGCTACCCGGCCGACGCGCTGCGTTCCAATACCTCCGGCGAAGTGCTGGTGGAGATCACCGTCGGCACCGACGGCTCGGTCACCAGCGCCCGCGTGCTGCGCGCCACCCCGGCCCGCACCTTCGACCGCGAAGCCTTGGCCGCCGTGAAGCGCTGGCGCTTCGAACCGGTCGCCGCACCGGTCACCACCCGCCGCACGCTGGCCTTCAGCCCCGGCGGCTGAAAAAGGGGACGGAGGGGATTAAGTCGTAATCCCCTCGTTTCCCCCACCGCGTGCCTTGCTGCCACAGCGCGGCACGACGTGGCCTGATAACACCGCGCGTCTTCGCCCCGCAGGCTGGGCTTCCACCCCACATGGAAGCCCGCGCCATGCCCCGCCATGCCCGCCTGCTGGTGCCAGGCCTGCCGTTCCACGTCGTCCAGCGCGGCGTCAACAAAGGCGCGATATTCGCCGACGATCTGGACCGCGACCATTTCCTGCGCGTGATGCACAAGGCCTTCGTCAAGCATGACGTTGCGCTGCACGCGTATGTGCTGATGGACAACCATGTGCATCTGCTGGCTACGCCGAAGACCAGCGGTGGCCTGGCCCATGCGATGCGGGCGCTCGGTACGGGCTACGTGCAGGCGTTCAACCAGCGACACGGTCGATCCGGTCCGCTTTGGCAGGGTCGCTTCCATTCCAGCATGATCGACAACGACGCCTACCTGCTGGCGGTCTACCGCTACATCGAACTCAATCCGGTGCGTGCCGGCCTGGTGGCCGGCCCTGAGCAGGCTGCGTGGTCCAGCGTGCACGGCAATCTGGGCCTGCGCCGTGACCCGTTGCTGACCCCGCATCCCGCGCTGCTGATGCTGGGTGGCACCCCCGCGCAACGCCGTGTCGGCTACCGGTCGTTCCTGCGCGATCATCGTCGGGCCAGCGCGGAGGCCCCGGCAATCCGCGAACACGGCAGGACGCAGTGCCCGCTGGGCAGTGCGCGGTTCCTGGAAATGCTGGCTGAAACCCTGGGGCGCCCCGTAGCGGCACGGCCACGGGGCCGCCCGCGCAAGCCAGGCAGCGAATCGCGATAAGGGGACCGAGAGGCGAGTCGAAAACGACTTAATCCCCTCCGTCCCCTTTTTGCTCAGCCGGAGATCGCGAGGCGTTCCTGGCGGTAGCGGTGGATCGCGGCGAACCACAGCAGGGCGGCCAGGCCGAGGTTGGCGCCCAGGTAGATCACCCAGATGGTCGGGCTGATGTGCTCGTGGCGGATCACCTTCAGCAGCATCTGGTTCTGCGACAGGAACGGGATGGCGTACTGCCACACCACGCTCTTCAGCGGATACACCAGCAGCGCGTAGCTGGGCAGCATCGGCAGCAGCATCAGCCAGGTCATGTGGCTCTGGGCTTCCTTCATGCTCTTGGACGCGGCCGACAGGAAGGTCAGCAGCGAAGTGCCGATCAACAGCATCGGCAGCATCACCAGCAGCATCTGCAGCATCGAACCCAGCCCCATGTTGAGCTGGCGGCCAACGCTGCTGTCGGACAGCTGCGCGCTGAGCTTGAACGCCACCAGGGTCAGCACCAGCGAGGCGATACCCACCACGCAGGCGGCGGCGATCTTGCCGCTGACGATGGCGCTGCGCTTGGCCGGGGTGGCCAGCAACGGCTCCAGCGACTGCCGTTCGCGCTCGCCGGCGGTAGTGTCCATCACCAGATAGGCACCGCCCAGGAACGAGGTGATGGTCAGCAGCAGCGGCAGCAGCATCGACAGCATCATGCCCTGCTTGGCCTCGGCTGATGCCAGGTCCTGTGTCGCCACGTCCAGCGGACGGGCGACCTGCGCGTCGATGCCGCGTGCCATCAACCGCAACGAACCGACCTGGCCGTTGTAGGTCTGCAGCGCTGCCTTCAGACGTGCGGTGGGCACATCGGCGGCGCGTCGGGTGCTGTCCTGCAGGATCTCCACCAAGGCCGGCCGGCCATCGCGCCAGTGTTCGTCGAACGACTCGCTGATACGCAGCGCGACATCGATGCGCTGGTCACTGATCGCCTCGTTGAGGTCCTTCGGGGCAGCGGTCGCGTTGAGGCCCTGCGCGGCCAGGAACCGCACCAGGTTGGGTGCGTTCTGCGCGCCGATGGTCGGGATTTCCAGCGGCTGCTCGATCTGGGACTTGACCCGGCTTTCGGCCAGCTTGCCCATGCCGAGGATCAGGATCGGATACAGCAGCGGGCCCATCAGCAGGGTCAGGGCCAGGGTGCGCCGGTCACGCGAGAGGTCGCGCAGTTCCTTGCGCATCACGGTGAACAACGTGGACATGATGCTCATGCGTGCAGGCCCTCTTCGGTGCCGATCAGTTTGACGAAGGCGTCCTCGAGGTTGCTCTGGCCCGCTTGTTCGCGCAGTTCATCGGCGCTGCCGGCAGCCATCACCGTGCCCTTGGCGACGATCACGATGTGGTCACACAGCGCAGCCACCTCCTGCATGATGTGGCTGGAGAAGATCACGCAGCGGCCTTCGTCGCGCAGGCCATGCAGGAACCGGCGCATCGCACGGGTGGTCATCACGTCCAGGCCATTGGTCGGCTCGTCCAGGATCACGTTGCGCGGGTCATGCACCAGCGCACGGGCAATCGCGGTCTTGGTGCGCTGGCCCTGCGAAAAGCCATCGGTCTGACGGTCCAGGATGTCGGCCATGTCCAGCGCCCGCGACAGCGCTTCGGTGCGCTGGGCGATGGTGCCCGCGTCCAGCCCGTGCAGCTCACCGAAGTAGGCGATGTTCTCGCGCGCGGTGAGCCGCTTGTAGACCCCCCGCGCGTCGGGCAGCACGCCCAGCCGGCGGCGCACTGCCGTGGCGTCGACATTGGCATCGATGCCATCCACGGTGACCCGGCCCTGGTCCGGGCTCATCAGCGTGTACAGCATGCGCATGGTGGTGGTCTTGCCGGCGCCGTTCGGTCCAAGCAGCCCGGTGATGCGCCCGTCTTCAGCACGGAAGCTGACGTCCTGCACCGCCTGGATGCGGCCGGTCTTGGTGTGGAATGCCTTGTGCAGGCCCTCTGCGACGATCATGGTTCCCATCCGTTGAACGAGGTGAACGCCGGCACGTGGCTCAGCGAATCCAGGCAGCTGGCATCCACTGCCTTGGCGTCTGCGGTGTCGATGTACTGGCCCAGCACGCGCGGCATGCAGCCGGCGTTGATGCTGCCGTGGCCCTGCCCGCGGGCGACGATGTGGCGACCGTTGGGCAGGCCCTTCAGCACCTGCTCGGCGTAGCGCGGCGGGGTGACCGGATCCAGCTCGCCGGACAGCAGCAGCACCGGCAGGTCGCTCTTGAACGGCGTGGCGGCGTCGGCGGCGGCCTTGTCATGTGGCCACACCGTGCAGGCAGCGAAGAACATCTGCGCCACGTTCGGACCCAGCAGGCGATCGCTCTGCGCAGCAGGCTGGAAGCGCGGTGCGTCCTCGCTGCAGATCACCGACCACTGCATGCCCCGGCTGATCTGCAGGTCCATCGCGCGCGAGGCGTTGCGGGTCAGCGCCGCGAGCGGACCGTAGCGCCCCTGCGCGGCTTCGTCGAGCACCACCGGCAGCAGCGAGGACAGTTCGGGAATGTAGGAGAAGGCGAAGATCAGGCCGAGCACGCTGTCCGGCTTCAGCACATCCTGGCGGGCCTCGGCAGTAGCCGGATCGCGGTAGTCGACCGTCACCGGCGCGGCGGCCAGGGTGTCCAGCACGCTGCGCAGCTGGGTACGGGTATTGACCGGGAAGCGCTTGGCGCAGGCCGCGTCCTTGATGCACTGCGCAGACTGCAGGATGATCGCGTCCTCGAAGGTATTGGCGAAGTCACCGCCGACCACCAGATCGTTCGGCACCACCCCGTCGATCACCATGCTGCGCACGTGCTGCGGATAGCGCGCGGCGTAGCGCTGGGCGACGCGGGTTCCGTAGGAGCCGCCGACCAGGTTGAGCTGCCCGGCACCGAGTGCCTTGCGCACCGCGTCCAGGTCATCGATGGCCTGGGAAGTGGTATAGAAACGCGGGTCCGCACGGCCTTCCAGCGACGTGGCGCACTGGGCGGCGTAGCCCTGGATATACGCTTCGGTGGGATCGGCGTGCTCGTCCATCGGCAGTTCCTTGCCGTCCGCGCCGAGGCAGCTCAGCGGGTTGGAGCCGCCGGTACCGCGCTGGTCGATCAGGAAGATGTCGCGCTGTTTGCGTACCTGGCGCAGCGCGGTGCTGACCGGCAGCGCCACGTCGCTGGCTGCCTGGCCAGGGCCACCGGCCAGGAAGAACACCGGATCCGGCAGGCCGCTGGCCGCCTTGTCCGCATCCAGCCAGGCGATGCGCAGGTCGATCTTCCGGCCCTCCGGCGCGGCGGGGTTTTCCGGCACGCTGAAGGTGCCGCACAGCGCTTCGACATTCGCCGCGGCGACCGCGCCGGTCAGCGTGCAGGGTTTGAATTCGATCTGCCCGTAGTGGCGCCCGCTGGCCGGGCCTTCGGTTCCCGAAGGTGGCGCACTGCATGCAGCACACAGGACACTGGCCAACACCCCGGCCAGTTTCAGGTGGTTTCTGGACATCTTCCTTGCTTCCCCTTGCTGATGGTCATGCGACAAGGACGAGGCCCCGGCGCGGATGTGACCAAGTTACACCGAAGCACGGGAGGGCCGCGATGGGCGGCGGCGGTGCGGGGGATGTTCGAGCGGGAGTCGAGCTGGCTCGACACGACGGGGCCGGTTGGTAGGGAGTCGTACAATGCCGCTCACGCCACCGCGCAGGACCGCCCCCATCAGCCAGCCGATGTCCATCGACCGGATCAGCCTGACCACCCTGCGACTGTTCGTGGCCGTGGCCGAGGAAGGCTCGCTGACCCGTGCGGCCGATCGCGAGGCGATTGCCACCTCTGCCGCCAGCCGGCGCCTGAATGACCTGGAGAGCGGACTGGATGTGGCGCTGTTCACCCGCAACTCGCGCGGCATGCAGCTGACCCTGGCCGGCGAGAGCCTGCTCCAGCACGCGCGACGCATGCTGCTGGCCGCCTCCGCACTGTCATCGGAACTGCTGGAATACCGTCGCGGCATCCGCGGGCATATCCGCATGCTGGCCAACCTGTCGGCCATCGTGGCCTACCTGCCGGAAGAGCTGGAGCAGTTCTTCCTGACCCATCCAGACCTGCGCATCGAGCTGGAAGAACGCCCCACCGGCGGCGTGGTGCGCGGCATCCAGGAAGGCTGGGCGGAAATCGGCGTGTGTTCCGGCGATGGCGAACTGGGCGAACTGACCGCCGTGACCTTCCGCCGCGACCGGCTGGTAATGCTGATGCGGCCGGACCATCCGCTGGCCGGAAGCGGGCCGCTGGCGTTCGCCGATACGCTGCCCTTCGACCAGATCGCGCTGCATGCGGAGAGCTCGATCTTCACCCGTTCGCAGATGGCCGCGCGCGATGCCGGCCGGCCGCTGCGGCGGCGCATCCACGTGCCCGGCTTCGACGCCATCTGCCGCACCGTGCAGGCCGGGCTGGGCATCGGTGTGGTGCCCGAGCCGGTGTTCGCGCTGTTCGGCCGGGCCATGCACCTGCACGTGGAAGCGCTGACCGACGGCTGGGCCCAGCGCGAACTGAAACTGGTCTGGCGCGGCGACCGGCCGTTGTCCACCGCCGCCCAGCAGCTGGTCGAGCACCTTCGACCAAAGATGTAGGCGTTCGCGTTTCGCGAACGGTTTTTCGTCAGAAAGGCATGGCGTCATCCGATGATTGCGACCTACCCTGCCGGTCTAGTCCTGGGAGGGTAGAAGATGTCCGGTCCATTGCACGGCATCCGCGTTGTTGAATTCGGAACACTGATCGCGGCGCCGTTTGCCGCGCGGCTGTTCGCCGAGTTCGGCGCCGAAGTGATCAAGATCGAGTCGCCCGAGGGCGGCGACCCACTGCGCAAGTGGCGCAAACTGCATGGCGACACCTCGCTGTGGTGGTCGCTGCAGGCGCGCAACAAGAAGTCGGTGGCATTGGACCTGAAGTCCGCCGAGGGCGCCGAGGCGGCGCGCCAATTGGCTGCCAGCGCCGATGTGGTGATCGAGAATTTCCGTCCCGGCGGGCTGGAAAAGCTCGGCCTGGGCTGGGATGTGCTGTCCGCGCTGAATCCGGACCTGATCATGGTGCGCATCTCCGGCTACGGCCAGGATGGCCCGTACCGCGACCGGCCGGGCTTCGGCGCGATCGGCGAGGCGATGGGTGGCATCCGCTACACCACCGGTGATCCGAGCACGCCGCCGGCGCGCGTGGGCATCAGCCTGGGCGACTCGCTGGCCTCGCTGCATGGGGTCATGGGCGCGCTGATGGCGCTGCTGCGGGTCAAGACCGGCCAGGGCGGCGGCCAGGTGGTGGACGTATCGCTGGTGGAAAGCGTGTTCAACCTGATGGAAAGCCTGGTGCCCGAGCACGCGATGTTCGGCACGGTGCGTGAACGCACCGGCGGCGCGCTGCCGGGGATCAGCCCATCCAACACCTACCCCACCGCCGATGGCAGCTTCGTGGTGATCGCCGGCAACAGCGATCCGATCTTCCGCCGCCTGATGCGCGCGATCGACCGCAACGACCTGGCCGACGATGCCGCGCTGGCGACCAATCCGGGCCGGGTGCTGCGCAATGCCGAGCTGGATGCGGCCATTACCCACTGGACCAGCGGGCTGCACATCGATGCAGTGCTGGCCGCGCTGGACGCGGCCGACGTGCCCGCCGGGCGCATCTACTCGGCCGCCGATATCGTCGCCGATCCACACTACCGTGCACGCGGCATGCTGCTGGAAACCACCCTGCCCGATGGCCAGCCGATCACCCTGCCGGGCATCGTGCCGAAGCTGTCGGCCACACCGGGCCGGATGCACTGGACCGGCCCGGCACTCGGCGAACACACCGACCAGGTACTGGCCACGCTGGGCATGACCGCCGCCGCCATCGCGACCGCCAGCGGCCGCACCGGAGAATCCGCATGAGTACTGTCCGTCCGTTGATCGTGCAGGAAGTCTGCCTGCGCGATGGCCTGCAGATCGAACCGGTGTTCGTGCCCACGGCCGACAAGATCCGCCTGGCCGATGCCTTCAGCGCACTTGGCTTTGCGCGCATCGAAGTCAGCAGTTTCGTCTCGCCCAAGGCCGTGCCGGCACTGGCCGATGCGTCCGAAGTATTCGCCGGCATGCAGCGCGCGCCTGGCACGGTGTACGTGGCATTGGTACCCAACCTGAAGGGCGCTGAGCGCGCGTTGGCCGCCGGTGCCGGTGAGCTCAACCTGGTGATGTCGGCCGGGCAGACCCACAACCTGGCCAACATGCGCATGACCACCGAGGAAAGCTTCGACGGCTTTGCGCGGATTGCCGCGCTGCCGCGTGGCGATGTGCTGCTCAACGGCAGCGTGGCGACCGCCTTCGGTTGTCCGTTCGAGGGCGAGCAGCCGGTGGCCAAGGTGCTCGACCTGGTGCGCCGTTACCTGGACCTGGGCTGCACCGGGATCACCCTGGCCGACACCACCGGCATGGCCAATCCGCGCCAGGTCGCCGCGCTGGTGGAGCAGGCGTTGCCGCTGGTCGGCGCCGACGCGCTGACCCTGCATTTCCACAATACGCGCGGGCTGGGCCTGGCCAACGTGGTGGCTGCCTACGATGCCGGTGCACAGCGTTTCGATGCCGCGCTGGGGGGGCTCGGCGGGTGCCCGTTCGCACCCGGTGCCTCCGGCAACATCTGCACCGAAGACCTGGTGGCGATGTGCGAGGAGATGGGCATCCCGACCGGCTTGGACTTGCCTGCGCTGATCGCCCTGTCGCGCGGGCTACCGGCGCTGGTCGGCCATGAAACCGCCGGCCAGGTGGCCAAGGCCGGCCGCGTCGCCGACCTGCACCCCGCACCGCCGGGGCTGCGCGCCGCGTAAGCCTTTCGTCCTTCATCGCGCAGGGCATCGCCCTGCGAAATCAACAACGCTTCATTCCTGGGAGGGAATCATGCACGAGTGGTTTGTGCTGGCGAACGCTCTGTTCGCCATTCTGTTGATCGTCCTGTTGATCATCTATTTCAAGGTCAACCCGATGATCGCGCTGATCGCCGGCCCGCTGTACCTGGGGCTGTCGTCCGGACTCGGCTTCGGCCCCACCATCGAGGCCATCACCGATGGCTTCGGCGACCTGATGGGCAAGATCGGCCTGCTGATCGGTTTCGGCGTGATGATCGGCGCGTTCCTGCACCGCATGGGTGCCTTCCAGCAGGTCGTGCGCCTGCTGGTGCGCACCTTCAAGCCGACGCAGATGCCGTATGCGTTCGCCACCATCCTGACCTCGATCTTCCCGCCGATCTATACCGACGTGCTGCTGCTGATGTCCGCGCCGCTGGCCCGTGCCACGGCCAAGCGCATCGGCGGCGACGCACTGCCGAAGATGGCGGGCGCGGTGGGCGTAGGCATCTACCTGGCACTGACCATGGTGGTGCCGGGCGTGGCCGCGCTGGCGCTGTCGGCGGTGCTGGACGTGGAGCTGGGCACGATGCTGCTGGTCGGCCTGGCGATCGCGGTCCCGACCGTGTTCCTGACCTTGTGGGGCTTCCATTTCCTGCTGCGTCGCGGCTTCTGGAATCCGCAAACCGACGAACTGCCCGACGACCAGGCACCGGCGGTGGTTGCCGCCGAGATCAGGGACGAGGACAACGCGGTGCCGCTGAAGTTGTCGCTGCTGCCGATCATCGTGCCGCTGCTGATGATCGCCACCGGCGCACTGGACCGCGCATTGAACCTGGACATCCCGGCGCTGGCCGCGGTGGGCAACTCCACCTTCGCCCTGTTCTGCGGCCTGGTGCTGGCCTTCGTGATCGCCCGCTTCACGGTGCCCGCGCAGGACCGCAGTGGCGCGGTGACCGATGCATTCAAGGAAAGCGGACAGATCCTGCTGCTGACCGGCGTGGCCGGCTCGCTGTCGGCGGTGGTCGCCACCACCGGCCTGGGCGACATCCTGTCCGGTTACTTCAGCGCCAACTCAGCGGCCCCCCTACTGCTGGTGTGGGTCGTGGCGGCCATCCTGCACATCGCCATCGGTTCGGTGTCGGCCTCGGCGATCACCGCCGCCAGCATGCTGGCCCCGGCGCTGCATTCGCTGGATGTGCCGCCGGTGCTGGTGGCCCTGGCCGCAGGCTCCGGGTCGCTGTTCCTGGTGCACGTCACCAGCAATACGTTCTGGCTGATGCAGACCACCTTCGGCATGACCCTGCGCGGCACGCTGAAGACCCTGAGCCTGCCGGTGTCGCTGGCCTCGGTGGTGTCGCTGCTGCTGATCCTGGCGGCCAGCGCGATCTTCTGATCGATCCTTTTTTCCATCTGTGTACGGCGGAGGGGCCGGACCCATGAACATCACACGCAATGCAATGCTGATCGCCTTCGGGCTGGCCAGTGCGCCTGCACTGGCCGCAGAAAACGAAGGTTTCCTGGCCGGTGCCAGCGCGGACCTGACCGCGACCAACTTCTATTACAACCGTGATTTCCGCAGCGGCAGCGGCCAGGGCAAGCGCGAGGAATGGGCGCAGGGCTTCCTGCTCGATGCGCGCAGCGGCTACACGCCGGGCGTGGTCGGCTTCGGCATCGACGTGCTGGGCATGGCGGATTTCAAGCTGGATGGACTGCAGTCCGAAGTCGGCACCGGCATCCTGCCCTACGACGAAGACGGCGCGCGTTCGGCGTTCGGCCGCATCGCGCTGACCGGCAAGGCCAAGGCCGGCCCGGCCGAACTGCGCGTGGGCAGCCACATCGCATCCAACCTGCTGCTGAAATCCAACACCAGCCGCCTGCTGCCACAGACCTTCGAAGGCGCCTCGCTGGGCGCGGCGTGGGACAACGGCGTGGAGCTGGGCTATGCACGCTACGACCGTTCCTGGTACCGCGATGGGACCGAGCGGGTGGACCTGACCCTCACCAACAAGGACCGCCGCTTCAATGGCACACCCGATGCCGACGGCTTCGAACTGGTCACCGCCTCGTGGGCGCCGGATGATCGGTTCACGCTGCACTACGAGCACGGCGAACTGCGCGATCTGTACCGGCAGCAGGTGGCATCGGTGGCGTTCAAGCAGCCGCTGGCGCTGGGCAGACTGAGCACGGAAGTACGCTATTACGTGTCCGACGACGTAGGCCCCGCACTGGCCGGGGTTGTCGACAACCGTGCGTTGAACGCGCTGGTGGCGTGGCAGCACGCCGGCCAGGAGTTCGCGGTGATGTGGCAGGACATGAACGGTGATACGGCGATGCCGTTCGTGGGCGGCACCGATGGCAACGTCTTCAACTGGACCTTCATCAACGACTTCATGGAACGCGACGAACGCAGCTGGCAGCTGCGTTACCAGCTGGACGGCAAGCAGATCAACCTGCCTGGCCTGAAGTTCCTGGTGCGCTACGTGAAGGGCGACAACGCGCGCCCGGCCACGTTCAGCGGCGAGGGCCGGCAGTGGCAGCGTGATGTCGAGATCGGCTACACGTTCCAGAGCGAAGCGTTGAAGCACCTGTCGGTACGCTGGCGCAACGGTTTCTTCCGTTCCAACTACCAGCGCGATGCCGAAGAGAACCGGGTGATGGTGGTGTATGACGTGCCGCTGTGGGCGGGCCAGGGCTGAGAGCGCACGGCAACGTCAACGTCAAAAGCTGCACGGGTGCGTGTTGGCGGGGCGGGGTGGGTCGGCGGGGGACGGCAAAAACTGCATCCATGCGGGCCTTGTTTCGCGCCATCCATGGCGCTCGACACCCCCGCCAACCCACCCCGCCCCACCTTCGACAGGTCCATGGGGGCCATGGGGCCTGCGGGCATCGGTAGCGCCCACCCATGGTCGGCGAGCGCAGCGGGCCGCTGGCGGGAACATTCCGCCGACCATGGGTCGGCGCTACCAGGGCGCAGTGGCGTGTCGGGAGGAGGGAGCCCCTGAGTCAGGGGCGGCCGCGAAGCGGCGGGGTGTGGGTGCCAGTGAGATGGGGCCCGCGGTTTGCGCAGCAAAGCGTGGGAGCGACAGCGCGAATGCGATGGCGTGGACCCGCGCCATGGATGGCGCGAAACGAGGCCCGCATGGGTGAGGGCGCTTTGCTCGCGAAGCACCGCTTCGCAAGCGCCCGAACGCACAGCCGCCCAGCGGCTGGGCCGGACCCCGGAGGGGCGGTTTTTGCCGTCCCCCGACCAGCCCCACCGCCCGGCCCACCCAAAGCTGCGACTGTCGCGCCACCCGCGAGGGGGTTTCACCCGTTCGACCAGACTACTTGCTGGAAACGTACTTCTCGCGCCGGATCTGCGGATTACCCAGGCCCGCCAGCTTCAGCGCGTCCACGCAGGCATCCACCATGTCCGGGTTGCCGCACAGGTAGGCGATGTCGGTGGCGGCATCCGGCGCAAGATCAGCCAGGTGCTGCTGCACGTACCCATGGCGCACGTCCGGACCGGGGTCGGCCGGCAGCTCGCGGGACAGGCACGGGATGTAGCGGAAGTTCGGCTGGGCCGCGGCAAACGCTTCGAAATCCTCGCTGTACAACAGCTCGGCCGGGCTCCGGGCGCCCTGCAGCAGCACCACCTGGAGCCCACGCTCGGCCATGGCGGTGGCCAGCAGGGGCAGCATCGAGCGATACGGGGTGACCCCGGTGCCGGTGGCGATCAGCAGGTAGCGGCCATTGAGGTCGCCTGGCTGCAGGCAGAACCGGCCGTACGGCCCGCTGGCGCTCAGCTGACCGCCGATGTCCAGGCCTTCGAACAGCGCCGTGGCGGCGCCGCCGGGGACGAAACTGACCGCGATATCCACCGCCTCGCCTGGCCCCAGCGCGTGGTCGTGGAGGGTCGCCAGCGAGTAGCTGCGCTTGGTCTGCGTGCCATCGGCGTACTGGAAATGGACCTGGATGAACTGGCCGGGCTGGAAATCCAGCGGCTGGCCGTCATCGCGGAGGAACTGGTAATGGCCTACGGTCGGCGCCAGCATGCGGCGGTCGACCAGCTTCATGGGAAATTGGACTGGCACGGCAGTGGGAACAGTGTGTAGCCGGGGCAAGCCCGTGGGGGGATCTATAATAGCCCTCCCTGCACTCCTCCATGCGCCACCCGCAGGCGCAAAGGCTTTCCGCTTGGCTTCCCTGAACAACAGTGCGCCCGCCCTGCGCGTGCGCGACCTGCGCAAGACCTACGACAACGGCACCGTTGCCCTGAAGGGCGTCTCGCTGGAAGTCGCCCCGGGCGATTTCTTCGCCCTGCTGGGCCCCAACGGCGCCGGCAAGTCGACCCTGATCGGCATCGTCAGCTCGCTGGTGAACCTCAGTGAGGGCCAGGTGGAGGTGTTCGGCACCGACCTGGTGGGTGAACGCAGCGCCTCCATGCGGCTGATCGGCCTGGTGCCGCAGGAGATCAACTTCAACCTGTTCGAGAAACCCTTCGACATCCTGGTCAACTACGCCGGCTTCTACGGCGTGGACCGCGCCGAGGCGGAAAAGCGCGCCGAGGAAGAGCTCAAGCGCGCCCACCTGTGGGAGAAGGCGCAGGTGATGAGCCGCACGCTGTCCGGCGGCATGAAGCGCCGGCTGATGATCGCCCGGGCGATGATGACCCGGCCGCGCCTGCTGATCCTGGATGAACCGACCGCCGGCGTGGACATCGAGATCCGCCGCGACATGTGGCGGGTGCTGAAGGAGATCAACACCGCCGGCACCACCATCATCCTCACCACGCATTACCTGGAAGAGGCCGAACACCTGTGCCGCAACCTGGCCATCATCAACCATGGCCAGATCGTCACCCAGGGGCCGATGCGCGAGCTGCTGGCCAAGCTTGACGTGGAGGGCTTCCTGTTCGACATCGACGGCAGCCTGCCGGCCGAGCTGCCACAGATCGAAGGCGCCACGCTGATCGCCACCGACGGGCACACGCTGGACGTGGACATGCCGCGCGCGATGGACCTCAACCGTGTATTTGCCGCACTCAACGCCTCGGGTATCCGCGTGCGTTCGATGCGGACCAAGAGCAACCGCCTGGAGGAGCTGTTCGTGCGCCTCACCGGCAACCCGGAGAACGTGGCATGAGCAGCACCCCGACCCCCATCCTGACCGATGGCCAGCGCAACCGCATCGCACTGGCCACCGTGGTGCGCCGCGAAGTGGCGCGCATCCTGCGCATCTGGGGCCAGACCCTGGTACCGCCGGCGATCACCATGACCCTGTATTTCCTGATCTTCGGCGGGCTGATCGGCTCGCGCGTCGGCGAGATGGGCGGCTACAGCTACATGCAGTTCATCGTGCCGGGCCTGGTGATGATGAGCGTGATCCAGAACAGCTACGGCAACATCAGTTCCTCCTTCTTCGGCGCGAAATTCGGTCGCCACGTGGAAGAACTGCTGGTCAGCCCGATGCCGAACTGGGTGATCCTGTGGGGCTACGTGGCCGGCGCGGTGCTGCGCGGGCTGATGGTCGGGGTGATCGTGCTGATCATCGCCATGTTCTTCACCCCGGTGCGCATCCCGCACCCGCTGGTGACGCTGACCACGGTGCTGCTGGGCGCGACGATCTTCTCGCTGGCCGGCTTCATCAACGCGGTCTACGCGAAGAAGTTCGATGACGTGGCGATCGTGCCGACCTTCATCCTGACCCCGCTGACCTACCTGGGCGGCGTGTTCTATTCGGTGAAGCTGCTGCCGGGCTGGGCTGAAGCGGCAACCCACGCCAACCCGATCTTCTACATGGTCAACGCCTTCCGCTACGGCCTGCTCGGCACCAGCGACGTACCGCTGTGGGTGGCCTATGCGCTGATGCTGGGCTTCGTGGTGGCACTGACCTTCGTGGCACTGTGGCTGCTGCGACGTGGCGTCGGCCTGCGCAGCTGACGTGATGCGGTTCAGCGACTACATCGTATTTGTCGATGAAAGTGGCGACCATGGCATGGACAGCATCGACGACGGCTATCCGTTGTTCGTGCTGTCCTGTTGCCTCATCAGCAAGAGGGACTACATGAGCACCGTGGTTCCGGCGATGCAGCAGTTGAAGTTCTCAACGTTCGGCCACGATGCGGTCATCCTGCATGAGCGCGAGATCCGCAAGGACATGGGGCCTTTCTCGGTCCTGCGCGATCGGACGCGGAAGCAGGCCTTCATCCAGGCGTTGACCGATGTGCTCGATCGGACGCCTATGACCGTGTTCTCCGCAGTGATAGACAAGCGCCAGCTAGCGGAGCATCGACGACGCGAAGAGAACCCCTACGAGCTGTCGCTGCGCTTCTGCCTGGAAAGAATTTTCTATTCGCTACGAAGACTGGGTCAGACCTCTGATGCAGAGGGACCCGTACTGACGCATGTTCTGTGCGAATCGCGCGGCCGCAATGAAGACGCTGACCTGGAACTGGCTTTTCGCCGCAACTGCGGTGGAGACAACTTCGGCAATATCCATCTGCCGTTCGAACCCGTGCTGACGGACAAGAAAAACAATTCCATCGGCCTGCAGCTTGCCGACCTGGTCGCCCGTCCGATTGGACTGAAGCAGTTGCGCCCCAGTCAGTCCAATCGTGCATGGGATGTCATCGAGCGGAAGTTGGACCGCGACCCATTGGGCCGCTACATCGGATACGGTCTGAAGTGCTTCCCGTAAAAACAAAAGGCCCCGGCGAATCCGCCGAGGCCCAATGCCGACCGGGAATCCCCGATCCAGTCGACAGCATACCAGAGCTGCCCCGGGGACGCCCCGTAACCCGTTCAACGCATTCAGTTTATCCTGAACCTGGAGTGTGAATCACATGCGCATCCTGATCCTTGGCGCCGGCGGTACCGGTGGCTACTTCGGCGGACGCCTGGCCCAGGCCGGGGTGGACGTGACCTTCCTGGTGCGCCCGGCACGCGCGGACCAGTTGCAGCGCGATGGCCTGGTCATCCGCAGCCCGCTCGGCGATGCCGCCTTCCCGGTGCAGCATGTCACCGCCGATGCGCTGCCGGCGCTGGTCGCCGGGCACCCGTTCGACCTGGTGGTACTGAGCTGCAAGGCCTATGACCTGGACAGTTCCATCGAGGCCATCGCGCCGGCGGTTGGACCGCGCACCAGCGTGCTGCCGATCCTCAATGGGCTGCGCCACTACGCTGCGCTGGATGCACGCTTCGGCCGTGACGCCGTGATGGGCGGACTGTGCTTCATCAGCGCGGCCAAGGATGCCGATGGCGCGGTGCTGCACCTGGCCAAGCCGGCCAGACTGACCTTCGGCGAGCGCGATGACGTCGGCCTCAGCGCCCGTGTGCTGGCCTTCGCTGCTGCCTGTGTGCAGGGCGGCGTGGACCACCTCGCCAGCGAAGACATCCGCCAGGAACAGTGGGTCAAGTACACCTTCCTGACCGCACTGGCGGCCGCTACCTGCCTGCGCCGTGCCGACATCGGCACGATCATGGGCAGCGAGGGCGGCGAGGACTTCCTGCGGGCGCTGTACGCCGAATGCGTGGCCGTCGCCGAGGCATCCGGCGAGCCGATACCGGCCAGCGCCCAGGAAACCGCGCTGGCCGCATTGACCCAGACGGGCTCCGCGCTGAAGGCCTCGATGCTGCGTGATCTGGAAGCGGGGCAGCAGGTCGAAGCGGACCACATCGTCGGTGACATGCTGGCGCGTGCGCGCGGCTTCGGCCAGGACGCTCCGCTGCTGGCACAGGCCTTCGGTTCCCTGCAGGCTTACCAGGCGCAGCGCGCGGGCTGAACGAGGTGGTAGACCTTCCCAAGAGCGTGTTGGTCCTCGGGCTTGGCTACAGTGGCCAGGCCGTGGCACGCCGCCTGCTCGCGCAGGGCGTGGAGGTGGCCGGCACCGTGCGCGATCCAGCCGCACACCGTGGTGACGCCCTGCTCCGGTACCGCCTTGCCGCCGATCATCCGCTCGACCCGCCGCTGCTGGACATGGTGGCGCGTGCCGAGGCCGTGCTGTGCACGATCCCGCCCGATGCCGACGGTGACCCAGCGCTGCGCCAGCTGCGCGATGCACTGGCCAGCAGCACGTCACTGCGCTGGGCCGGGTATCTGTCCTCCACGGCGGTTTACGCGAGCCGTGATGGCGGCTGGATCGACGAGGCCTCGCTGGCCGACGGCACCACGCCGTCGGCACTGCAGCGGCTTCACGCCGAACGGCAATGGCAGGCGCTGGCCAGCGAACGGGGCATCGACTCGGCGGTGTTCCGGCTGCCGGGTCTGTACGGGCGCGGTCGCAACGCGCTGGTGCAGTTGGCCGCCGGGCGTGCCCGCCACGTGGTGCGTGCCGGGCTGGTCTTCAACCGGCTGCACGTGGAGGACCTGGCCGATGCGGTGATGGCGGCCCTGCAGCATCCACGGCCTGCCGGGCTGTACCTGCCGGCCGATGACGAACCGGCCCCGCCGCAGGAGGTACTGGCGTACGCCGCGCAGCTGGGTGGGTATGCGCTGCCCGCGCAGCAGCAGTGGGACGATCCGGCGGTCAGCCCGTCGCTGCGACGGTTCTACGAGGGCAACAAGCGCATCGACAGCCGCCGCACGCGCGCGATGCTGCAGTGGCAGCCGCGCTTTCCGAGCTACCGCGAGGGGCTGCAGGATGCGTGGGAGCAGGGGGATGGCAGGCGGTAGCGTCGCGCAGGAAGTGACGACCAACGGTCGTCACCCACCACGACCAACGGTCGTTGGTCAGCCAGGCAGGCGGAAGAACGCGCGCGCGGCCGCAGTGGTAGTGGCCGCTACGATATCGGTCGCTTCGCCGCGGTCGCGGGCCAGCTCTTCCACGATATGCGCCAGATACATCGGCTCGTTGCGGCGGTCTTTGGGCATCGGCTTCAGCGAGCGTGGCAGCAGGTACGGCGCATCGGTTTCAATCATCAGGCGGTTGGCCGGGATGTGCTTGACCAGCTCGCGCAGGTGCGCGCCGCGGCGCTCGTCGCACAGCCACCCGGTGATGCCGATGTACCAGTCCTGGTCCAGGTAATCGAACATTTCCTGGCGTTCACCGGTAAAGCAATGCACCACCGCCGCGCCGATGCGGCCCTCGAAATTCTTCATCTGCGCCATGAAATCGGCATGCGCATCGCGCTGGTGCAGGAACAGCGGCTTGCGCGCACCGTCGGCCGCGGTGACTTCAGAAGCGAGCTGCAGCTGCCGCTCGAACGCACGGTGCTGCGCCGGACGCGGGGAGAAGTCGCGGAAATAATCCAGCCCGCACTCGCCCACCGCCACCACTTCCGGATGCGCATGCAGCGCGCGCATTTCCGCATCGCATTCGTCGGTGTATTCCACCGCATGGTGCGGGTGGACGCCGGCGGTGGCATACAGCAGGCCGGGGTGCTGGCGCGCCAGCTGCAGTGCCAACGGTGAATGTTCGCGGCTGGCGCCGGTGATCACCATCTGCGCCACGCCGGCCTCTCGCGCACGCGCCAGCACGGCATCGCGATCGCGGTCGAAGGAGTCGTGGGTGAGGTTGGCGCCGATATCGATCAGTTGCATGGTCATCGCAGTGGGGAACGCCGGCTCATTGTACCTGCCGGCCCCATGGCCCCTTATCCTTGTGCGATGAGTACCCCGCACTTCCCGATTTCCGCGCTGCTGCCGCAGGTCCAGGACAGCCTCGACCTGCACCCGCGGCTGGTCCTGGAAGCCCCGCCCGGCGCCGGCAAGACCACCCAGGTGCCGCTGGCGCTGCTGCACGCGCGGTGGCTGGGCGGGCAGAAGATCATCCTGCTGGAACCGCGCCGGGTCGCCGCGCGCAGTGCTGCCCAGTTCATGGCACGGCAGCTGGGCGAGGAAGTCGGCGAAACCGTCGGCTACCGCATCCGCTTCGAAAACAAGGTGTCCGCACGCACCCGCGTGGAGGTGGTCACCGAGGGCATCCTGACGCGCATGCTGCAGGATGATCCGATGCTTGAAGGCATCGGTGCGCTCGTGTTCGATGAGTTCCACGAGCGGCACCTCAGCGGCGATCTCGGCCTGGCGCTGGCGCTGGACGTGCAGGCGCAGCTGCGCGACGACCTGCGCCTGGTGGTGATGTCGGCCACGCTGGACGGCGAGCGGCTGGCGCGCTTCCTGGATGCGCCGCGCCTGTCCAGCCAGGGCCGCAGTTTTCCGGTGGAGGTCTCGCACTTCCCCGCCCGCCGCGACGAACCCCTCGAGCTGCAGGTGCGCCGCGCCGTGCAGCAGGCGCTGGCCACCCATCCCGGCGACGTGCTGGTGTTCCTGCCCGGACAACGCGAAATCCAGCGCGTGCTGGCCGGCCTGCACGACACCGTGGACGCAGCCACCGAGGTGCTGCCGCTGCATGGCGAGCTCCCCGTGGAACAGCAGGGCCGGGTGCTGCAACCGGCGGCCGATGGACGCCGCCGCGTGGTGCTGGCCACCAACGTGGCCGAATCATCGGTCACCCTGCCCGGCGTGCGCGTGGTGATCGACAGCGGGCTGGCGCGTGAGCCGCAGTACGACCCCAACAGTGGCTTCACCCGGCTGGACGTGGTGAACGTGGCCCAGGCATCGGCCGACCAGCGTGCCGGGCGTGCCGGCCGCGTGGCAGCAGGCTGGGCGTGGCGCTTGTGGCCGCAGTCGCAGCGGCTGGAACCGCAACGCCGGGCGGAAATCGAACAGGTCGAACTGACCGGGCTGGCCCTGGAACTGGCGGCGTGGGGCAGCAGTGACCTGCGCTTCATGGACGCGCCACCGGCCGGGCCGCTGGCCGCCGCGCGCGAGCTGCTGCAGCGGTTGGGTGCGTTGTCGCCCACCCATGCGATCACCGCACAGGGCCGCCGGATGCTGGCGATCGGCACCCATCCCCGGCTTGCGGCGATGCTGCTTGCCCCAGGCACCAGGACCGAACAGGCGCTGGCGGCCGATATCGCCGCTTTGCTGGAGGCGCGGGACCCACTGCGCCAGGGCGGCGACGCACTGGCACCCCGCTGGCGCGCACTGGCCGCATTCCGCAATGGCCGTGCACCGCATGAGGCGAGCCGCAGCGGGCTGGCCGCCATCGATGCAGCGGCCAGGCAGTGGCGGCGACGCCTGCGCTGCGACGCCGCGCCGCCCTTGAGCATCGAAGCGCACCAGGTGGGTGACCTGTTGGCGCATGCGTTCCCGGACCGCATTGCCTTCCGCCATCCGAACGATCCGCTGCGCTACCTGCTGGCCAACGGCCGCAGCGCGCGCCTGCACGAGCTGAGCGACCTGCGCGGCGAGCCGTGGCTGGTGGCCAGCGAACTGCGCCTGGAGGCACGCGATGGGCTGTTGCTGCGCGCCGCGCCGGTGGATGAGCAGTACCTGCGCGGCGTGTTCGCTTCGCGCTTCGTCAGCGAGGACATCGTGCGCTGGGACGCTGAGCGCCGGGCGCTGGTGGCGCTGCGCGAAAGCCGCTTCGAGCGCATCGTCCTCGACAGCCGCTCGGCCGGACGCGTCGACCCGGCGCATGCCGCCGCCGCGCTCACCGAAGCGGTGGCCGAACTCGGCCTGCAGGCCCTGCCATGGACAGAGGGCCTGCGGCAATGGCAGGCGCGGGTGGAAGCGCTGCGCCGCTGGATGCCCGAGCTCGGCCTGCCGGATGTCAGCGATGCGGCCCTGCTGGCCACGCGCACCGCGTGGCTGCAGCCTGCCTTCACCGGCCGGACCCGGCTGGATGCGCTGGACGAAGCCAGCTTCGGCGAGGCACTGAAGACCCCGTTGGAATGGTCGCAGCGGCAGCTGCTGGACCGCCATGCACCCACCCGCATCAGCGTGCCATCCGGGCTGGAGCGCACGATCAACTACGCACTGGACAGCGATACCGGCGAGCCGCTTCCGCCGGTGCTGGCGGTGAAGCTGCAGGAACTGTTCGGGCTGGCGGACACGCCGCGGATTGCCGACAACCGTGTCGCACTTACCCTGCACCTGCTCTCGCCGGGCGGTCGTCCACTGCAGGTCACCCAGGACCTGCGCAATTTCTGGGCCAGTACCTATGCCGAAGTCAAAAAAGAAATGAAGGGCCGTTACCCGCGCCATCCCTGGCCGGATGATCCATGGACAGCCACCGCGACCCACCGCGCCAAGCCGCGCGGGACCTAGGCAGCGTCCCTTGGCCAGCCCTATCCTGAACGGCTGCGGTAGAGTCACGCCACGCGCCTGCTTGCCTGACATGCCGTTTACAGCGACCGCGCGACACTGGACTTCGACCCGAGGCAAAGGACCCCACATGAGCAGACTGACCGTAATCACCGATCGTGCACTGGAACGCGCGCTGGACCTGGCCCATAGCGCAGGCGATGGCATCAAGCACGCTGGCGGTAACCTGGGCGGCAGCCTGCGCCACTTCGGCCCCACCGCCGCCGACTGGCTGAAGACCGGCGCAGCACTGGGCGCGGTCAAGACCGGTGGCCGGATCGCGACCAAGGCCGCGCGCCGCAATCCGGCGGTGACCATCGCCGCTGCTGCCGTTGGCGTGGGCCTGCTGGGCTATGCGCTTTATCGCAAGCAGCAGAAGAAGAAGCTGGCCGGTGGTCATGTCGTCAACGGACAGGCACAGCGCGTCGCGGCGCGCGATCGTCGCGCGAGCACGATCCAGGACGAACACAGCGATATCGGCAGCGACGCCTGAGTGCGTAACGCGGGTTGATGTCCCGCAGCTGTCCTGGCCGCTTAGGCGGGCATGAAGGGCGTGGCGGATGCCACGCCCTTCGTCGTTTTCACGCTGCAGAGAGTGCGCAGGTGCTCGCCGGCCGCACCCCCGCAGCCGCCCTTATTCCGCTTGCCGCCACTGCCCCGGCTGGAGCCCGCCCAGCTGATAGGGGCCGATCGATGCGCGTACCAGTCGCAGCGTCGGCAGGCCTACCGCTGCCGTCATTCTCCTTACCTGGCGGTTTCGCCCTTCGCGCAACGTCACGGCCAGCCACGCATCGGGCACCGTCTTACGGAAACGCACCGGCGGATCGCGCACCCACAGCGAAGGCGGATCGATCTGCTCGACCCCGGCAGGCAGGGTGGGCCCGTCGTTGAGCAGCACGCCACGGCGCAGCTGCGCCAGCCTTTCCGGCGTCGGTTCGCCCTCCACCTGCACCCAATAGGTCTTGTCCGCCTTGTGCCGTGGATCGGTCAGCCGGTGCGCCAGGCCACCGTCGTCGGTGAGCAGCAGCAACCCTTCGCTGTCGTGGTCCAGCCGCCCCGCCGCATACACCTGCGGCGGGAGGCCGAAGCCCGCCAGTGTCGGCCGCGGCGGCACACTGCGATCGGTGAACTGGCACAGCACGTTGAACGGCTTGTTGAACAGGATCAAAGACATGGTTGCAGTTTTCTGCCTTGTTCGGCGATGCGACGCAGATGGCCCTGGTGGGTCGTGCGTCAGCCGAGCAGGCTGGGTGGGAATGTAAGTGTGTCAAGTCTGACGCATGCCGTGCCCTTCGTCATGGCATCCCCGCAACCCAGGAGCACCCCATGCACTTGCCTGCCGCCGGAACCCCTCCAGCACTCCGCGCCCGGACGCCACCAGCAACGCTGGCAGCTGCCACCCCTGCATCGACCGGCTCGACACCCGCGCGAATCGAGAACCGCCCCCTGCAGCTGCAGCCGGTGCCTGACCCGGTCCCGGGCCCTGCCACGTCCGCTGGCGCAGCGGGCGCTGTTGCCGAGGCGAGGGATGCGCACTTCACCGACCTGATGCGGGCTACGGCAATGCAGCCCATGGTCACCTGCGTGCAAGCGGCAATGCCCTCTGCGCAGGCACGTCTGTTGGCCTTCGACCAATGGGTAATCAAGCATGCCGTCGCGCTGGGCCGTCCCGCCCTGGCAGGGCTTGCCCCCACCAGTGCAGCGCGTGAATTGATGGCCCAGCTGCCGATGACGGGCGATCCCGCCAACCTGGCTGCTACCGGCTATGTCACCGTGTTGTTCAACACCGTTCTTCCGGACCCGGACAACTCAGACACGCATCCCGTCGTCTTACTGCGGAGCGCCCTCTCCCAAGCTCCGAAACAGCCAGCGGAAGACGCCAGGGCGCCCCGCTGACCACAGCAGACCCGCGTGCGAAAGTGATCAGCGCGCCGCCTTGATGAAGCGCAGCGTCATCCGGTCACTTTCACCGATCGCCTTGTACTTGGCCGCATCGGCAGCGTCGTGGTTGTTGGACGGCGGCAGCGTCCACACGCCGTTGGGATGATCCTTGGTATCGCGCGGGTTGGCGTTGATCTCGCTGCTGCCATCGAGGGTGAAACCTGCCGCTTCGGCCATCGCGATCACCTGCTGCTGGCCGACATAGCCGGACCCGTCGTCGTCGCTGACATCGGCCTTGGCGCGATGTTCGACCACGCCCAGCACGCCGCCCGGCTTCAGCACATCGTAAAAGCCCTTGAACATGCCCGGCGCCTGGCCGGACTTGCGCCAGTTGTGCACATTGCGGAAGGTCAGCACCACGTCAGCCGAAGCGGGCTTGCCGAACACCGGCGCGGCCGGGTCATAGGCCACTTCGGTGGCCTTGTCGAACTGTGCAGGCGAGGCGGCGAACTTCTTCTGCAGGCCATCGCGGCTGCGCTGCTGGTAATCGCGGCCACGTCCTTCCGGCACCGATGCCGGATCCACCACTGCGGCAATGTACTGGCCCTGCTGGCGCACCAGCGGTGCCAGGATTTCCGAGTACCAGCCGTTGCCGGGGGTGATCTCGATGACCGTGCTGGCCGGGGTCAGCTTGAAGAACGACAGCGTCTGCGCCGGATGGCGGAAACCATCGCGGGTGACATTGGCCGGATCGCGCATGGTGGACTTGACCGCCGCCTCGATCGCCGGGCTGACCTGTACCTGCGACGCCGCGCTGGCGGCCACCGGCGAGCGGGCATACAGCGGTGATGCCGACAGCGCCGCTGCCACGGCGAGGCAACAGGCAGACACGGTGATCAGGTTCTTCATGGCGGGGCTCCCTTGGATGATGGGCGCAGACTAGCAGTCCGCACCGCTTCGGTGTTCACAAAGCGTTAGCGCCGCGCGGCGCACCGGAACACAGTTTTGCGGCCGGTGCCGCAGCAGCGTCATCTCCCTCCCCTTATGCTGCTGGCATGGCTATACAAGGAGACTCCGCATGACGGCAACCCGCGAACTCGGCCGTTCGGGCCTGCAGGTGCATCCCATCGCCTTCGGTGGCAACGTGTTCGGCTGGAGTGCGGACGAGAAAACGACCTTCGCCCTGCTCGACGCCTTTGTCGATGCCGGCTTCAACCTGGTCGATACCGCCGACGCCTATTCGGCGTGGGTGCCGGGCAACCAGGGCGGTGAATCGGAGTCCCTGATCGGCAGGTGGTTCGCACGCAGCGGCAAGCGCGACAAGGTGGTTCTGGCCACCAAGGTGGCGAAGTGGTCGGAACAGCCCGGCCTGTCGGCAGACAACATCACCGCGGCGGTGGAAGGCTCGCTGCGTCGCCTGCAGACCGATGTCATCGATCTCTACCAGGCGCATGAGGATGACGAATCCACCCCGCTGGAAACGACGCTGGGGGCCTTCGCGCGGCTGGTCGAACAAGGCAAGGTCCGCGCCATCGGAGCCTCCAATTACAGTGCCGAGCGGCTGGCTGAGGCGCTGAAAATATCGGCCGACTATCGGCTGCCACGGTATGAAACGCTGCAGCCGGAATACAACCTCTACGACCGTTCCGGTTATGAGGCCGGCCTGGAAGCCCTGGTGCATCGCGAGCAGCTCGGCGTGATCAGTTATTACTCACTGGCCAGTGGGTTCCTGAGCGGCAAGTACCGCCGCAATGAAGACGCGGCCAGGAGCCCCGCACGCGGCCAGGCCGTGGTGGCGAAGTACCTCAACCCGCGCGGCAACCGCATCCTGGGGGCGCTGGATGACATCGCCGGCAAGCATGCCGCGACCGCCTCCCAGGTTGCGCTGGCCTGGCTGATCGCGCGTGCTTCGATCACCGCGCCGATCGTCAGCGCCACAAGCGTCGAGCAGCTGCGCGAGATCCTGGCAGCGGCGACGTTGGCGCTGTCGGCGCAGGACATTGCCGAGCTCGACGAAGCCAGCGCCTAGCCGCGCGCAGACCTGCCCCGGCCGGTCCGCCGCTGCAACCGCATCGGCCAGTGCGTCATGTTCGGCACTGTTCCATTGATGAGCCACGATGAAGATCACATATCTTTCACGTCGTTGAATGGAACGATAACCGTGACGTACTTCGCACTTAAGCATTGAACGACGCACCCGATAAGGAGGTCTCCCCTTCCCGGACCCATGCGCTCATGCGGAACGCCTCGCCCGCTTCTCCCCCACCTGCTCGTGGCATCCAGTTCAAACTCATCGGCGCCACCTCGCTCGGCGTGCTGTTGCTGGTGGCCAGCGCCCTGGCCGGCCTGGCGTCGGCCTGGTTCGACCTGGGGGCGGCGATGCCGGCGTCCTATGCGGTCAGCCGCGATGCCGAACAGCTGCAACGGGAGTTCCGCCTGCAGGTGCAGGAGTGGAAGAACGTGCTGCTGCGGGGTGCCGATGATGCGCTGCGCGAAAAGCACGCAGCCGCCTTGACCGAAGAGGGACGCAAGGTAGCGGAACTGGCTGCCAGGGTCGGCCGTGCCGAGGATGGCCGGACGCGTGAGCTGGTCGCGGCGTTCATGACCGACCAGGCCACGCTGCAGCGTGACTACCAGGCTGCGCTGCAGGCCTACATCGCATCGGGTTACGACCCGGGCGCCGGTGATGCGCCGGTGCGCGGCCGCGACCGCCCGCTGGCACAGGCACTGGATGGCCTGGCCGCGCATACCGCGCAGGTCGCGGATGCGGCCATCGCGCGCCGCGCGAGCCACGCACGCGAACTGCTGGTGACCAGTGCCGTGGTGACGGTCATCACCGCCGTGCTGCTGTTGCTTGCGCTGTCATGGTGGCTGCGCCGCGCTGTCGTGCGGCCGGTGGTGGCGGTGGAAGCCGCTGCGCGCGCCGTGGCCGCCGGCGACCTGGACTACCGCGTGCAGGTGCAGGGGCGCGATGAGATCGGCCGACTGGCCACGACCATGCAGGACGTGCAGGGCACGCTGCGCGGTGTGCTGGCAGCGCAGGCAGAGATGGCCCGCACCCACGAAGCGGGTCGGATCAGTCATCGCATGGACGCCGCTGCATTCCCCGGCGCCTACGGCCGCATGGTGGCCGACTGCAATGCCTTGGTCGCAGCGCACATCCAGGTGAAGATGCGTGCCATCGCCGTCATGGGCCGTTACGCAGTCGGTGATCTTTCCGAAGACATGGACCGCCTGCCGGGCGAGAAGCGCGTCATCACCGATGCACTGGATGCCGCCAAGGCGAACCTCGGCGCGATCAATGCCGAGATCAAGCAGCTGGCAGGCGCCGCTGCCGCCGGCGACTTCAGCCAACGCGGCAACGTGTCCCGCTTCGAGCACGATTTCGCCGACATGGTGGCCGGCCTCAACCAACTGATGCAGGCCACCGACGGCAACCTCGCCCAGGTATCGAGCATGCTGCGCGCGATCGCCGACGGTGACCTGCGTGCGCGCATGGAAGGTGAATTCCATGGCGTGTTCGCGCGTATCGCCGGCGATGCCAATACCACGGCGGCGCAACTGGCGACGATCGTCGCCGACATCCAGCAGGTGGCCGGCGGTGTCCGCGAAGCGGCGATGGAGATCGCCAGTGGCAACAGCGACCTGTCCCAGCGCACCGAACAGCAGGCCGCCAACCTGGAAGAAACCGCCGCTTCGATGGAGGAGCTCACCTCCACCGTGCGCCAGAACGCTGAACATGCACGCACCGCCAACGAGCTGGCCCACAGCGCGGCGAGCGTGGCATCGCAGGGCGGGGAGGTGGTGGGCCAGGTGGTGGCGACGATGGGCGGTATCGAAGCGTCTTCGCGGCGCATCGCCGAGATCATTTCGGTGATCGACGGCATCGCCTTCCAGACCAACATCCTGGCCTTGAACGCGGCCGTGGAGGCCGCGCGCGCAGGCGACCAGGGCCGCGGCTTCGCCGTGGTGGCCAGTGAAGTGCGCACGCTCGCACAGCGTTCGGCGGCCGCTGCAAAGGAGATAAAGGGGCTGATCGATGAATCGGTGGAGAAGGTGGCCGATGGCTCCGCGCTGGTACGCCAGGCGGGCAGCACGATGGGCGAGATCGTCGCCTCGGTGCAGCGCGTGACCGACATCATGGCCGAGATCTCCGCCGCTTCGCAGGAACAGAGCGCAGGGATCGAACAGGTCAACCAGACCGTGGTGCAGATGGACGGCGCGACCCAGCAGAATGCCGCGCTGGTGGAAGAAGCCTCTGCTGCCGCGCGCAGCATGGAACAGCAGGCCGCACGCCTGGTCGAATCGGTGGGCGTGTTCACCCTGGCCTGAAGGCCTGGCCCGTGGTGGGTGAGGACCACTGCTGTTGGTGGGTGACGACCGTTGGTCGTCACGCGGTGCTTTTTGCCGCTGCGCTCGCCGAGCATGGCTCGGCGCTACCTGCTCCGGTAGTGACGACCACGGCTGTTGGTGGGTGACGACCGTTGGTCGTCACGATCCGGCCTACACCACGAACGGCTCGCGCTGCATGCCTTCTGCCAGCACATCCACGAACGAGCGCACGCGCGCCGACACGGCCGTGTTGCGGTAGTACACCGCGTGGATCGGCTGGTAGACATCCAGCGTCTGCACGACCAGCAGCGGCACCAGCGCACCGCTCGCGCGGTCGGCGTGGGTCAGGAAATCAGACAGGCAGGTGATTCCCGCCCCTTCCACCGCCAGCCGGCGCAGGGTCTCACCACTGGAGGCGGCGATGTCCGGGCGCACCCGAAGCTGGCCCTCGTCGTCGCCGGGCAGCGGCCAGCGGTTCAGCGATTCGGGTTCGTTGAAGCCCAGCAGCGTATGCGCGGACAGGGCGGCCACGCTGTCCGGCGTGCCGTGCTGGCGCAGGTAGGCCGGACTGGCCACCAGCTGCAGGCGGCAGCGGCCGAGCAGGCGCGCATGCAGGGTGGAATCGGCCAGCGGACCGATGCGGATGGCCAGGTCGGTGCGCCGCTCCAGCAGGTCGATGTAGCGCTCGGAGCTGTTCACTTCCAGCGCCACCTCCGGGAACTGCTGGCGATAGCGGGCCACCAGCGGGGCGATCACATGCAGCACGAACGGCATCGCCGCATCCACGCGCAGGCGACCGGCCGGGCGTTGACGACGCAGCGCCATCTGCTCTTCCGCCGTCTCCACCGCCTCCACGATCTGGCGCGCCTGGCGGACGAACGCCTCGCCTTCGGCGGTCAGGTGCAATCGGCGGGTGGTGCGGGTCAGCAGCGTGGTGCCCAGCTTTTCTTCGAGCCGGCCCAGGGCCCGGCTGACCCCTGAGGGGGTCTGGCCCAGCTGTTCGGCCGCCGCGCTGATGGTGCCGCTGTCGATGACGGCCAGCAGCGCCTGCATTTCGTCCAAGGTGATTTTCATGGCCGCATTATTGACCATCATGCAAGAGTGATTGGCGTGAAGACGTGTGTTTCAGCAAAGGTCAGCGGCGCAGACTGCGCTCCTTCCTTTCCTGCCGGACCCTGTCATGACCCGTGGCATTCCCCTCGCCCTGTTGGCGTTGACCCTCGGTGCCTTCGCCATCGGCACCACCGAGTTCGTCATCGTCGGGCTGCTTCCGACCATCGCCGCTGACCTGCAGGTCAGCCTGCCCTCGGCTGGCCTGCTGGTGTCCCTGTACGCGCTTGGCGTGGCGATCGGCGCCCCGGTGCTGACCGCGCTGACCGGGCGCGTGCCGCGCAAGACCCTGCTGGTGGCGCTGATGCTGGTGTTCACCCTCGGCAACCTGGTCGCCTTCCTGGCCCCCGGCTACAACGCGCTGATCGTCGCCCGGATCCTGACCGGCCTGGCCCATGGCGTGTTCTTCTCCATTGGTTCGATCATCGCCACCTCGGTGGTGCCGAAGGAAAAGGCCGCCAGCGCGATCGCCATCATGTTCACCGGCCTGACCGTCGCGTTGGTGACCGGCGTGCCGTTGGGCACCTTCATCGGCCAGCACCTGGGCTGGCGCGCGACCTTCCTGGCGGTCTCCGGGCTGGGCGTGGTGGCGCTGCTGGGCAGCCTGGCGTTCGTGCCGCGCAACCTGGCGCAGAGCACGCCGGCGACCTTCCGCCAGCAGCTCGGCGTGCTGGCGCAGCCGCGGCTGTTGATGGTGTATGCGATGACCGCGCTGGGCTACGGCGGCACCTTCCTGTCCTTCACCTACCTGGCGCCGATCCTGCAGGAGGTCACCGGTTTTTCCACCAACGCGGTCAGCGGCGTGCTGCTGGTATATGGCATCTCGGTGGCGTTCGGCAACGTGTGGGGCGGCCGCCTGGCCGACCGGCTGGGGCCGATCCCCGCACTGAAGCGGATCTTCGCGCTGCTGGCGCTGGTGCTGCTGGTGCTGACCTTCACCGCCCACAACACCTGGCTGGTGCTGTTGACGGTGCTGGCGCTGGGCGCGGTGGCCTTCGGCAACGTACCCGGCCTGCAGGTCTATGTGGTCAAGCAGGCACAGCGCCATGCGCCGCAGGCAACGGAGGTGGCATCGGGACTGAACATTGCTGCGTTCAACATCGGCATCGTCCTCGGCGCCTCGCTGGGTGGGCTGGTGGTGGAGCATATCGGCCTGATGCACACCCCATGGCTCGGCGCGCTGGTGGTCGTGGGTGCCTTCGCCCTTACCGCGCTGAGTGGCCGGCTGGACCGCCGCGACGGCATCGACGACCGCGCCGAAGGCATCCACGTGGCGGCGCATTGATGCCTCCGCTGGCGCACGGGGTCGCCACGCCGCGTTGCCCGCATGCATACCTTCCCTGCCCTACCCTCTGTCCATCCCCCACTGGAGTATCCCCATGACCGTTCCTGCTTTTGGCCTTGGTACGTTCCGCCTGAAAGACCAGGCGGTGATCGATTCGGTACGCAACGCGCTCGACGTCGGCTACCGCGCCATCGATACTGCGCAGATCTACGGCAACGAAGCCGAGGTCGGCCGGGCGATCGCCGAATCCGGCGTACCACGCGATGACATTTACCTCACCACCAAGATCTGGATCAGCGAATTCAAGCGCGATGCGCTGCTGGCCAGCCTGCAGGGAAGCCTGAAAAAGCTGCGCACCGACCGCGTCGAGCTGACCCTGATCCACTGGCCGTCGCCGGATGATGCCGTGCCGATGGAGGAGTACCTTACGGCCCTGGCCGATGCCAAGGCGCGGGGCCTGACCCGTGAAATCGGTATTTCCAACTTCACCATCGCCCAGACCCGTCGTGCGATCGGCATCCTGGGCGCCGCTGAGATAGCCACCAACCAGGTGGAGATCCATCCGTACCTGCAGAACCGCCTGCTGGTGCCGTTCCTGCAGGAACAGGGCATCCACGTCACCGCGTACATGAGCCTGGCCTACGGCGAGGTGATCAAGGATCCGGTGATCCAGGCGATCGCCGGCCGCCACCAGGCTACCCCGGCGCAGGTCGCGCTGGCGTGGGCACTGCAGCAGGGCTTGGCGGTCATTCCCTCTTCCACCCGGCGCGAGAACCTGGCCAGCAACCTGGAAGCGGCCCGCCTGCATCTGACCGACGAAGACCTCGCCCAGATCGCCACGCTCGATCGCGGCCATCGGCTGGCCAACCCGGACGGCATCGCCCCCGCCTGGGATTGACGGACCCGGGTAGCGCCGAGCCAGGCTCGGCGGGTTGCCGCTGCAGGATCAATCCCTCAGCAGCCACCGGCGCATCGCGGCACTGACCTCGGCAGGCCTTTCCATCGGTGACAGGTGCCCGCAACCGGGCACCACCACCAGCGTGGCGTGCGGCGCCAGCGCCTGCATCTCCTGGCTTATCGGCAGCGGCGTGATGCGATCGTTCTCACCGCAGATGATCAGCATCGGGTCGCGGTAAGCGGCAAGCAGCGCATGGCCATCCTCGCGGTCCAGTCCACTTTGCCGCAGGAACACCTCGGCGCCGAGCCGTGCGGTCATATCGCGTACGCGCTGTACCAGCACGTGGTCGTCCAACCGCGAGGCGTCGATGTAACTGCGCATCAGCGTGTCGCCGAAGCCGTGGAACCGGCCGGGCAGCCGGACGCTGGCGATCTGCGTGGCGCGCTGTGCGGCACGCTGCGGCGAATCGGCGTGGATGGAGGTATCGATCAGGGCCAGCCGCAGCACGCGCTGCGGTGCGCTGCGCAGGATCTGCTGGGCCACGAAGCCGCCCAGTGAAAACCCGGCCAGCGCGAAGCGTGGCGGCGCCTGCGCCAGCACGGCATCGGCCACCGCCTGCATCGTGTCGCCAGCGGTAAGGTCGCCGACGGTCGGATCGGCGATGTCCGCCAGGTCGGACAGTTGGTCGCGCCACAACTCGGCATCGTTGAGCAGGCCGGGAAGCAGCAGCAAGGGAATGCGTTCTTCCATGCTGCCATTGTAAGAGGGCGACGGGTAGCGCCGAGCCATGCCCGGCGAGCGCAGCGGCAGGCGGGGTCGTGACGACCACAGCCGTCACCCACCAGAGCAAACGCCTGACGGCCAGCGGCCGTCAGTACCAGGCGCCGGCGGGATCATTCCAGCAACTGCGCGGCCACCTGCTGCACCGGC
Source organism: Stenotrophomonas sp. NPDC078853 (assembly GCF_044901215.1). Lineage (NCBI taxonomy): Bacteria > Pseudomonadati > Pseudomonadota > Gammaproteobacteria > Lysobacterales > Lysobacteraceae > Stenotrophomonas > Stenotrophomonas sp. NPDC078853. The sequence continues at coordinate 133,313 of NZ_JBJDOQ010000002.1, read as the reverse complement.
AGGCTCACCATCATCACCGTCGAATCATCCGGATCCAACCGGGTGGTGAAGCCCAGGCTCTGGCACATCGCGATCATCGTGCTGTTCTCGCGCAGTACCTGCCCTTCCACCACGTCCAGTCCCAGCCATTTGGCGTACTCGATCATGATCGTCATCAGCCGCCAGCCGATGCCGTGGCCCTTCAGGTCCGAACGGATCAGGATGCCGTACTCGCCGCGATGGTAGTCGGCATCTGCATGCAGGCGGACGGCACCGAGCATGTCACCGCTGCGCGGATCGATCGCCACCAGCGCGATGGAGCGCGCGTAGTCCAACTGGGTCAGGCGGGCGATGAACTCGTGGCTGAAATGCTTGACCGACTGGAAGAAGCGCAGGCGCAGGTCTTCATCACTGACGCGGGCGAAGAACGCGCGGAACAACGCGTCGTCTTCCGGCCGCACCGGCCGCACGAAGGCGTTGCTGCCATCGGACAGCTGCAACGTACGCTCCCACTCCTTCGGATACGGAAATACCGCGAAACGCGGATGGCCACGGCCTTTATGCAGGATGCGCGAGGGCGCGATGGCGACCCGCGCGTCCAGTGCCAGGATGCCTTCGCGGTCGGCCAGCAGCGGATTGATGTCCAGTGTGCGCACTTCGGGTATGTCGGCCGCCAGCTGCGCCAGCTTGACCAGCACCAGCGCGACGGCGCGCTCATCGGCAGCGGGGAAATCACTGTACGGCTTGAGGATGCGCGAGACCCGGGTACGACCGATCAGCTCATGCGCCAGCCGCAGGTCGAGCGGCGGCAGCGCCAGCGCCTTGTCATTGATCACTTCCACTGCGGTGCCGCCACGACCGAACACGATCACCGGGCCGAACGTCGCGTCATCGGCGATGCCGGCGATCAACTCACGCGACTTGGGCCGCACGATGGTCGGCTGCACCAGCAGGCCATCGATGCGCGCATCGGGGCGCAGTTCGCGCGCGCGCGCCAGGATGCTGGTGGCCGCCACCTGCACGGCGGCCAGGGTGGACAGGTTGAGGCGCACGCCGTCCACTTCGGATTTGTGCGGGATGTCCGGCGAGAGGATCTTCAGCGCCACGCTGGCGCCCTGCTCCAGCAGCGGCTGGGCCAGGTCCATGGCTTCATGCGCGTCGCGGGCATGCAGCACCGGCGCCGAAGGAATGCCGTACGCCTTCAGCAGCGCATGCGTGGCCAGCGGGTCCAGCCAACGCTGGCCGGCCGCCATTGCCGCCTCGACGATCGCACGCGCGGCACCTGCATCGACCACGAAATCCTGTGGCAGGCTCGGCGGGGTCTCCATCAGTGCGCTCTGCGCATCGCGGTAGCGGACCAGATGCTGGAAGCCACGCACCGCTTCGGCTTCTGTGGGGTAGGTCGGCACGCGCGCAGCGTTGAGGGTTGCCGTTGCGCGCTCGTCGTTGCCCAGCCACACCGCGAACACCGGCTTGTCACGCTGGTGCCGCGGACGCAGGCCCAGGGTGCGGGTGAGCGCCTGCGCGGCATCTGCGGAGGAGGTGAACGCGGTCGGCACGTTGACCACCAGCAGGGCATCGTTTTCGTTGTCAGCCAGCAGCGCTTCGATGGCAGCGGCATAGCGCTCGCCATCGGCGTCGACCACGATGTCCACTGGATTGGAACGTGACCAGCCCTGCGGCAGTACCGCGTCGAGCTGCTGCACGGTGCTCTCCGACAGCGTGGCAAGCGTGCCGCGCAGCGCCGCCAGCTGGTCCACCGCCAGCCGCCCGACGCCACCGCCATTGCTGAGGATGGCCAGCCTGCGTCCCGGGAAAGAGCCCAGCCGTCCCAGTGTCTCCGCGGCGGTGAACAGTTCGTCCAGCGCGCTGACGCGCAGCAGGCCGGCGCGGTTGAACGCCGCGCCGTAGACATCATCGGCGCGCGCCAGTGCCTGCACGTGGGTATCGTTGCCCGGCATGATGCGTTCGGCACGGCCAGACTTGACCACCATCACCGGCTTGGAGCGCGCGGCGGCACGTGCGGCCGACATGAACTTGCGCGCATCCTTGATCTGCTCCACGTACAGCAGGATGGCGCGCGTGCGGTAGTCGGTGGCGAAGTAGTCCAGCAGGTCGCCGAAGTCCACGTCCATCGTATCGCCCAGCGACACCACCGCCGAAAATCCCACCGAACGCGCGACGCCCCATTCCACCAGCGCGGCGGCGATCGCGCTGGATTCGGAAATCAGCGCCAGGTCGCCTGCCTGGGGAACGTGGGCGGCGATGCTGGCATTCAAGCGCGCGTGCGGGGCGATGACCCCCAGGCAATGCGGCCCGAGGATGCGCAGGCCCTTGGCGCGGGCGCTGGCTTCCACCTGTGCGGCCAGCGAACCGGGCCCTTCGCCCAGGTGCGCGGTGAGGATGATCGCCGCGGCCACGCCCAGCGCGGCGGCATCGGCGATCACCTGCGGCACGATGCTGGCCGGGGCGGTCACCACCACCAGCTCCGGTACCCAGTCCAGGTCCTTGAGCCGCTTGGTGGTGCGGATGCCATCGATCTCCGCGTGGCGCGGATTGACCCAGGCGACCTTGCCGGCGAATCCCGCCCCGCGCAGGTTGCGCATCACCGCCCGACCGGCCGAGCGATCACGCGGACTGCCGCCGATCACGGCGACCGACTGCGGGCGGAACACGGACTGCAGGTTGTAAGTGCTCATGCCGCTAGTAGAGCAAAAAAGGGGTTACAGCAGGGTGCCGTGGAGGATGCTGGCGGCGATGCTGAAGTAGATCACCAGGCCGGTCACATCGACCAGAGTGGCCACGAACGGGGCCGAGGCACTGGCCGGGTCGAAGCCGAGGCGCTTGAGCGCGAACGGCAGCATCGATCCGGACAGCGACCCGAAGGTGACGATGCCCACCAGCGCAGCGGCCACGGTGAGCGCCAGCAGTAGCCAGTGTTCGCCGTAGTCGTGCAGGCCGCCCAGCTGCCAGATCACGATGCGGACCATCGCCAGGCTGCCCAGGATCGTGCCCAGCACGATGCCGGTCGGCAGTTCGCGCAGGGCAACCTTCCACCAGTCACGCAGCCGCAGTTCGCGCAGCGCCAGGCTGCGGATCAGCAACGAAGTGGCCTGCGAACCGGAGTTGCCACCGGAGCTCATGATCAGCGGGATGAACAAGGTCAGCACCACCGCGCGCGCCAGCTCGTCTTCGTAATGCTGCATCGCGCTGGCGGTCAGCATTTCGCCAAGGAACAGCACGCTCAACCAGCCGCCGCGCTTGCGCAGCATTTCCAGGAAGCCGATCTGCATGTATGGCTTTTCCAGCGCTTCCATGCCGCCGAACTTGTGCGCGTCTTCGGTGGATTCCTCGATCAGCGCGTCCAGGATGTCATCCACGGTGACGATGCCGAGCATCTGCATGCCGGCATCCACCACCGGGATCGCCAGCAGGTCGTGGCGGCGGATCAGCTGCGCCACTTCTTCCTGGTCCATCGCCACGTCCACCGTCACCGGTGCATTGACCTGCGCCACGTCCAGGATCGATTCGTCAGGCAGGCCGGTGATCAGCCGGCGCATGGTCACCACCTGGCGCAACTGGCCGCTGGCGGGGTCGAGCACGTAGATGGCATAGACGGTTTCGCGGGTGCGCTCCACTTCGCGGATGTGCTGCAGGGTCTGGCCGACCGTCCAGTTGGCCGGCACGCTGACGAACTCGGTGGTCATCAGGGCACCGGCGGTATCCGGCGGGTAGCTGAGCAGGGTCTGGATGACCTGGCGCGCCTCGGCGCCGATCAGCGGCACCAGCCGCGCGCGCTCGTCCTGGTCCAGTTCGTGGACGATGTCGGTGGCGCGGTCGTCGGCCATCAGCCCCAACAGCGCGGCCGCCCGGGCCGGCGGCAGGGTCGCCACCAGCTCGCCGGCACGCTGCAGTTCGGGCGCTTCAAGCAGCTTCACCGCACGCGGCAGCGGCAGTGCGGCAAGCAGGTCCACCGCCGCGGCGATGGGCAGCGTGTTGAGGTATTCCACCGCGTCGGCGGTGTTGAAGTTGGCCAGCGGTGCGGCCGTGGTGGCGGCGTCGGTGGCGGGACGCAGCATCTGCTTCTGGTTCATCGTGGTTCGCCTTTCGTCGTTGCCGCTGCAACGCCAACACAGGCGAACCGTCCCTGTCAGGCGGTCGCCGTCGCCGGCGTCGAACGAGGTCGACTTCTACTGTCGCTGGACATGAGGGGTTGCATTCCGGAAGGGTGGTGCCAGCGGGCAGGCCGTGGCGGGGGGCAGGATGGACCCGTGGGCAGCATGGGTCAACCCCGGTGTGGCGGCCGGGTTTGGTCCGGCTCAGCTGCACCCCCGTGCGAGCGGCGGCGGGCGGCGCATAATGTCGCGCAAGGGCTGGCTGCACCCGGCGTGCCCTTCCTCCTGCGGCCATGACCTCGACTTCCCATGCATAGCGGCGTGCTCGAACTTGCCCTGGTCCTGCTGCTTGCGGCCGTCATCGCGGTGCCGGTGTTCCGCCGGCTGGGCTTTGGCGCGGTGCTTGGCTATCTCGCCGCCGGCGTGGCGCTGGGTCCGGATGGGCTGGGCTTCGTGCAGGATACGGACCGGATCCTGGGCGCGGCCGAAATCGGCGTGGTGATGCTGCTGTTCGTGATCGGGCTGGAGCTGTCGCCATCGCGCCTGAAGGTGATGCGGCGTTCGGTGTTCGGTGCCGGGGCGCTGCAGGTGGCGACCTGCGCACTGGTGCTGGGCGGCCTGCTGATGCTGGACCATTTCCACTGGAAGAGCGCGCTGGTGGTCGGCGTGGCGCTGGCGCTGTCCTCCACCGCAGTGGGCCTGCAGCTGCTGTCCGAACACAAGGCGCTCAACAGCGATCATGGCCGGCTGGCGTTCGCGATCCTGTTGTTCCAGGACTTGATCGCCATTCCGCTGCTGGCCGCCATTCCGCTGCTGGGGGGTGCGCGCAACCAGACCCTGCACTGGCAGGACGTGGCGGTGGCCATCGGCGCACTGGCGGTGGTGATCCTGTGCGGCCGGCCGCTGCTGCGCCGCGTGTTCGGCATGGTCGCGCGCACGCGCAGCCCGGAAATGTTCACCGCCACTGCCCTGCTGGTGGTGTTGGGTACCGCCTGGTTCCTGCAGGAGGCCGGGCTGAGCCCCAGCCTGGGCGCGTTCCTGGCCGGTGTGCTGTTGTCCGATTCCGAGTTCCGGCACGAACTGGAAGCGCAGATCGAACCCTTCAAGGGCTTGTTCCTCGGTCTGTTCTTCATTGCCGTGGGCATGGGCATCGACCTGGACCGCATCGCCGCCGAACCGGGCATGATCGCCGCCGGCGTGGGCGTGCTGCTGGTGGTGAAGTTCGGCTTGTTGTATGCGATCGGACGGATCGCCGGGTTGGCGTCACGCCAGGCGATGATGCTGGGCAGCGTGCTGTGGCTGGGCGGCGAGTTCGCCTTCGTGGTGTTCAACGAAGCGCAGCGCGCGCTGCTGCTGGGCAGTGCCAACCATGACCGGCTGGTGGCCATCGTCGGCCTGTCGATGGGACTGACCCCGCTGTTGCTGATCGCACTGCTGCGCCTGATCGGCCGGGAGGCCGTGGCAAAGCCCGACGCCGCGCCGGCCGATGAGGTCAATCCGGACCACCGTCCGAAGGTGCTGATCGCCGGGATGGGGCGCTTCGGGCAGGTGGTGGCGCGACTGCTGACCGCGCAGAAAGTGCCCTTCGTCGCGCTGGAGGTCAATCCGGATACCGTGGCCGACCTGCGCCGCTTCGGCAACCAGCTGTACTACGGCGATCCGACCCGGCCGGAGATGCTGCGCGCGGCCGGCGGGGCGGAGATCGCGGTGTTCGTGGTGACCATGGATGATCCGGAAACCAACCTGCGCGCGACGCGGATGATCCGGCGGTTGTATCCGGACGCGCGGGTGCTGGCACGGGCACGCAACCGCCAGCATGCGTGGCGGCTGATGGACATGGGGGCCGAGCCGTTCCGCGAGGTGTTCGGCACCAGCCTGGAACTCAGCGAACAGGTGCTGAAGCTGCTGGGGGTGTCCGAGGAGACGGCCCGCCGGCATGTGCAGCGATTCCGCGAACATGATGAGAAGCTGCTGCGCGATCAGTACCTGGTGTACGACGACGAGGCGGCGGTGATCCAGACTTCGCGCGATGCGCGCACTGACCTGATGCATCTGTTTGAAGCGGATGCGGGAAGCGGGAAGGACGCGCCACCCGACCGGTAGCGCCGAAGGCGTGACGACCAGCGGTCGTCACCCACCAGGGCAGGAGCATGACGGCCAGCGGCCGTCACTACCGGTGATTCATTCGCGCAGGAACCGCGCCATCGAAGACACGCCGGGCACGCGCGGCTGGAACTCGGCGGCCACGTCGATGAAGCCGCGCATCACCGCGATTTCGCGGGGGCTGCGGTTGAGCGTGTCGCGTGCCTCTGGATCGGCACCGGCACGCAGCAGGCGCTGCACCAGCAGCGGCAGTCCGTGCAGCGCGGCCAGGTGCAGCGGGCCGAAGCCGCGCGGATCACGCACCTCCAGCGAAACGTCTTCATCCAGCAGGCGTTCCACACCGGCCAGTACCACCTGTTCGTCGCAGGCGGTCCCCGGTTCGGCACGTGCGCCCAGCAACAGCAGCAATGGGGTCACCTCGCCAGCGGCGGCCTTGTCCGGCTCCGCGCCGGCCAGCAGCAGGGTGTCCAGCAGGGCCAGCAGGCGCGAGCGGTCACGAGCGGAGAACCCGTACAGCGCAGCGCAATGCAGCGCGGCCAGCTGCTGCGCGTCGCTTGCATGGACGTCCGCACTGGCGGTCAACAGCCGCGCCACGATATCCGGAAGGCCCAGCGCCGAGGCCAGCATCAGCACCGTGACCCCGCCGGGCAGGCGGTGTTCCAGCTGCGCACCGGCATCCAACAACGCGGACACGATATCCATCTGGCGCATGCTGACCGCCGCCGACAGCGGCGTGGCGCCACTGGCCGAGGCATGCTGCGGATCGGCACTGCGCGCCAGCAGCAGGTCGACCACCGCAAGGTGCCCACCACCGGCCGCTCGCAACAGGGCGGTGCAGCCCTGCGCGTCGACGCTGTCCACGGCGAAGCCAAGATCGATCAGCCGGCGTACGGCATCCACGTCGCCGGCGGTGGCCGCGGCGGCCAGGTCGGATTCGCGCAACGTCCTTCGTGGCAACGACCAGACCCGCCAGTCCAGCCAGTCCGCCAGGTCACGGCGGCCGCTGGACAGCGCCACACCCAGCGGTGTCTGCCCATCAGCCGCACGCGCTTCCGGCGAGGCGCCGTGGCGCACCAGCAGCTTGAGCGCGGCTTCGCGTCCCAGCGCAGTGGCCAGGTGCAGGGCGGTCATGCCATGGCTGTCGCGTGCCTCGCGATCCACCCCCAGGCCCAGCAGCGACTGCTGCAGGCGCAGCCAGCCCAAGCGCACGGCCAGGGCCAGCGGCGGATCGCCGGCGGGCGATGCAGCGAATGGGTCGGCGCCACGTTCCAGCAGTTCCAGCGCCAGCTGCTCCAGCCCGCGACTGGCCTGGTCATGCTGCGCGCAGGCGGCGAGGAAGCGCGCCAGGCCACCACTGCCGGCAGGCGAAACGCCCTGCTCCAGCATCACCTGCAGCGCCGGCACCGCATCCACGCCGCGCGCCAGCAGCGCGAACATCGGCGTATCGGTGCAGGCATCCAGTACGTCGTGCGACGCGCCCTGCTGCAGCAGCCAGCCGATGGCGCGCGGCTCCAGCGCCAGGTCCGGTTCGTGCAACAGGCTGCCCAGTTCTTCGGCACGGCACAGGCGCGCCATCGATTCCATTCCGTCCAGGTTGCCAAAGCGCAGCGATTCGCGCAGCAGCTCGAGCGGTGGCCGGTCCGGCAACAACGAGGTCGCCACGTCGTGGCCTTCGCTGTCCGCCACCAGGCCGTCGCTGACTGCGGCAGGCAGCGGATAGGCCGGATCGAGCATGGCCACGATGGCCCAGCGGCCGGCTTCGGCCGCGCTGTCCACTGCGCGCCGCGCCAGTGGATCGTCCAGGTCGGCAACCAGCCCCAGCTCCAGCAGCCGCTTGACCACCAACGGCGGCACATCGGTCGCCATGGCGGCCAGCAACAGGGCGTTGCGGCCGTCGGTGTCGACCGCTGCTACATCGGGTTTGTGGCGCAGAAGGTGCTCGATGACCGCCGCGCGCCCACCGGCGGCGGCCTCCAGCAGCGGCGTCCGGCCGAGCGCATCGCGCGCTTCCAGGTTGGCACCGGCGGCAAGCAGGGCGTCCAGGATCGCGGTGTGCCCGGCCAGGGCGGCTTCGTGCAGGGCACTGCGGCGCTGGCGATCACGCGCATCGGCACGCGCCTTGTGCTTCAGCAGCAGCTGCACGCCGGCCGGATCATCATCTTCGGTTGCTGCGGCGGCCAACAGCACCGGGATGCCTTCGGCCGGTTCGGTACGGGCGCCGCGCTCCAGCAGGAACCGCGCCAGGCGCCAGTTGCCGACCTGGCAGGCCACCGCCAGCGGCGACCAGCCGTCCTGGTTCAGCGCATCGATCTCGGCGGCGGCATCGCGCAGCAGCGCGGCGACGCCGGGGTCGGAACTGCGCGCTGCGTGGTGCAGCGGCGTATTGCCGTCGGCATCGGTGGCACGCGAATCGGCACCGTTGGCGAGCAGGGTCATCACCGCTTCCGGGCGCCCATGCCAGCTGTCGCGGGTGGCCGCCAGCAGCGGCGTCATGCCCTTGTGCGGGGCGTTCACATCGACGCCGCGGGCGATCAGTTCGCGCAGCAGACGCAGGTCCGGCAGTACCGCGGCCAGCACCGGCAGGTTGCGCTGGTCGCGCCACTGCGGATCCGGCATGGCGTGCGGGTCGGCACCGGCCTGCAACAGCTGCAGCGCGCGGTCGATCCGGCCGTGTCGCGCCGCTTCATACAGCGCCGGCGCCAGCGCGTCGGCCGGCATGGCTTCAAGTGCGACAGGTGTCGTATCGGCATCGGGTTGCTCGCGCGCCTGCCAGGCACTGCGCAGCTCCTGCATGCCGTGCGCCGGCGCAGGATGCGTGGTGCCCGCCGGGGCTACCCGCTGCAGCAGCAGGTGCAGCAGCGGCGACAGCAGCACGGTGGCGCCCACCGCTGGCCAACGCAGGCCTGCCGGCAGCAGCTCCGGCCAGGCCGGCATCACCACCAGCGCACACAGCGCCAGCACCAGCGCAGCGACGGCCAGTCCACGCCAGGCGCCCAGTTCGCGCCCGGCCAGGCCCGCAGCGTGGCGCTGCAGCCCACCGGCCAGGCGTTCCACGTCACTCCACAGCGGCCATGTGCGCCATACCGCCAGCAGACCGACGCCCAGCAATACCGCCAGGCCCAGCGCGGCGGCCAAGCTGCCGCTTTCGCGCAGGGCGGCGAGCGGCCAGGCCATCAGCAGCGCAAGCACCGCTGGACCGGCCAGCCACAAGGCCAGCAGCGCAGGCAGTTCTTCGCGCACCACCTGCGGCAGCGGACGCAGGACACGGCTTCGACGCAGCCAGGACACGCCCAGCGCGAAGGCCGGCTGCGCCAGCGCTGCCAGCAGCGCACCCGGCAGGCCGCCGATCGCCGAAGCCGCAGCGAGCAGCGCGCCCAGGGCCAGCGCGGCAGGCACCATGCGCGGCCGCGGCTCAGTCATTGTGGCGCGGCATCATGCTGGTGATGCTCGGGGGCACCTGCAGGTAGAAGCCGCGGCTGGCCAGCTCGTCGCGCACCTGCGCGGCGTCCGCGCGCGCCAGCCGACGGCCCTCGGTCAGTTCCACTTCCAGCACCAGCTGCAGCCGGCCCAGAGATTCGGCCAACGGCCCGGGCAGCACGCCGAAGCCATCCCGTTCGGCGAGGTAGACGTAGGTATCGTCTTTGCGTTGGCTCTTGTAGACGTAGGCGTGCATGCTTTCAGGTTTACCCTTTAAGGCATGATTGTGTCGGAAACCCGTCACCGGCGGAAGGCGTCAGGCCTGGCACATCCCCGCCACGCGTTGTTTCCCGACACGAAGTTCATCAATGTCAGGACGCGGTTCAGTCTTCGGCCAGCGGATGACGGGCGAACACCAGCGAGGTGTTGATCCCGCCGAAGGCGAAATTGTTGCTCATCACATGGTCGACCTGCAGCGTGCGACCTTGTCCGCGGACATGGTCCAACGGAGCGCAGCGCGGGTCCACCTGGTCCAGGTTCAAGGTGGGGGCGAACCAGCCCGCGCGCATCATCTCGATGCTCAGCCAGGCTTCGAACGCGCCGCAGGCACCCAGCATGTGGCCGACGTAGCCCTTCAGCGAGCTGATCGGCACGCCCGCCCCGAACACGGCGGCCGTGGCCTGGCTTTCAGCAATGTCACCATGGTCGGTGGCCGTGCCATGGGCGTTGATGTAACCGATCTGCGACGGCGCCAGACCGGCGTCGTCCAGCGCCAGCTGCATGGCGCGCGCCATGGTCGGGCTGCTCGGCTGGGTCACGTGCTGGCCGTCGCTGTTGCTGCCGTAGCCGCGTACTTCGGCCAGGATCGGCGCTCCGCGCTGCAGCGCATGCTGGCGCTCCTCCAGCACCAGGGTGCAGGCACCTTCGCCCAGCACCAGCCCATCGCGGCCGGCATCGAACGGGCGCGGCGTGGTCTGCGGCGCGTCATTGCGCACGCTGGTGGCATACAGGGTGTCGAACACCGCGGCCGCCGTGGCGTCCAGCTGCTCGGCGCCACCGGCCAGCATCACCGTCTGGCGACCGGCGCGGATCGTTTCGTAGGCTTCGCCGATGCCCTGGCTGCCGGACGTGCACGCGCTGGACGTCGTGTGGATGCGCCCGCTCAGGCCGAAGAACACCCCGATGTTCACCGGTGCGGTATGGCTCATCATCTTCAGGTAGGTGGTGGCGGTGATGCCGGCGGTGGTGAAGCTGTTGAGCATGCGGCCGAACTCACTGATCGCCTCATGGCTGCCTGCGGAGGACCCATAGGACACGCCGGTGCGCCCGCCATGCAGCACCGGATGATCGATCAGGCCGGCCTGCTGCAGCGCCAGTTCGCTGGCGCGCACGGCCATCAGCGCCACGCGCCCCATCGAACGGGTGGTCTTGCGGTTGTAGTGCGGTGGCAGCTCGAACGCCTCGGCCGGTGCGGCCAGCCGGGTGTTCAGCCCTTCGTAGACATCCCACTCCGGCATCGCGCGCACGGCGTTGCGCAGCGAACGCAGGCGCGCGTGGATGCTCGGCCAGTCCTGCCCCAGCGGGCTGATCGCCGCTGCGCCGGTAACCACCACGCGGCGTCCTTCGCGCTGCATCAGGCCAGGCCTCCGTTGACCGAGATCACCTGGCGGGTGATGTAACCGGCATCGGCCGACAGCAGGAACGATACCGCCGCGGCTACTTCGTCCGGCGTGCCGACACGGCCGGCGGGAACCAGCTTGAGCGCGTGCTCGACCACTTCGGCGTCCAGCATCTCGGTATCGACCAGCCCGGGTGCCACGCAGTTGACGGTGATCCGGCGACTGGCCAGTTCCAGCGCCAGCGCCTTGGTGGCACCGATGATGCCGGCCTTGGCGGCGCTGTAGTTGACCTGGCCGCGGTTGCCGATCAGCCCGGACACGGAGGCCAGGGTGACGATGCGGCCGGGCTGGCGGCGCCGCACCATCGGCATCACCAGCGGATGCAGCACGTTGTAGAACCCATCCAGGTTGGTATGCAGCACCTGGTCCCAATCCGCTTCGCTGAGCGCGGGGAAGGCCCCGTCGCGGGCGATGCCGGCATTGCATACCACGCCGTAGTACGCGCCATGGGCGGCCACGTCGGCTTCCAGCGCGGTGCGCGCGGCGGCTCGGTCACTGATGTCGAAGGCAAGTACGCGCGCCTGCCGGCCCATCGCGATGATCTCCGCGACCACGGCCTGCGCTTCGTCGATGCGGCTCCGGCAGTGCACCGCCACATCGAAGCCATCGCGGGCAGCGCGCAGGGCGATCGCACGACCGATGCCGCGGCTTGCACCGGTCACCAGCACGGCAAGATGGGCTGTCATGCGTTTCCACTCTCCAGGTAAGCCTGCGCATCGGCCGGTTCGAACACCGATACGTTGGCGTCCACCCATGTCTCGGTGCCCGCACTGATACGGCAGGCGAACATTCCCAGCCCATTGTCACCCATCAGTTCGCGCCGCGCGTGGACCACCAGCGCGGTACCGGCCGGGAACACGGAAACCTGGCTGCTGTAGCGGCGACTGCCAAGCAGGAAACCGAGCCGCGGCGGGCGACCGTCACGCCGCGCGCGGCAGCCCGCCCACGCCGCGATGGCCTGTGCCATGTACTCGATGCCGATCCAGGCGGGCACGCCGTCGGCCTGGTTGAACAGGCCCGAGGCCGGGACCACCAGCGCCACCTCGATGCTGTCCTCGTCCCAGCGCAGCACCTGCTCCAGCAGCAGGGCGCTGCCACGGTGCGGTACCACGTCCTGGATCGGATGGATCCTCATGCGCCGGGCGTCCGCTGCAGGGCCAGCACGGCATTGCTGCCACCAAAGGCGAACGAACTGCTGAGGAGGCGCTGCAGGGGGCCGGCCGCCACGGTGCCCGGCGCCACCAGGGCCAGCGCGGGCAGCTGCGGATCAGGCTGGCCATCCCACCAGTGCGGTGGCAGGCGGTGGGCGGGATTGTCCGCCAGCGCGATCCAGCACAGCGCCGCTTCGATCGCCCCGGACGCGCCCAGTGCGTGGCCGGTCAGCGGCTTGGTGGAACTGGCCGCGACCTGCCCGCCCAGCACTGCATGTACCGCACGCGATTCCATCGCATCGTTGTGGCGGGTGGCCGTGCCATGCAGGTTGATGTAGTCCACGTCCGTCGGTGCCCAGCCGGCGCGCTCCAGCGCCTCGCGCATCGCCGCGATGGCACCGGCACCACTCGGTTCAGGGGCGGACATGTGGTGGGCGTCCGAGCTTTCGCCCCAGCCGGCAAGCTGTACCGGGCCCGGCTCGCGGGTCAGCAGGAACAGCGCGGCCCCTTCGCCGATGTTGATGCCCGCCCGCGTTGCCGAGAACGGCAGGCAGCGGGTGGCGGAGATCGATTCCAGCGCATTGAAACCGGCCACGGTGAAGCGGCAGAGCGAATCGGCACCGCCGGCGATCACCGCCTCGACGATGCCGGCGCGCAGCAGGCGCGCCGCCGAAGCCATCGCCTTGGCACCTGAAGAGCAGGCAGTGGACAGCGTCCACGCCGGTCCCGTTGCACCGCTGCGATGGCGCACGAATGCCGCCGCGCTGCCCATCTCCTGCTGGCCATAGGCGAAGCTGTCCGGCCAGCGACCGCTCTCCTCGCGCGCACGCAGGGCCGGCTCGGTTTCGCCGATGCCGGAGGTGCTGGTACCGATGACCACCGCGACCCGCCCGGCACCGTAACGCTCGATGGCCGCCTGTACAGCCGGAGCAATCTGTTCCAGCGCAAGGTCCAGCAAGGCATTGTTGCGGCCGCGCAGCGCGGTGGGCAGCGCAGACAGATCCGGCAGCGTGGACTGCACCCGGCCCAGCGCCAGGGTGCGTCCGGGCAGCACGTCGTCGCAGTCGCTCAGCCCATCGGGGTGGTCGGCGAACAGGCCGGCGGCGACCGGCGCGCGGCCGGCGCCGAGCGCGCAGACGATGCCCATGTCGTTGAGGAAAATCGGCGCGCTCATGGGGCGTCCTCGCCAGTAGGCACCGAACGGATGGTCAGCGAATAGCCTTCGATGCGGTTGTCCAGCTGCAGGCTGCCATCGTCGTTGCGCTGCAGCCGCAGGGCCTCGACCCCGCTACGCTGCAGCCGGCGCACGCGGCCATCGTCGACCACCTGCCAGCCATCGGTCAGCACCGCGGCAATCGCCGTGGTCGGCCACAGCGCGAACTGCAGGTCGTCCAGCACGCGGTCGGCACGTACCTGCTTGGGCAACCAGGCAGCGCGCTGTTCCTGCAGGTTCTGTCCATCCCACTGCACGCGAAAGCCGGTCTGGCCCATTGCCTGCACCAGCAGCTGCACCTGGTCGGCATCGGCTTCAAGCAGCGCATCCAGGTCACGTTCGGCGCGACCGAAGCGGAAATGCAGCTGTTGCTGCAAAGCGAGGGTTCCCTGCAGGCTGGCCGGTGACAGGCGCAGCGGCGGCAGCGCCGCATCGGTACGCACCGGCGGGCCGGCGCAGGCGGCGAGCAACAGGGTGAGCAGGATCGCAGGCAGCAGGCGGCTCATGTCACGGGGTTCCTGTCGTTGTAGGCGGTGCGGGGCGGAACAGCGGCGACAGCAGCCATACCAGGCCGATGCCGAGCAGCAGGGTCATGCCGAAGGCGCGCAGCGCCGGGGTGTTGGAAAGCCCGAGCAGGCCGAACGAAAGCCAGGTACTGGCCGCACCCACGCACACCGCGACCCAGGCGCTGGGATCGCCACGGTGTTCCAGCAGGAAGATGCCGTAGTCGATGCCCATGCCCAGCAGCAGCATCAATGCCAGCACGTTGAACAACTGCAGCGGATGACCAAGCAGGGCCAGCACGGCAAGCGTCAGGCTGCCGGCGAGCAGGGTGGGCACGATCACCCGCCAGGCATGACGGCGATAGCGCCACCACAACGCGGCGAACACCAGCGCGATACCCGCCAGCAGCATGCCGCTCATCAGCTTGCGGTAATGCCCCAGCAGGCGCGAGAAATCGGCGGTGCGGTCGACCCAGCGCACGCCGGGCAGGCTGGCGCCGGCCTGGTCGAGGTCGGCCAACGCACGCGGCTGCGACAGGTCATCGACCAGCACCACGCTGGCCACGCCCTCGCCCAGTGCGCCGATCCACAACGAACGGAACGGGGCCGAGGCCGGCGAAGCGAGGAAGGCCTGCAGGTCGATCGGGGTGCGGGCGAATGTCGGTCGCTGCAGCGCCTCGCCACTGACCGCGCCAACCGCCTGCAGCACGGCCGACTCGGCCTGCGCGGCCAGCCGGGCATCGGCATCCTGCTGCGACGGAGACGGCAACCAGTCACTCAGCGCGCGGTGGCTGCCGATGCGGCCTTGCCCTTCCAGCGCGCGCAGGCGCGCGGTCAAGGCTTCTTCGCGCTGCAGCAGCTGGCCGGCATCGGCGCCCTGCACCAGGAAGAACTGCGCCGGGCTGGGCATGCCGAGCAGGCGCGAGATGCGGATCTGCTGTTCCATCAGCGCCGGTGGCGAAGACTGCAGGCTGCGCAGGTCATCATCCACGTGCAGGAACAGCATGCCGCCGGCGGAGAACAGCAACAGCACCGCGATCACACCGCCCAGCGACCGGCCGCGCAGCCGCGGCCAGCGCTGCAGCGTGTTGCCCAGCCAATGCGAGAAGCGCGTCTGGCGTACCGTTCCACCATCCAGCCACGGGAACCACAGGATCACCGTGACGAACGCAGCCGCCAGCCCGACCACCGAGAACAGTGCCATCTGGCGCAGCCCGGGGAACGGGGTGACCGCCAGCGCCAGATAGGCCAGGGCGCTGGTCAGCAGCGCCAGCCACAGGCCGGGCAGCAGATGGCGCAGCAGGGACCAGCGACTCTGCCGCGGCGCTGCCTGGCGCGAGGCGAACCAGTGGATGCCATAGTCTTCGGCCACGCCCACCAGCGAGGCACCGAACACCAGCGTCAGCAGATGCACCTTGCCGAACACCAGCACGGTCACGGCCAACGCCACGCCGCAGCCGACCAGCAGCGACATCGCCACCAGCAGGATCGGGCGCAGCGAACGGAACGCCAGCCACACCAGCAGCAGTACCGCAGCCAGCGAGCCCCAGCCGATGGTGTTGATCTCGCGGTTGGCCTGCACCGCCGCGGCTTCGGCATGCAGCGGCACCCCGGCATGCAGGATCTCCAGGCCGGGCGTGGCAGCGGTCGCGGCCTGCCCCGCGCGTTCCAGCAGCGCGCCGATATGCGGTTCGCCATCCAGCTGGAATGCCGAATCGCGGGTGTCAAAGCGCAGCACCGCCCACTGCTTTCCGTCTGCCTGCAGCAGGCCGTCCTCACCCAGTCGCAGGCCGGCCGCCTTCGCCTGCTGCTGCCACCAGGCCGGCCACAGGCCCAGCGGATCCTGCAACCAGGCGGTCAGCCGTGGTCCGCCCATGGGCCCGTACAGCCGGGCCAACGCCTGTTGCGCCAACGCATCCGGTGCGGTGTGCTGCAGGGTGTCGCGCTGTGCGGGGGTCAACAGGCGGTCACGGTAGGGCGCGTAGAAGGTACGTGCCTCATCGAACCAGCCATCGAGCGCACCGGCGGGCTGCAGCAGCGCCGCATCGGCATCGCCTGCCATCGCATCGGCGAAGGCCGCCTGCGCGCGCAACGTAGCGGCCGCCTCCGCGCTGCCCAGCAGTACCACCACATCGCGCGAGTTCGCATCGGCGATGCGCCGGGTCACGTCCGACAGCAGCCGGTCCTGCGCATCCTGGGGCAGCAAGGCGAGGATATCGGTGTCGATCGGCGCATGCTGCCGCCACTGCAGGGCCTGCTGCACGCCCAGCGCCAGCAGCACCAGCAGCCAGGCCAGGGCCAGCCAGCGCCAGCGGCGATGGGGGGTATCGGCGCGCGGCATGCGATCAGTCAAGGCGTGCCGCCTCGTCCGCTGCCAGCGTGCCCGGTGCCTCGGTGAGGGCACTGAAGGTGAGGCGGGTACGGTCCTTGCTGGCCTCCACGATGTCGACCTGGCGGACGTAGCGGTCACCCCGCAGCTGCAACGAACTGAAGGCCTTGGCCAGCATCGGCGACTTCGGTGTCAGTGACAGGGCCCAGCCCTTCGCATCGCGTTGCGCATCCACCGTGAACTGGCTGGACAGTGCCTGCACATCGCCGCTCATCAGCGCGAACAGGACCGCGTTGACCGAGCGCATCGCCGGCTGTTGGCGTGCATCCAGCTCTACCCGGGTAGTGCCATCGGGCTGTCGGCTGAGGATGCGCTCGGCGGTGATCACCATTTCCGACGGGAAAGGCTTCAGCGTGGTCCAGATCACCCCGCGCTCGCGCGCCACCACGAAGCGGCCCTGCGAACGCAGCGGGTTGCGGAAACCGGCGACCTGTTTTTCCTGGCTGAACTGGCCGCGCAGCACCGCCGGCCGTGCGACATCGCGGGCGATCGCCTGCACCGCGTCCTCGGCGGCGCCGGCCACGAACGAAACGAAAAGCAGGCCGGACAGCACCAGCAGGCGCAGGAAATGACGGGACTTCATGGCGCGGGAACTCCGAGTTTCTGCCACAGGATCGGCGGGCACAGGTACTGCATTTCACCGCTGGCGGCATCGACGGCCACCTGCACGGTGTGTGCGCGGGTCAGTCGTTCACCGCTGCCGGCGTCGAAGATTTCATAGCTGATCTTCAAACGGTTTTCCCATTCGACGATGCTTGCCCGCACCCGCACCTGCTGCTGGAAACGCAGTGGGCGCACGTACTTGACCCGTGCATCCACCACCGGCCACAGATAGCCCGATTCCTGCATCTGCGGATAGTCGTACCAATAGCGCTGCAGCAGTGCGCAGCGCGCGATCTCGAAATACTTGAAGTAGTTTCCATGCCAGACCACCTGCATCGGGTCACAGTCGTGGAAGGCAGGCGCCAGGGTGATCTCTTCGACCATTTCATGCATCGGGATACAGCTCCCACTGACGGCTGCGGATGGCCTGCAGCAGTTGGCGCAGCTCGCCATCCAGCGCGCGGTCTTCTTCGATCAGCGCGATGCGCTGGCTGATGTCATCGTGCATAGCGGCCAGCTCACCCTGCAGCTGCGCCTGCAGGCCGACCCGCTGGCGCAGGGCCACCGCCTGGCGTGCGGCGATCAGCATGCCGGCGACCACCTGTTCGGTAAGTTCGATCACCCGCAGGCAGTCGCGCGCGGCGATGGTTCCCATGCTGACCTTGTCCTGGTTGTGGCATTCGGTGGAACGCGAGAATACCGACGCCGGCAGGGTGTTCTTCAGCGCCTCGGCCGTCCACGCCGAGACGCTGATCTGCAGCGCCTTCAGGCCATGGTTGATGGCTGCACGCGGACCGGTCGCAGCGGACAGGTTGGCCGGCAGGCCGTGGCTGTATCGCGCATCCACCAGCAGCGCCAGCTGGCGATCCAGCAGGTCGGCCAGGTTGGCCACGGTATTCTTCAGCGTGTCCATCGCCAGCGCGATGTGCCCGCCGTAGAAGTGGCCGCCGTGCAGGACGCGTTCTTCGTCCGGGTCGATCAGCGGGTTGTCGTTGGCGCTGTTGAGCTCGGTCTCGATCAACTGGCGCAGGAACGGCAGGGTGTCTTCCAGTACACCGATGACATGCGGGGCGCAGCGCAGCGAGTAACGGTCCTGCAGGCGCTGTTCGTTGCGCGGCGGGCGATCGCTGTGCAGATCGACACGCAGGCGCGCTGCGATGCGCGCCTGGCCCGGGTGTGGCTTGGCTGCGAACAGCGTTTCGTCGAAATGGTGCGCGTTGCCATCGCTGGCCAGCACGTTGAAGGCGGTCAGGCGCGTGGCCAGGCGGCACAGGTAATCCGCGCGCTGCCAGGCCAGGCAGGCCAGGCCGGTCATCACCGCCGTGCCATTCATCAGCGCCAGGCCTTCCTTCGGGCGCAGCCGCAACGGCTGCATGCCGATCCGCGGCAGTACCTCGGCGGCGGACTGCACACGGCCTTCGAACAGCACCTCGCGCTCACCGCACAGCACCGCCGCCACGTAGGACAGCGGGGTCAGGTCGCCGCTTGCACCGACCGAGCCCTCCGCGGGAATGCGCGGCAGCACGTCATGCTGCAGCAGGGTGGCGAGGCCTTCGAGCAGCGCCACGCTGGTCCCGGACATGCCCTGGGACAGTGACGCCAGCCGCGCCGCCAGCACCGCGCGCGTTTCCTGTGCGTCCAGGAAACGACCCAGCCCACAGCCATGGTAGGTGTACAGATGGTGCGGCAGTTCGGCCACCAGCGACGGCGGGATCACCGTGGTGCAGGAATCCCCGTAACCGGTCGTCACCCCGTAGACCACCCCGTCCTCGCGCAGCAGGCGGTCGAGGAAATCCGCGCCGCGCTGGATGCGGGCGCGGAACCCGGGCGCATCGTCGAGCACGGCCAGCGCGCGGCCGTCCGCCAGCGCAACGACGTCTTCGATGGTCAACGGGCCGGCACCGAAGCGACAGCAGGGAAGCGGTTCAATCGGCATCGGTGGCCTGGTCCCAGAACGGAAAGAAGTTGAACCAGTCCAGCGGCGATTGGATCACCTGCTGTTCCAGCCATGCGGCATAGCGTTGCGCACAGTCCTGCAGCGCGGCTTGGCGGGCTCCGCGTGGCAGCACGATGCGTTCGTCGAACAGATCGAAGCGGATCCGGTAGCCACCGCCATTGTGCAGGCAGGACAGCGTGTACACCGGGCAGCCGAGCGCGGCGGCGAGCACGTAGCCGCCCACCGGGAACGGCGCGCGGTGACCGAGGAAGTCGGCATGCACCACGCGTTCGCTGTGGACCGGGACGCGGTCACCGACGATCGCCACGAAGCCACCTGCAGCGACCCGCTGGCCCAGGGTCATCGCCATCGCCGGGCCGACGTCGGTCACCTGCACCAGCTCCACCGACGCGAGCGGATCCAGACGTGCCAGCAGGCTGTTGAAGCGCTGCGCGTGCTTGGTGTGGACCAGCACGGTGAGATGCAGGCCCGTGACTTTTTCCGCCAGCACCTGGCACAGCTCCAGGCAGCCGACATGGGCGGTCAGGAACACCCCGCCCTGCGCGCGACCAATGCGCTGCAACGCCTCGTTGTCGTGCAGCTGCAGGCGCTGCGGCGGGTAGCGCCGTCCCAGCGCCAGCAGCTTGTCCAGCATGGTGTCGCCGAACAGCGCGAAGTGGCGCAGGCTGTCCAGCCAGCCCGGCGCGCGGCCCAGCGCACCGCTGTGCGCCTGCAACCGCTGCAGGTACTGCAGCGAGGCGCGGCGTGCCAGGCCGTTGGCCAGCCAGTGGCAGGCCACCGCCGGCCAGGCGCACGCCCGGTACGGCCAGCGCCCGAACCAGCGGTGGATCCAGCACAGGACCAATACGCCGCGTACCGAGGTGCGCTCGCCGATGTCGGCCCAGTGCGGTGCGGCAGGACCAGGACGGGCAGCCATCAGGGCTGTCCCCGCAGGCGCCGCAGCAGCAATCGAGGAGCGCGCCGCAGCATGCCCACGAACAGCCGCGCGTGCATGCCGCTGATGCGAAGGTTGTCGCGCCACACATCGAAGTGCGACACGCCGTCCTTCGGATAGGTGACTGGCGTGGCCAGGTGATGCACCGGCACCTCGCGCCAGTACAGACGCACCAGGATCTCAGTGTCGAAATCCATGCGCCGGCCGATGGTTTCCTGCGCCATCACCTGCAGCACCGGTGCCAACGGATAGACCCGGAAACCGCACATCGAGTCGCGCAGGTGCAGCGACAGGGTGTTGATCCAGACCCACACATGGGTGCCATAGCGGCCGTACAGCCGGATCTTCGGCACGGTTTCATCGTAGGCCGGGATACCGCAGATGACCGCATCGGTACGCTCGCGCGACAGCGCGGCGAAACGGCCCAGCTCGGCGGTGTCGTGCTGGCCATCGGCATCGATCTGCAGCACGTGGGTATAGCCCAGGCGCGCCGCTTGGCTGAAACCGGCCAGCATCGCCCCGCCCTTGCCCTGGTTGTGTTGCAGCCGCAGCAGGCCTACGCCCGGCTGTCGTGCCAGCCCGGCCAGCACAGCCGCGCAGTCTGCGTGCGATCCGTCATCCACCAGCAGGCACGGCAGTCCCGCAGCGCCGATTCCGGCCACCACCTCGGCGATGGCGTGCTCATGGTCGTAGACCGGTACCACGACCAGCAGGGCGTACTCGGCAGCGGGAACCAGGGAATCAATCGGCATCGGCGAACAGTACTTTGCCACTGGCGTGGATGCCGTGATCGGAGCTGAACCGGAATCCCAGCACGCCGCGCGCCGCGTCCCAGTCCAGCTGCAGCATCAGCACGTCGTGCGGGCGCGCAACGTGGTGGAACTTCAGCGCATCCATGCGCAGGAAGCGCGGTGGCAGGTCGAATGCCTCGCGGCCCAGGCGGATCGCCCAGTCCAGCTGGGCCACCCCCGGCAGCACGGCGACTTCGGGGAAATGACCCTCGAAGGCGCCCAGGTCGGGCTCCAGTACAAGCTGCACCCGTGCCGTGGCGGCATCGCGCGCAAGCCACTGCGGCGACGGAAGCGTTTTCTGGAACAGCGCCTGCAGCAGCGCCTGGGTCGGTTTGCCCTGTGCATTGACGGGCAGTGCGGCAACCAGCCGCCAGCGCCGCGGCCGGGTCACCGCGTCATGGCCCTGCGCCAGCAGTGCGGTGAGACGGCCGATGAAAGCACGCCGCTCGGCAGCACCGGCCTGCGCCAGCGCAGGGTCGCTCGGCACGATCACCGCGGCCAGCTGCTCGCGCGTACCCGGCAGCACCAGCACCTGCGCTTCAGCCACGCCCGCATCGCGGCACAGGGCCTGCTCCAGCGCCCCCAGCGAAACCCGGCGCTCTTCGATCTTGACGATGCGGTCGGCCCGCCCGAGCAGGCGGAAGCCGCCGTCAGGACTGGCTTCGGCACGGTCTTCGCTGCGCCACCAGCCGCCCTGCGCAAGATGGGCCGATGCCACCGCCAGCTGGCCGTCATCGATGCGCCACTGCACGCCGGGCAACGGTTGCCACGCGGGGGCGTCATCGGCGCAAACGCGCCAGGCGATGCCACCGGTTTCGCTGCTGCCGAACACTTCGATCGGCGCGATGCCCAGCACCTCGCGCACGTCCGCGGCGGCCTGTGCCGGCAGCGGCCCACCGGAGGAAAACACCGCGCGCAACTGGCCACGCGCGCCAGCCCAGTCCAACTGCGGTGGCAGTCGTTTCAGGTGCGCCGGGGTGGCCACCAGCACACTGGGTGCGGCGGCCAGCGCGGCTACCAGGTCTTCATGGAAGAAACGTCGTGGCCGGATCGCCCGGCCCGCGGCCAGCGGCCACAGCACGCGGAACAGCAGGCCGTAGATGTGCTGGTGGGAGACCGTTCCATGCACCTGCGCACCGGCCAGCAGCGCGCCGAAGGCCTGCTGCAGTGCCTCGACTTCGCTGCCGAGCTGGTCCAGGCGTTTTTCGATCGCAGCCGGTTGGCCGGTGCTGCCGGAGGTGAACACCACCAGCCGGCAGGCGTGTGGATCCAGCACGACGCCGGTGGCGGGAATGTCGGTGGCCGGTGCCGCGTGCAGCGGCTGCCAGCACGGATCGACATCGCCGACGAAGCCATCCACGTGCGGGCGCAGCGCCTGCAGCGTACCGGGCAGGTCGTCGCCGGGCAGGTAGACCCGCTTGCCAGCCGACCATGCGCCCAGCAACGCAGCGGCGAAGGCCAGGCTGTCGTCGAAGTAGAGCGCCCAGTCACGCCCTTCGGCGGCCGCGAACGCAGCGTGCCAGCGGCATACCCGTGCCAGCAGCGCGGCGTGGTCCAGCGCTGCACCGTCGAGCGCGCCCACCGTGCGGCCAGGCCGTGCAGACTGCAGCAGGAGGTGCAGCGGGATCCATTCAGACATGGCCATGCGCTGCCTTCACCCGGCGCCGCACGGTCCATTCCCCGGCATGCAGCAGGCCCATCAGCAGATAGGCCAGCAGGCCGTTGTACAGGGCCCACGTGGCATCGGAGGCCCACAGCGCAGTGGCCAGCGCCAAGCTGCCGTTGAGCACGAAGAAGCCGCACCAGACCTGGGTGACCCGGCGCGTGTAGACGATGGCGAACGGCGGCAACTGTGGATCCTGCAGGCGTGCGAAGCGCTCGACCACGGTGGGGGGATGGCGCAGGCTGACCAGGAAAAACACCAGCAGCACCGCATTGACCAGCGCGGGATACAGTTTCAGCGGCAGCGCTTCATTGCCCAGCAGGGCCACCATGGCCAACACCCCGGTGCCCACCGCCGACCAGATCCACAAACGTTCGCGCGTGCCCAGCGCGCGCAGCAGGGCCACCGCGAACAACAGCAGCGACAGCCAGCGCGGCTCGAACCGGCCCATCGCCAGGTACATCAGCGGCGGATAGGCCAGCGACAGCAGCACGAAAGCCAGCCTGCGCGGATGGGACACGAGGGAGTTCCGGCGCGCGCGGTCAGGCAGCGGCCGGGTCGGGCAGCAGCCCATGCACCACATCGACCACGTCCTGCACGGTGCGCACTGTCTTGAAGGCATCCGGCTGCAGGTTGCGGCCCAGCAGCGGCTTCAACTGCACGATCAGGTCCACCGCATCGATGCTGTCGATATCCAGGTCGGCATGCAGCCGCGCGCTGGGCACGATCAGGGCCGGATCGATCTCGAAGCTGGTCGTCAGCAGTCGGGCGATGTGGTCGAACAGGTCGGTCTTGGTCATGGCGTTGAGGTCACTCACGCGCGGCTGCCGGCGACGAAGGCCGCCAGCGCCTGCACGCTGCCGAAATGGCGGCGGGTTTCTTCCGAATCCGCGGACAGGCTCACGCCGTATTGCTTCTGCAGGGCCAGGCCCAGCTCCAGTGCATCGATTGAATCCAGGCCTAGGCCTTCGCCGAACAAGGGCGCGGTCGCATCGATTTCGGCGGCGGAAATGTCTTCCAGCGACAACGCCGAAATGATCAGCTCCTTGATCTCGTGCTCAAGTTCCTGCACGGGGCAGCTCTCCACAGGGTTGGAAGTATCGGGTGAGATGGTCGGTGACGCGCCGCGCGGCCAGGGCTTCCCCTCCTGCCGCTGCGTCCTCGTCGATGAACGTGCCGATCGGAATGTCCTCACCGACCTCCAGCGAAACGTGGAAGCGTCGCGGGGGCACACGATACCATTTCCGCCCCTTTTCCAGCGTCGGCGGGGTGCAGCGTATCCGTACCGGGGTGATGTCCCGCCGCCCGCGCACGGCGATGTTGGCCGCGCCACGGCGCAGTTTCAGCGGCTGGCCGGGCTCGCTGCGGGTGCCCTCGGGGAAGATCACCAGGCAGCCCCCGCCGCGTACCGTGGCGATGCCCGCTTCCACCAGCGCCGGTCCATCATCGTTGACGATGTAGCCGGCGGCCCGGACGGTGGCGCGCATGAACGGATTGCGCGCCACCGCGCGTTTGACCACGCAGTCCGCATCCGGCAGCAGCGCGACCAGCAGCACCACGTCGATCAGGGTCGGATGATTGGCCAGCACCAGCAGGCCTTCGCGCTGCAGCCGAGCTGCGCCGCTGACCGAAACCGTGAGCACGCCGAGGCGGCGCATGATCGCCACCTGCAGCGCGAATCCCCGTTGGACGCCCCGGCGCGCGAGCCGGCGGCGACGCGCGGGGTCGCGCACCAGGACCAGCATCAACGGCGCCACGACCAGACCGGCGATCAACCCGCCCAGCCCGAATGCCGCAAAGCTGAGGCCGGTGGCCAACACCCGCCAGGCCCGGTCCAGGCCGCGCAGCAGCGCCTCAGCAGCCACGCTTCCAGGTCCAGCGCTGGCCGTCGATCACCCGTTCGCAGGACGGCTGCGCGGACAGCAGGAAACGCTGCAGGTCCAACGCATGCGGCAGCAGCCCGGGCGGATCATCCGCCTGCCCGGTGGCCTGCCAGCCCAGCTGCAGGCGCACGCCCGGCGACTCGGAGCGCCGGATGCGCCAGCACCAGGCGTGGAACGGAGCCGGCTCATCGATGAACTCCGCATACAGTGCCGGCAACGGCGGGTCGTAGACCACGATGCGGACTTCCTCGGCGCCATCGGCCAGCAGCCCGGCCGCTTCCAGGCAGGCCGCTTCGGCCGTGGCCTTGCCCGCCGCCAGCGCCAGGTTGTTGCCGCGGTGCCCACGGGTGATGGAGTACAGCGCGCCGATCGCGTTGTGCACCGACAGGCCGAACGTGGTGGGTGAAAGCGCTTCTTCGGCCACCAGCGCGGCCAGCAGCTCCATCGAACGGGCGACATCGCCATGGCGGCTGGCGAACACCAGTGGCACCCGGCTGTCCGCCCCCTCGCCGGCTTCGCACCAGCAGGCGGCCTGGATCGCCATGCGGCCCAGCCGCTCGATCCGGCGACGCTGCATGGCCGGTACTTCCGGCAGCCCGGGAGTGTCCTCGCCTTCAGGCAGCCAAGGTGCCTGCGCCCATTCCTGCCAGGCGCTGCGGGTGGCCAGCCCGGGCGCCCAGGCGGCCCAGTCGACAACGGAAAACTCGATCATTGCGGAACGACTGCTGCGGTTGCGCGGAGCGCCGCACGCTAGCACGGCCGGGGCGAAGAGCGTGACGACCAACGGTCGTCACCCACCGCAGCCAACGGTGCTCACCCACCGCGGCCAACGCTCGTCCCCCTGCGACCAACGGTCCTCACCCACCGCGCCTAGTGGTAGCCGGCGCCGGCTTCCACCTTGCCGCGGAATACCCGGTACGACCACGCCGTGTAGCCCAGGATCACCGGCAGCAGCACCACCAGGCCGACCAGGCTGAAGCCCAGCGACGACGCCGGCGCCGCTGCGTCCCACAGGGTCATGGTAGGTGGCAGGAGGTAGGGCCACATGCCCAGCACCAGCCCGGCGAAGCCGAGCACGAACAAACCCAGGCTGAGCAGGAACGGCGGCAGATCGCGCCCGGGATGCAGCGCGCTGCGCCACAGCGCGGCGGCCACCGCCAGGGTCAGGATCGGCACCGGCGACAGCCACCAGAAATTGCCGTCGGAGAACCAGCGCTGCATCAGGTGCGACTGCAGGAACGGCAGCCAGCTGCTGACCAGCCCCATCGCCACGATCACCGCCACCACCAGCGGCCGGGTCAACTGCCGGGCCAGCACCTGCACCGGGCCGGTGGTCTTGAGGATCAGCCAGGTGCTGCCGAGCAAGGCATAGCCGGCCACCAGCGAGGCACCGGTCAGCATCGCGAACGGGCTGAACCAACCGAGCGCCCCGCCGGTGTAGACCCCGTCGACGATCGGCAGGCCCTGCACCAACGCACCCAGGATGAGTCCCTGGGCGAAGGTGGCCAGCAGCGAACCCAGCCCGAAGGCCACGCTCCACAGCCGCTTGGAGCGGTGCGCCTTGAAGCGGAACTCGAAGGCCACGCCGCGGAACACCAGCGCCATCACAAGCAGCAGCACCGGCAGGTAAAGCGCCGACAGCAGCGCGGCGTACGCTTTCGGGAAGGCCGCCAGCAGGCCCGCACCGCCCAGCACCAGCCAGGTTTCGTTGCCGTCCCAGATCGGCGCGGCGGTGTTCATCATCTGGTCGAGTTCTTCTTCGCTGTGGGCGAACGGGGCCAGGATGCCGATCCCCAGCACGAAACCGTCCAGCACCACGTACATCAGCACGCCGAAGCCGATCACCGCGAACCACGCCACCGGCAGCCAGGTCATCAGGTCCATGTCAGCGCTCCTCCAGGGGTTCGTCCGCGCCGGACAAGGGACGCGCCGGGGTGTGGTGGCCGCCATCCAGCGAGGGGCCGTCTTCGTGCGGCCTGGGGCCCTGCCGCAGGATCTTCACCAGATACCAGATGCCCCAGCCGAACACGAAGGCATAGCCGACCACATAGACGCCCAACGACAGCGCGGTCATCCATGCGCTCTGCGGCCCCACCGCATCGGCGGTGCGCAGCAGGCCGTACACCACCCATGGCTGGCGCCCCATTTCGGTCACGAACCAGCCCGACACCAGCGCGATGAAGCCACTCGGCAACATCCAGTTCCAGCCACGCAGCAGCCAGGGCGACTGCAGCAGCCTGCCACGCCACAGGGCGATGACCGACACCAGCGCCAGCAGCAGCATCAGCGTGCCCAGCCCGACCATGATCCGGAAGGCGAAGAAGACGGGGGTGACCGGCGGCCGCTCGCTGGCCGGCACGGACGTCAGCGGCGCGATGGTCCCCTCGCGTGAATGGGTCAGGATGAGGCTGCCGAGCGTGGGGATGGCGACCTCGAAATCATTGCGTTCGTGTTCCTCGTTGGGCAGCGCGAACACCACCAGCGGCACCCCCTCCCCTGGCGCGGTTTCATGCCAGTGCGCCTCCACCGCCGCGATCTTCATCGGCTGGTGCTTGAGGGTGTTCAGGCCGTGCATGTCGCCAACGAAGATCTGCGCCGGCACGGTGATCGCGGCGAAGATCACGGCGGCGGTCAGCATGCGGCGGCCCGCTTCCACGTGCACGCCGCGGCGCAGGTAGAACGCGCCGATGCCGCCGATCACGAAGCAGGTAGTGATGAACGAGCCCAGCGCCATGTGGGTCAGGCGATACGGGAAGGACGGGTTGAACACCACCTTCCACCAGTCGACCGGATGCACGATGCCGTTGATCATCTCGAAGCCGGCGGGGGTATGCAGCCAGCTGTTGGAGGCCAGGATCCAGAAGGTGGACACCAGCGTGCCCAGGGCCACCATGCAGGTGGACAGGAAGTGCAGCCGCGGCGACACCCGGCCCCAGCCGAACATCATCACGCCGAGGAAACTGGCTTCCAGGAAGAAGGCGGTCAGTACTTCATAGGTGAGCAGCGGGCCGATCACCGACCCGGCTACCTGGATCAGGCGCGGCCAGTTGGTACCGAACTGGAAGGCCATGACGATACCGCTGACCACGCCCATGCCGAAGGACACGGCGAAGATCTTCTGCCAGAAGAAGAACAGTTCGCGCCAGATCGGGTTGCGGGTACGCAGCCAGCGCCATTCCACGAAGGCCAGCCAGCTGGCGGTGCCGATGGTGAAGGCGGGGAACAGCACGTGGAAACTGACCACGAAGCCGAACTGGAAACGGGACAACAGCAATGCGTCCAAGGGGACGTCCTCCTGCCGGGCGCGGGTGGGGATACCGGACCAGTCTGGGTGGATTTGCGTGAAGAAGGGATGCGACCGGGTGACGCGCTGCTTCACTTTGTCGCGGGGGTGCCAGCAACATCAAAAGCGTGCAGGGCTGGGGGTAGGTGGGGCGGGGTAGCTGTGCAGGACACGCCGTAAACCCATCCATGGGGGCTCGCTGTTGCCTTCCATGGCAACAGACGGTCCTGCACAGCCACCCCGCCCCACCTTCGACAGGTCCATGACGGCCTGGGAACATGCGGCTCTGGTAGCGCCGACCCATGGTCGGCGGATCGTTGGGGGAACAGGATCTGATGGTCTCCGCCGACCATGGGTCGGCGCTACCGCTTGCTTGCTGGCGGCCACGGGAACTGTCAGAGCGACGGGCGGGTGGGCTGTCCGGGACACTGTGAGGCAGGAGCCGAACAGTAGCCTACAAGGACGTACTTGCGGCGTGTCCCGGACAACCCACCCGCCCGTCGCCGTCCCAGAGCAAACCAGCCCTTGCATGACCTGTGGGCCAGCCCCTGCCGGGAAGGGGCTGCTACCCTTGGCCGGTTTTCTCCTTCACGGTGCGTCCCGTCCATGTCCCGAGTGCTGCCGCTGTCCCTGTTGTTGTCCGCCCTGCTGGCCGCTCCGGCCGTTCAGGCTGCGCCGACCCCGATCACCATCGAACAGGCCATGGCCGACCCTGACTGGATCGGGCCGCCGGTGGAACGCGCCTGGTGGTCCTGGAACAGCCAGCAGGTCGAATACCAGCTCAAGCGCAAGGGCAGCCCGGTCCGAGATACGTTCCGCCAGCCGCTCGGCGGGGGCGTCGCCGCCCAGGTGGCCGACGACCAGCGCGGCAGCCTGGACGTGGCCGATCCGGTCTATGACAGCAGCCGCAGCCGCATGGCCTTCGCCCGCAACGGCGATGTGTTCGTGCGCGACCTGCGCAGCGGCGCACTGACCCAGCTCACCCGTGGCAATGAACGCTCGAGCGGCATCAATTTCGCCACCGACGGCGGGGTGATCTGGCGCAACGGACAGAACTGGTTCCATTGGACTGCAGCGAACGGCGTGGCCCAGGTGGCCAGCCTGAAGGCCGAAAAAAATCCGTCCGACGCGCCCAAGGCCGATACCCTGCGCGAGCAGCAGCTGCGCACGCTGGAAACCCTGCGCCGCGACCGCGAACAGCGCGAGGCCCTGAAAGAGCAGGACCAGCGCTGGCGCGAGACCGACCCGACCCGCGCGCCGGGTCCGGTGTTCCTCGGCGCCGATGTGGAGATCGTCGACAGCGTGCTGTCGCCCGATGGCGT
The DNA here is from genome assembly GCF_044901215.1 of Stenotrophomonas sp. NPDC078853. Lineage (NCBI taxonomy): Bacteria > Pseudomonadati > Pseudomonadota > Gammaproteobacteria > Lysobacterales > Lysobacteraceae > Stenotrophomonas > Stenotrophomonas sp. NPDC078853. The sequence continues at coordinate 104,328 of NZ_JBJDOQ010000002.1, read as the reverse complement.
GCACCTGGTGGTGGTGACCAAGCCGAAGGGCTTCGAAGAGGGCCGCACCAGCAAGATGCCGCTGTACGTGACCGAATCCGGTTACGAAGAAACCGAAGACACCCGCACCCGCGTCGGCCGCAATGAGCCGGAACCGCATACCTTCTGGCTGGTCAATGCACGCACCGGCAAGGTCGACAAGGTCTCGCTGGACGCGCTGCCGGGTATCGGCACCGATCCGCTGGCCAGCCTGCGCAGGCAGGCCGGCAAGGACGCGCTGAAGGGCAACCGCCCGCTGGAACTGATGAGCGACTTCATGGGCGGCGGCATCCGCTGGAGCGCCGACGGCCAGCAGGCCGCGATCATGCTGCGCGCCAACGACAACAAGGACCGCTGGATCGTCAGCGTGGGCGCGGCCGATGGCCGCCTGCAGAGCCGCCACCGCCTCACCGATGCGGCTTGGATCAACTGGGGCTTCAACGATTACGGCTGGATGGCCGACGGCCGCACGCTGTGGCTGCTGTCCGAGGAATCCGGTTTCTCGCACCTGTATACCCAGGCCGGCACCGGCAAGCCGCAGGCGCTGACCAGCGGCAAGTGGGAGACCTCCGCGCCGGCGCTGTCGGCCGATGGCAAGGGCTTCTACTTCCTGTGCAACCAGCAGGCTCCGCACGACTATGAAGTGTGCAGCGTCGACGTGGCCAGCCGCCAGGTGCGGGAGCTGACCAGCCTCAACGGCGTGGAGGATTTCACCGTCTCCCCGGATGGCCAGCAGCTGCTGGTGCGCTACTCCGGCGCCTATCTGCCGGCCCAGCTGGCCGTGGTGCCGACGGCAGGCGGGCAGGCGCGCGTGCTGACCGACACCCGCAGCGCCGAATTCAAGGCGCGTGAGTGGATCCAGCCGAAGCTGGTTGCCGTGCCGTCCAAGCACGGTGCCGGCGTGGTCTGGGCGAAGTACTACGAACCGGAAAACAAGGAACCCGGCAAGAAGTATCCGATCGTGATGTTCGTGCACGGCGCCGGCTACCTGCAGAACGTCCACCAGCGTTATCCGGCCTATTTCCGCGAACAGATGTTCCACAACCTGCTGGTGCAGCAGGGCTACATCGTGCTGGACATGGACTACCGCGGCAGCGAGGGCTACGGCCGCGACTGGCGTACCGCGATCTACCGCAACATGGGCCACCCGGAGCTGGAAGACTACAAGGACGGCCTGGACTGGCTGGCCGAAACCCAGCAGGGCGACCGTGACCGCGCGGGCATCTACGGCGGTTCCTACGGCGGCTTCATGACCTTCATGGCGCTTTTCCGTTCGCCGGGCACGTTCAAGGCCGGCGCCGCGCTGCGTCCGGTGGTGGACTGGCACAACTACAACCATGCCTACACCGCCAACATCCTCAACACGCCGGACATCGACCCGGAGGCCTACCGCGTTTCTTCGCCCATCGAGTACGCGCAGAACCTGCAGGACCACCTGATGATCGGCCACGGCATGATGGACGACAACGTGTTCTTCCAGGATTCGGTCAACCTGACCCAGCGCCTGATCGAACTGCACAAGGACAACTGGACCATCGCGCCGTACCCGCTGGAACGCCATGGCTACACCCGTGCCGATTCCTGGCTGGACCAGTACAAGCGCATCCTCAAGCTGTTCAACGAAAACGTGAAGTAAGCGACCCGGATCGTGCCGATCCGCTCGGCACGATCGGTCTGGCGTTGCCTCCCCCTGCAAGGACACCGGATGTCACAGCTGCCTCCCACCCTGGCCCCCACCGGCCAGGCAAAACCACCGCGCACGGACTTCGTGCGCCCCATCGCGTTGACCACCCTGCTGGTCTGCGCGGCCATGATCGTGTGGTTCCTGCTGCAGGCGCTGGTGGCCTGGCCGCTCGGCGCCAGCCAGCCCTGGCAGATGCTGATCGAGCTGGCCGAGGAAAGCGGGTGGCCCGCCAGCCTGCGCTGGATGCTGGTCCACCCGGTGGCCACCAGCCTGCTGCTGGGCGCGGCCTGCGTGCCGTCGCTGGTCTCCAGCTGGGGCCTGTACAAGGGCACCCGCTGGGGCCTGTTGAGCTTCGTCTGGCTGCTGGTGATCACCGGCATCGGCAACATCGGCGTGGCGTGGTGGATGGATCGCGTCGCCGCCGTGTTGATCGGCATGCTCGGCGAGGCCGACGTGGTCGAGGCGCTGAATGCCCAGCGCATCCTGTTCACTGCCACCGTGCTCGGCAGCTGCGTGTTGTTCGCGGTGCTGCAGGGCTGGCTGGCATGGCGGCTGATGCGCCCGGACATCCGTTCGCGCTACTGACCTCCCCTCTTCCTTCTTTACTTCCCCCCCGGAGTCTGCATGTCAGTGATGACGTTGCCGCTGCGCGCGATCACCGCGCTTTTCCTTCTGTCCGCCACTGCCGTGGCCAGCGCACAGGACTGTGCTGTCTACGATGAGGCCACCTGTGGCAACCAGCTGTACAGCGCCGATGCAACGCGCCTGCAGCAATGGTGCGAGCAGGGCACCGGCGTGGCCTGCAGCGGCCTGCTGCGCGAATGGGTCAGCGAGGCGCGTCAGGCCGACACCCGCGCCCCCAACGACGACCCGGACCTGCAGGAACCGGCAGTGTGCAAGCAAGCCGACCCCGCCTATGACGAGCAGGCCTGCGAGGAGGCGGCCAAGGCGGCGCTTTCCAAGGCGCTGGGCATGGCGCTGACCGGAGTGTTCGACCAGCGTGAGATCGTGTTGCCGACGGCCCGGCTGGAGGCGCTGCAGTCGTTCTGCGTGGCGCATCCGGACGGCGATTTCTGCCGCGAGGTCGCCGAGGAACAGTGGAAAGCCGGCGGCTTCGCGCAGGCCGTGGCGGCGTTGCAGCTCAGCTGCCGCAGCGGCGATGAGCGCGCCTGCGAGCTGCATGCCCCGCTGCAGGCGCTCGGCGGCGCGCCGCGGCCGCAGCCGGCCACCAGCGTGCCGTGCGGCCAGTACCGCAGCGAGGGCGGCCTGCTGGACACGCTGGACTTCGGCGACGGCGGCCTGGTTGGATTGGGGTTGGGCGCACAGGCGCGCGCGCGGCTGGAAGACGGCGCGATCCGGCTGCGCCACGACAAGGGCGGGGACTTCGTGTTCCAGACTCTGCCCGGCGGCCGCCTGGTCGGTATGGACGAGTGGACCCGGATGCGGGTTTTCCAGCGTACCGGTGGCAAGGCGCAGTGTGCCGAAGCGGTGGTGTTCAACGTAGTGCCGCTGCCACGGGACTGCCCGCAGGCCGCCAGCGGGGATGGCGCCGCGGCCTGCTGCAAGGCCGGCAGCCTGCAGGGTTGCAACACACTGGGCAACCAGCAGGCCCTGGCCGGCGATTGGGTGAAGGCCGCCGGAAGCTATTTGCAGGTATGCCGCGCGGGCGTGCGCGAAGGCTGCGAGAACCTGGCCAGTGCACAGGAAAACAGCGCCGAGGTGGATGCGCGGGGGCAGTTGCAGCAGCTGTGCGAGGCCGACCGCAGCGGCCGTCACGTGGCCTGCGATGTGGTCGCCACCCGCAACTGGACACTGATGGAACTGGGCCGGGCGCTGCAGGACGCCGCCGAGGAGAGCAGCAAGGACGACCCACCGGCACCGTCGCGCACGCGCAACCACAAGCGCTGATGGCATCGGCCGAGCGTGGCCCGGCGCTACCAGCGCTGCAGCGGGCGGCGGGCACCGGCTAAACTGCACGCATGAACCAGTTCGACCGCGTCCGCGCCTACCTCACCGACCTGCAGGACCGCATCTGCGCCGCCATCGAAGGCGCAGACGGCCAGGCCCGTTTCCAGGAAGACCTGTGGCAGCGCGCCGAAGGCGGCGGCGGGCGCACCCGCATCCTGCGCGATGGCGCCGTGTTCGAGCAGGCAGGCATCGGCTTTTCCGACGTGGCCGGCAGCCGTCTGCCGCCTTCGGCCTCGGCCAACCGGCCGGAGCTGGCGGGCGCCTCGTGGCGTGCCACCGGGGTGTCACTGGTGTTCCACCCGCTCAATCCGCGGGTGCCCACCACCCATGCCAACGTGCGCTTCTTCCAGGCCGAACGGGACGGCCAGGTGGTGGCCAGCTGGTTCGGTGGCGGCTTCGACCTGACCCCGTTCTACCCCGTCGATGAAGACGTGCGTCACTGGCACCAGACCGCGCATGACCTGTGCGCCCCGTTCGGCGCCGAGCGCTATCCGGCGCACAAGCGTTGGTGCGATGAGTATTTCTTCCTGCGCCACCGCAACGAGACGCGCGGCGTGGGCGGGTTGTTCTTCGATGACCTGCATGGCGATTTCGAGCGCGACTTCGACTACCTGCGTGCGGTCGGCGATGGCTTCCTGGATGCCTACCTGCCGATCGTGGCGCGTCGCAAGGACGACCCGTACGGCGAGGCCGAGCGCGAGTTCCAGCTGTACCGGCGCGGCCGCTACGTGGAGTTCAACCTGGTCTACGACCGCGGCACCCTGTTCGGCCTGCAGAGCGGCGGGCGCAGCGAAAGCATCCTGATGAGCCTGCCACCCCGCGTGCGCTGGGAGTATGGCTTCCAGCCCGAATCCGGCAGCGCCGAAGCGCGACTGGCCGATTACCTGGTGCCGCGCGACTGGCTGTAACGGCGAGGCCCTGAAGATGCCCCAAATAAAAAGCCCCGCTGACCAGGGGGAGGTCAACGGGGCCGGGGAACGGGTGCTTGGGGAGGAGCCCCCGTTCCGAGATCTGCTCCAGGGGATGGGAGAGATCCACAACAGGCGTTGCGCCTGTTGGAGCCTATGGAAGCACTTCGAACATTGATGAATCGTGAAGGCGGCCCATTTAGCCAACCTCACCCACCAGAATATTCATCATTTAGTCAGCTAAATCCGTTCGATTAACCCATTCAGCGGCGTAAGGCGCCGAACGCGACTCAATGGGCTTGGTCCCAGTTGTGACCGTGTCCGGTATCGACCACCAGCGGCACCTTCAACTGTGCCGCTTGCGACATATGGAGGACCACCGCCGTACGCAGCTCGTCGATGTACCCGGCCTCGCACTCGAACACCAGTTCATCGTGCACCTGCAGGATCATCCTGGCCGGCGCCGCAGACGCCTTCAGCCAGCCGTCCACGTCCACCATCGCCCGCTTGATGATGTCGGCCGCGGTGCCCTGCATCGGTGCATTGATGGCCGCCCGTTCCGCACCGGCACGCAGGCCCTGGTTGCGCGCGTTGATGTCGTTCAGATACAGGCGCCGGCCGAACAGGGTCTCCACGTAGCCCTGCTCGCGTGCCTGCTGGCGCATGCGATCCATGAAATCGCGCACGCCGGGATACCGGCTGAAATACAGCGCAACGTAATCCTGTGCCTGGCCGCGGTCGATGCCCAGGTTGCGTGCCAGGCCGAATGCGCTCATGCCGTACATCAGGCCGAAGTTGATCGCCTTGGCGGCGCGGCGTTCGTTGCTGGTCACCTCGTCCAGGCTGCGCCCGAACACTTCGGCGGCGGTGGCGCGGTGCACGTCCGCGCCCTGTTCGAAGGCCCGTACCAGGCCCGGGTCTTCGGACAGGTGGGCCATGATCCGCAGTTCGATCTGCGAGTAGTCCGCGGCCAGCAGCAGCTTGCCCTCCGGTGCGACGAAGGCACGGCGGATGCGGCGGCCGTCGTCGGTGCGGATCGGGATGTTCTGCAGGTTCGGATCGGACGAGGACAGCCGCCCGGTGGCCGCACCGGACTGGTGGTAGCTGGTGTGCACCCGGCCGGTAGCGGCGTTGACCATCTCCGGCAGCTTGTCGGTGTAGGTGCTGCGCAGCTTGGCCAGGCCACGGTAGTCCAGGATCACCCGCGGCAGCTCGTGCTGTCCGGCGATCGCTTCGAGCGCTTCTTCGTTGGTGCTCGGCTGGCCCTTCGGCGTCTTCACCAGGGCCGGCAGCTTGAGTTCGTCGAACAACACCGCCTGCAGCTGCTTGGGCGAATCCAGGTTGAAGCTGCGCCCGGCCAGTTCGGTGGCCTTCTGCTGCGCAGCCAGCATGCGGGTGGACAGGTCCTGGCTCTGGCGGCGCAGTTCGGCCACGTCCACCTGCACGCCATTGGCTTCGATGCTGGCCAGCACCGGTACCAACGGCATTTCGATTTCCCGGTACACCTGGTCCAGCGACGGCAGCGCCAGCAACTGGGGCGCCAGCGCGCGATGCAGCCGCAGGGTCACATCGGCATCTTCAGCAGCGTAGCGGCTGGCCTCGTCGATGCCCACCTGGGAGAAGGAAATCTGCTTGGCGCCCTTGCCGGCCACGTCCTCGAACTTGATCGTGGTGTAGCCGAGGTAGCGCTGCGCCAGCGAATCCATGTCATGCCGGGTGGCCGTGGAGTTCAGCACGAAGCTTTCCAGCATGGTGTCGTCGTGGTATCCACGCACTTCGATGCCGTGCCGGCGCAGCACGTGCAGGTCGTACTTTCCGTGCTGGCCGAGCTTCTTCTTCGCCGGGTCTTCCAGCACCGGGCGCAGCGCATCCAGCACCTGCTGCATCGGCAGCTGGGCCGGCGCGCCGGGGTAATCATGGTTGAGCGGAATGTAGGCCGCCTTGCCCGGCTCCACCGCCAGGCTGATGCCCACCAGCCGTGCCCGCATGGCATCCAGCGCGTCGGTTTCGGTATCGAAACTGACCAGGTCGGCCTGCTGCAGCCGCTCGATCCAAGCCTGCAGCTGGGCCGGCTCCAGCACGGTCTCGTATTCGCCCGGCAACGACAGGGACGGATCCAGGGTGGCCACCGGCGCCTCTTGGCCACCGCCACGGGCAAAGCCAGCGGCCGTCCCGCGCAGGCTCGGAACCGCCTCGCTGGCCAGGTTCGGGGCCAGCCCCGCGCTGCCTTCCAGTTCCTTCAGCGCCTGGGTGAAGCCGTACCGTGCATACAGTTCGCGCAGTGCCTCGACGTTGCGCTCGCGCAGCGGCAGGTCCTGCGGCCCGGCTTCAAGCGCCACGTCGGTACGGATGGTCACCAGCTCTCGGTTCAGCGGCAGCCGCTCCAGCGCTGCGCGCAGGTTCTCGCCGATCTTGCCTTTCATGGTCGGCGCGGCGGCGATCACACCGTCCAGGTGCTGGTACTCGCCCAGCCACTTGGCGGCAGTCTTGGGACCACATTTCTCGACGCCCGGCACGTTGTCCACGGCGTCGCCCATCAAGGCCAGCAGGTCGACGATCTGGTCGGCGCGCACGCCGAACTTTTCCATCACCGCAGCGTCTGAATCCATCCGGCTGCCGGTCATGGTGTTGACCAGTTCGATGCCCGGTCGCACCAGCTGGGCGAAGTCCTTGTCCCCGGTGGAGATGGTCACGCTGAGGTCGCGCGCCACGCCCTGCAGGGCCAGCGTACCGATCACATCGTCGGCTTCCACGCCGGAAACGCGCAGGATGCTGATGCCCAGCGCGTCGACGATGCGGCACATCGGTTCGACCTGGCTGCGCAGCTCGTCCGGCATCGGCGGGCGGTTGGCCTTGTACTGGTCGTACAGGTCGTCGCGGAAGGTCCTGCCCGGCGCATCGACCACGAACGCCACGTAGGCGGGGCGCTCCTTCAGTGTTGCGCGCAGCATGTTGACCACGCCGAACAACGCACCGGTCGGTTCACCCTGCGGATTGGACAGCGGCGGCAGCGCGTGGAACGCGCGATACAGGTAACTGGACCCGTCGATAAGGACTAATCTGCTCATGCCACGATTCTACGCGCCCCGCGCCTGCACGTCGGTCACGTCAGCTGGGGCATAATCCCTGACACACCCGGCCAAGGACTCCTGCCCATGAAACCCATGATGCTCGCCGCGCCGCTGCTGCTGGCCCTGCTGCTGGCCGGCTGCGCGACCTCCGGTGGCGCCGGTGCACCGCCGGTCGACGTGGCCGGTGCCGACATCGCCAAGCGCACGCTGGACAACGGCGATGTGCTGGAGGAATACCGCGTGGCGGGCCAGCTGCGCATGGTCAAGGTGACCCCGCTGCGCGGTGCCCCCTATTTCATCTACGACCAGAACGGCGACGGCCGCATGGATAATTCCAGGGACGGCGTGTCGCCGGTGTACTGGAAGCTCTACAGCTGGTGATGCACGTTCTTTCGAAATGAGCAACGTAGAACGCCGTAACCTGCCGATCGACCAGGCCGCCCTTCGCCAGGGGTTGACTGCCGAGCAGCTGTCCGCCGTGCAGACCCTGGAACATTTCGGCTGGCAGCTGCGCTTCGTGCGGCGGCCGCTGTTCCGCGATCCGATCCCGGTGCTGTTCGACCGCAGTGGCGAGCGCTACGTGGTGCTGCAGGCCGATGGCAGCCTGGACGAATCACAGACCCTGAAGCTGCGCGACTGAGCGTGGCGCGGCTGGCGTTGCGCAACAGCGTGACGACCAACGGTCGTCACCCACCACGACCAACGGTCGTCACCCACCACGACCAACGGTCGCCACCCACCGCGGCGCCGGGCGCCACCCACCAGGGCAGGAGAACGGCGCCGGCCGCTTCCTGCGACCGACGCCGGGTCCCCTCCCCGGGAACGCTGTCTCAGCGGATGACCAGCACCGGTATGCTGCTGCGCGCGAGCACTTCAGCGGTCTGGCTGCCCAGCAGCACGCGGGTCATGCCGCGCCGGCCATGCGAGGTCATCACGATAAGGTCCGAGCTGCGCTCGCCGGCCACGTCGATCACACCGTCGGCCGCATAGCGGTCCAGCACGTGCACGCCGTTGGCGCGCACGCCCTGCGCCTGCGCGGTGGCCAGCGCGGGCTGCAGGATCTTCTGCGCCGCCTCTTCGCGGTCGGCCTTGTATTCCGGGCTGTTCATGTAGCCGACGCTCCAGCCCATGGCGTCATACATGCCAACGGCCCAAGGCTCCGATACGGTAACGATATCGACCTCCGCGTCCAGGTCCTTGGCCAGCTCCAGACCCTTCATCAGGCCTTTTTCAGACAGTTCGGACCCGTCGGTGGCAATCAGGATGCGCTTGTACATGGCCGGGCTCCTTGGTGATCCGCCGTGTGGGAACAGAAGCATTACATACCCGGCGTGCAGGCCGCGCCTTGATCACGATCAATGCAGTGCAGCATGGCGCAGCGGGCGGTGCGTGCCAGAATCGGCCGCATGCGCACTCTCATCTCATGCTGCCTGGCCCTGTTGCTGCTCCCCTGGCCGGCCTTTGCCGACGATGCGATCCTGGTTTTCACCCGGACCGCCAAGTTCCGCCACGACTCCATTCCAGCAGCCGTGGAAACGCTGCGATCGCTGGCCGCCGAGCAGGGACTGCGGGTGGTGCATGGCGAAGACAGCGGCGTATTCACTGCTGAAGGGCTGTCCGCCTTTCGCGCCGTGGTGTTCGCCAACACCACCGGTGACGTGCTGGATGAGCCGCAGCAGGCCGCGCTCCAGGCTTTCATCGAAGGCGGCGGGGGGTTCCTCGGCCTGCATTCGGCGGCCGATACCGAATACGACTGGCCGTTCTATGGCGAACTGGTCGGTGCCTGGTTCCACAAGCATCCACCCGGCCTGCAAACTGCGCCAGTGACGCTGCACGGCGAGGGCCATGAGGGTGTGCAGTGGTCGATCACCGATGAGATCTACAACTATCGCCGCAATCCACGTCCGTGGGTGCAGGTGCTGGCCACCGTGGATGAGGCAGGCTACGAAGGCGGCACGATGGGCGATGACCATCCCATCACCTGGTGCCGGCCGATGGGCCGGGGCCGAAGCTGGTATACCGGCTTCGGCCACGATGCGGCGGTGTACGCCGATCCCGATGTGCGCGCCATGCTGCGGCGGGGACTGGCGTATGCCAGTGGTGCGTCCCCGCACTGCTGACCGACGCCCCGCGGCTCATCAGGTGGTGCTGCCGGACGCTCCGCTGTGAGGGTCAACGTACTGCCGGGTGCGTTGCCGCGCGGGGCGGGAGCCAGGCGCCGCGCCTGCGCGTGGAGAGCCTTCCCTGAGCGCCCGCAATCGTTGTTCCAGCGCGGCCGTGGCGCTGTCTTGTCGCAGCGCGTGCAGGCGCCTTTCAAGCTGCGCATCGGTGTGCCTGACAGCGGACGTGGAGCCGCCGGCAACATCCGGGCTGCGCAGGATAGCAAGGCGTGTTTCAACCTCGTTTCTGAATCCGCGGTTTTGGACGATCGCATCACGCGTGGCGCGGGCCGAAGCTTCGCTGGCGGCCTTGGCAGCTGCGCGATGCTCGGCCTGCCTGTGCGCGGTGGCCTGGGCCTGCGCATTTGCCTGCGAGGAGGCGGTAAGAGCCGCAGCGCGGGTGGCGCTTCCAGCAGCACGGGCGGATGCCCGCTGAGCGGATTCCCCGGCCTTGCTGCGCGTCTGCTGTTCGGCCTGTGCCTGCGCATCCCGCTGCGCCTGGGCTGCTGCACGGGCTGCCATGTCGCCTGCGGTGGCAGCCGCGTGCTGCTGCGCGCGTTGGCCGATGCCCACTGCATGCAAGGCCTCATTGCCGGTGTCGCCCGCGTCACGCACCATGTTGCGGATGTCGACCTCGATCTCCGCGGCACACTGTTTGAGCAACCGACGCCGGTCCGGCAGCGACAGTCCCGGCTGCGCCAGCACCGCGTCCGTGTAGCGCCGCTCACCGGCCTGGACCCGTAGCTCGGCATCGGCTTTGCGCAGGTTCCTCATTCGAATCCGGTAGTCGTCCAGTGCTTCGCCCTTGAGCGTTTCGATCATCCCGGGCGGCACGGGGGCGTTGCGCGGAAGCCGGTGTTTTGCCAGGGCCTCCTTCCAGGCGTCTTCCACGCTGTCCTGCACAAGCGCCTGCAGCGCCTCGTCCTCGGCATGGCTGGTCAGCTTCATGTGCAGGTTTGCGCGGATGACTTGCAGCTCCAGTCCAATGATGCGGCGGACACCATATGCGCCTTCGACATGCTGCACGAGGGCGCGTAGCGGCAACGCAGAGCGTTGTCCTGCGTCCGCTGCGATCCTGATCGGTTCGTCACCGCGGCGCGGCGCGTAGGACAGCTTCTTCGCCGCCCAGCTGCGCCACGACCGCAATCGGATGTACTCCGCGTTGCCCGGCAACAGCTCGGCCAGTTGCAGGCGACGGTCCCAGGCGGTCGATGCGCCTGATGCCGCCAACGCGGCGTAATAGTTGGGATAGCCCTTCTCCTTCGCCGTCAGCAGGCCCTCGCGCAGCATCGTCGGGGTGATCTCCGCCGATCTGGCGATCAGGGTCTCCAGCAGTTCGATGAACGCCATCCCGAGCGCGGGGTCACGATGGGCGTGCGCGCCGACGTTGGGCGGATAGGCGGATCCCTCGAACGGCTCCAACAGGCAGCGCGTGACCCGCGTGGCATCGAGGTGACCTGCGTCCACCAGGCGGGTCACCAGCAACAGCCAATCGCGGTTTGCCTCGAAGCTGGCGTGCCCGAGGACATCCGAGCCCGGACCCAGTTCCAGGTCCCTCAACAGCTGCCCGAACACCAATGGGGACAACAGTTCTTCGCCGATCGCACGGATGTCCGTTTCCTCGTTGGTGTCCAGCGCGGCCGCCAGCCTTCGATTGCAGTCATGCAGCTGCTGCAGCGTCCTGATCCGTGCCGTGGTGGCATTGGGGGCGTGCGCCGTGGCGTCGCCCATCACAGCGGCAAGGTCGCCGTCCAGCAGCATCTGATGCCCGGCGTGCAGGGCGTTGAAGTGTTCCTGCAGGACGGTGGGTTCGGCATCACCGCCCAGGGCAGCGCCGATGCCGTCCAGCATCTGCTGCCGGACCCGCGCGGCGCGCTCGGGGTCGGCGCTGATCCAGTCGCGGATCTGCGCTGGCGCATACTGCGCCAGCAGGGCCTGCCGGCGCTGCACCAGGGTGCCGGCCATCCGTGCGGCGTCCGGCCAGTGGCCTTGCGGCGCGCCAGCGGGAACCTGCCATCCTGCACCGACGACGGCATGCACCGTCATTGCAGGAACCAGCGCGAGCCGATACCCCATTTCAGCCATCGCATAGGCAATGGCCGGGTCGGGCGCGGCGGGCGCACGCATGAGCTCGGCAACGCTCTCCGACTGGAATCCATAGGGCCAGCCCAGCGTGTCATGCAGCCGGCCGGGATCTGCCCCCATGGCGTCGAACTCCGCAGCGTTCTCAACGAAGGCATCGGGTATCGGGAACAGCGAGGCGGGCCGCTGCAGCATGGCGATATCGCCACTGGCCTGCTTGGGCAGCATCACCATGCGCGCATCGAGCGTGGCGAATCCAAGCGGCCCGCACGAACCGAAATCAACGGTCATCGCCACGGGCTGTCCATCGCGCTCGGCGTAGCCGAAATTCTCCATCCGGAAGTTGAGATGATCCCAGTTGCCGAGCCATCGCGAGGCGATGAAATGGCGGACCTGGTCGCTGCGCACTGCGGTCGGCAGCAAGCGGTTCATCGCTTCCAGCGCATCGAATCGCTGCCTGTCGGCCGCTGCGTGTTCGGCCTGCAGTCCAGCGTCCTGCACCTGCCAGAAGTGCGCGACCCCAGCGCGCTGCAGCACCGCATCGCAGGTCGAAACAGCCGCTGCATGGTCGCTGCGCAGCTGGGCGTAGCGCATCCTGGCCTCTTCGTCGCCTGCGGCGGCCAAGGCTTCGGCAGCCGGCGTGGCAAGGAAGCTGCCAAGGTCCTTGAAGCTGGGTTCGTAGCGCGAAGCAAAGCGCTGGCTGTCGCCCGGCAGCGAGGCGTCGGCTGCCATCACGCGCGCGTCCGGCGCGGCCAGGCCGGTGAGCTGGAACACGCGGGACAGGCTGGCCTCCATCGCACTGAGCCCGGTGTCCCCGGTTTCCTTCACCCTCCAGTCGGCGTCATCGAGGCAGACCAGCGCGGCGGGTCGACTGCCGGCGCCGGTCCATGCGCGGGCCGCTGCCGGGCCCTGGCCGTCACCTTCCGCATCGGAATCTGCATCGGGATGGAACAGGTGGACCCGCTGGTCGACTCCCTGCACGGCTTCTCCGGAAAGCTGCGGCAGCAGCGCACCGCGCTGGATGCTGGACAGCGAAGGGCACGACCCGGCGACAGCAGCTACATCCTCGTTCTGGACCCCGGCAAGCAGCAGGTTTCCCTGCACGCGTCGCAGGCCACCGATTTCTCGCGTGCAGGTGACCGGGGTATCCCGGCTCAGCGATTCCAGCGAGTGCGCCCGTGATGGCGTGGACTGGAAGAACGGGCTGTCGCGCAGACCGCCGGGCCCACCGCGCTGGAACTCCATCGACACCATGCGGCCTGCCCACTCTGCTTCGGAAGCAGGGATGAGTGCTGGCATGTTGGCGTCCACGCTACGCCGCAGCGAAGACTCCAGCGCGGCCGAGCGCCGGCCAGCCCCCGTGCGTCCGCTCTGCAATGCCCGCCGCACCTCGTCCATCTGGTCGTACAGGGCGCGCAGCGTGGTCGTCTGCCGCATCGCGTCGGCTGACCCAGCGACAGGCGGGTAGTTCTCCGCCGACACCCGCCGCGGGCCTGAGGGCGCAGAGAGACGGCGCACGCGCAACGGGGCGGTGTTGCCGACCAGCAGGCTGCCGAGGGTGGACGCTGTGGCGCGTCCCTGCACAGGGCCGGATGGATGCCGACCGCGGATCAGTGCGGGCGTTGTCTGCGACGAGGAGCCAGCAACGGGCATGCGCCTTCCTTCATTGAACAAGAAGGAAATACTGCTTTCAGCCATAGGCGCGGGCTTCCATAAATACGGCACTGGTCAGCATGACACCGTCATCCGCCAGCTGGACCGCGATGCCGTACGCCCACGCCGGCCACTCAGCGCAGGTGCGGACTGACCTTGCGCTTGAGCAGCTCGACCAGCACCGGGTCCATGTAGTCGTAGTCATCCGGGATATCCAGGCACACCACGCGCTTGCCGTTCAACCAAGGGGCGAAGCGTGCCGACAGCCGCGTGCGGTGCGCACGCTCCATCACGAACACCAGATCGGCCCATTCCAGCAGCTCAGGCCCTAGCAGTTCATCCGCATCGGCCAGCAACCCGGCCGACGCGGTTTCAATGCCAGGCCAGTCGGCGAACACCTGCTCGGCCGTCGGGCTGCGCAGGCGGTTCTGGCTGCACAGGAACAGCACGTGGCGGGACATGGCGTGCGCTGCTGACGTTACAGCGCGGTCAGGTTGGCGTAGGCCATCACCAGCCACTTGCTGCCGGCATCGGCGAACTCCACCTGCACGCGTGCATGCGCACCGCTGCCTTCGTAGTCGGTGACCATGCCTTCGCCGAACTTGGGATGGGTGACCATCGTGCCGAGCTTCAGCGGCGGTGCCTCCAGCGCGGCATGCCCGCCGCCGCGGCTGGCGCCCAGCGATGCCGGCCGCGACACCTGTACCTTCGGCCGTACTTCATGCAGCAGCTCGCGCGGGATCTCGCGCAGGAAGCGCGATGGCACCCCATAGTTGTCCTGGCCATGGATGCGCCGTGATTCGGCGTAGCACAGCACCAGCTTCTGCCGCGCGCGGGTGATGCCGACGTAGGCCAGTCGGCGTTCTTCCTCCAGCCGCCCGCTTTCTTCCAGCGAACGAGCGCTCGGGAACAGGCCGTCTTCCATGCCGGCCAGGAACACCAGCGGGAACTCCAGGCCCTTGGCCGAATGCAGGGTCATCAACTGCACGCCGTCTTCGTTGGCCTGCGCCTGTCCTTCGCCCGCTTCCAGCGCGGCATAGGCGAGGAAGGCGACCAGCTCGTCCATGTCCTCCACTTCTTCGACATCGTCGGTGCGGCGCACGAAGCGCGAGGCAACCGACACCAGTTCGTCGAGGTTGTCGGTGCGCGATTCGGAGTCCAGCGCGTTGCGGCTTTCCTTGCTCCAGTGCTCGCGCAGCAGCGAGCGCGCCAGCACGTGGTCGATGCGCTCGGCCAGGGTCATGTGCACGGTCTGCGCCTGCAGTTCATTGACCAGCACCAGGAAGCCGGCCAGCGCATTGCGCGCGCGTGCCGCCAGCGCGTTGCCCTGGGTAACCAGCATGGTGGCTTCCCACAGCGAAATGCCCTGCGCACGCGCCTCGCGGCGCACCTCGTCCAGGGTGCGGTCGCCAATGCCACGGGTGGGGGTATTGACCGCACGCTCGAAGGCCGCATCGTCGTTGCGGTTGGACAGCAGCCGCAGATAAGCCAGCGCATCCTTGATTTCGGCGCGTTCGAAGAAGCGCATGCCGCCGTACACGCGATACGGTACCTGCTCGCTCAGCAGCACTTCTTCCAGCGCGCGCGACTGTGCGTTGCTGCGGTAGAGCACCGCCACTTCGCCATGGCTGCCGCCGTCGCGCACCCACTGGCGGGCACGTTCAACGATGTAACGCGCCTCGTCCATCTCGTTGTAGGCCGCGTACAGGTCGATCGGATCGCCCTCGCCGCTGTCGGTCCACAGCTCCTTGCCGATGCGGTCCGGATTGTGCGAAATGACCGCGTTGGCCGCGCCGAGGATGTTGGCGGTGGAACGGTAGTTCTGTTCCAGGCGGATGGTCTGCGCGCCGGGGAAATCACGCAGGAAGCCCTGCACGTTTTCCACCTTCGCACCGCGCCAGCCATAGATGGCCTGGTCATCGTCGCCGACAACGAACACATGCCCGGTGTCGCCGGCCAGCACGCGCACGAAGGCGTACTGGATGGAGTTGGTGTCCTGGAATTCGTCGACCAGGATCTCGCGGAAGCGGGCGCGGTAATGCGCCAGCAGGGCCGGGTTGTCGCGCAGCAGCTCATGCGCGCGCAGCAGCAGTTCGGCGAAGTCGACCAGGCCGGCGCGGTCGCAGCGCGCCTGGTACTCGGTGTAGGCCTGGCGCATGGTGTCCAGCCAGGCGTCATTCGGCTCGGGCTGGATGTGCTGCGGCCGGCGACCCTCGTCCTTCTGTTCGTTGATCCACCAGGCGATCTGCTTGGGCGGGTACTTGCCGTCATCCAGCTCCAGGGCCTGCACCACGCGCTTGACCAGCCGCAGCTGATCATCCGAATCCATCACCTGGAAGGAATCGGGCAGCCTGGCTTCGGCCCAGTGCAGCCGCAGCAGCCGGTTGGCCAGCCCGTGGAAGGTGCCGATCCAGGCGCCACGGCTGCCATTGGGCAGCTGCGCGTCGATCCGGTGGCGCATCTCGCCGGCCGCCTTGTTGGTGAAGGTCACCGCGAAAATGCCATGGGTCGGCACGCCGAACACTTCGTGCAGCCAGGCGATGCGGTGGGTCAGTACGCGGGTCTTGCCGGAGCCCGCGCCGGCCAGCACCAGGTGGTGGCCAGGGGGGGCGGACACGGCATCGCGCTGGGCCGGGTTCAGGCCATCAAGCAGGTGGGAGACATCCATGCCCCCATTTTACGGCATCGCTGCTTCGAGCTCCCGCACCGCGTGGCGCGCCGCATCTTCGGCCTGCTGACGCAGTTCAGGCACGGCCAGGCTCTCCCACAGCGTGCCGATGCGCAGGCTGCCCAGCACGCCGATGGCGCCATGCGCGGTGCCGTCGGCATCGATCAGCCGGTCACCTGCTGCCTCGCTGTCCAGGCCGAGGCCATGCGGCCCCGGGCGCGCGATGCCTTCAGCCAGCAGTTGCCTCAGCAAGGGATTGCGCAGGCCCTCCGCACGCGTCTCCACGCCGGTGGCGTTGACCAGTGCGCCAAGGTCCCACTGCACCGCTGCGCCGTGCGACAAAGCGGTCAGGCGCAGGCCCGTGTCCGTTTCCACGACACCCTGCAGGCGCACACGATGCAACTGCAGGCGACCATCGGCCAGCGCATCGCGCAGCTGCACATGAACCTCTTCAGCGATACGGTGCCGGTGTACATCCCAGTGCCGTACCGCGTGGCGCAGGAAGCGCCGCTGGTCAGCCTCATCGAGGGTCTGCCACAGTGCCTTGCCCAGCGGGCGGATTCGCTCCATCACGCTCTGCCAGGGAATGCCGTGCGTAGCCGCCTCACGGGCATGCCGACGCAGCGTGCGCAGGCGCGCGCGCAAGCCCATCGCCAGCAGCGGTTGTGGATCATACGTGGCGGGCGCGCCGTGGGCATGCGGCAACGGCATCAGCGCGTGACGCGAAAACACGTGCAGCACGCCGGTCTGGCCCGCCGCGAACAATGCCACCACGCTGTCCACCATGCTCAGCCCGGAGCCGATGATGCCGATCGCCTGGTCACCCGCCAGCAGGCGTACCCCATCGTAATCCCAGGCCTCGGCGATCGACTCGTGCGGCAGGGCATCGGCGCCAGCCAGCGGAATCGGGCGCACGCTGTTGCCGCAGGCCAGCACGACCTGGCGGGCATCGACGACGGTGCCGTCGGCCAGCTGCAGCCGTGCCATGTCGTCCTCCTGGCGCAGCGACAGCACCGCCTGCGCGACCACCTGCAGCTGCGCGCTGCTGGCCTGCTCCGCTTCGGCCAGGCGCTGGCGCAGATACGCCGCGTAATGCCGACGCGGCACGAAGCGGCCCGCCAACGTCGCATCATCATCCCGCGGACAGGCATCGACCTGGCGCAGGTAGGCGGTGAAATCGGCGGGCTGGTCGGGCAGCGCGCTCATCCGCCCGGCCGGCACGTTGAGCAGATGCTGCGGTGCCGGCGTGGCATAAGCGATGCCCTCGGCCAGGGTCGAGGCCGGCTCGAACAGCTGGACCTTCAGCGGGGTCGTTGCGTGGCGCAGCAGGTGCAGGGCGGTCAGCGCACCGGCGGCGCCGCCGCCGATGATGGCCAGGTCGATGCGGTGCGGAGTCGCTGTATCGTTCATGCGTTGATTGTAGGCGATGCGTCGGCCAGCGCCTTACATCAGCGCATCGGCCAGCCGCGCGATGCCTTCGCGGCTGCGCCGCCAGGTGGCGCGCTTGCGCCACTGTGAAAGCTCCAACGGCCGCGAGTTGCGCAGGTAATCGTCCTCGATGTCCAGCAACTGGCGCACGATCTTCCGGTCATAGCAGAGCAGGCCGACCTCGGCATTCAGCGCGAACGAACGGATGTCCAGGTTGATCGATCCCAACAGGGCGATGTCCTCGTCCACGCTGAGGTGTTTGGCGTGCAGGAAATGGGGCTCGTACAGCGCGATGCGCACGCCGCTGCGCAGCAGTTCATCGTAGTAGGCTTCCTGCGCCCACGCGGTCAGCCGAGCATTGCTGGTGGCCGATACGATCAGCTGCACATCCACCCCGGACAGGGCAGCAATGCGCAGCGCGCTCAGGGTGGCTTCGTCGGGCACGAAGTACGGGGTGACCAGCACGATGCGCCGGCGCGCCAGGTGGATCAACGCATTGACCGCATCGCGCGCGTTGCTGAAGGGGTAGGCCGGGCCACTGGGCAGCAGCTGGGTGGCCACGTCTTCGCTGCACACCGGCACATCGGCCATCACCTCCAGCCGCTGGCCGGTTTCCATGTACCAGTCGCTGGCGAACACCGCTTCCAGGTGGGCCACGGCGGGGCCGCGCACCCGCGCCACCAGCTCGCGGTTCGGCCTGCCGCGCACGAAGCCGGCATCGGCCAGGTTCTGCGAGCCGATATAGCCGACCTTGTTGTCGATGACGGCGATCTTGCGGTGGTTGCGCAGGTCCATGCGCCCACTGCGGCGCCAGCGCAATCCACCGGGCAGCATCGCGCGGACATCGATATCGCGCGCCAGCAGGCGCTTGCGGTAGGCCCGCAGTCCACGCTTTGCGCCTACCGCATCCAGCAGCAGGCGGCAGTGCACGCCGCGCGCGGCGGCACGCTGCAGCGCCTCCACGATGGCCTCGCCCACCGCATCGTCGAACATGAGGTAATACAGAAGGTGGACGCGCTCTTCGGCCTGGTCGATGTCGGCGATCAGGTGGGCCAGCGAGTCGTCGTAACCGGTCAGCAGGTCCAGTGCATTGCCGTGCACGGGCATGAAATCGCCCTGCCGCTCCACCAGTGGCACCATTTCGGCGACGGTGGTGTCCGCGTCCGGCTGCCAGCGCAGGGCTGCCTGCAGCGCTTGTTCTTCGCGGATCACCTGCGAGGCTTCGGCCTGGCGGCGCAGGCGCTCGGCCGACAGCCACGGATGGCCGAACAGCAGGTACAGCGGCAGGCCCAGCAGGGGCACGAAGCCGACCAGCAACAGCCAGCTGCGTGCAGCCCCGGGCGTGGTGCGGGTGGGGATCCACAACAGCGCGGCCAGCCGGATCAGCCAGTCCAGCAGCAGCAGCCATGAGCCCAGCATCCACTCGAAGAGCATCGCGCCACCCGCCCGGAGGAAGCCGCATTCTGCCACGGGCTGGGCCACGGCCAAAAAAACCCGCCTCGCGGCGGGTCTCTTCATTCGGGAAGCTCAAGCATCCTGGCGGATTACTTGATCTTGCCTTCCTTGTACGGGACATGCTTGCGCACGACCGGATCGTACTTCAGGAATTCCATCTTCCCGGGGGTGTTCTTCTTGTTCTTGTCCGTCGTGTAGAAGTGGCCGGTACCGGCCGTCGAAATCAGACGGATCTTGTCGCGCTTGCCTGCCATGATTTACTCCTCAGACCTTTTCGCCGCGCGAACGCAGCTCAGCCAGAACGGAGTCGATGCCGTTCTTGTCGATGGTGCGCAGTGCATGCGCGGAAACACGAAGCTTGACCCAGCGGTTTTCGCTGGCGACCCAGAAGCGGCGCTCATGCAGGTTGGGCAGGAAACGACGACGGGTCTTGTTGTTTGCGTGCGAGACGTTGTTACCCGTCTGCACTCGCTTGCCGGAAACTTGGCATACGCGGGACATTGCGCACCTCGATAAGTTTGTATTGAAAGTCCGGCCAGGGAAGGCCGAGCTTCTGCGGAAGGATCCGCACATGTTGTCAGCCCGTAGCCCGGGCGACGGCGGCCTCGATGGTTGCCCACCACACGTCAAGAGAATCAAAGGGTTACGCTGTCCTAGGCGCACCGGAGGACGTATTCCCGGTACCGCCATCCGGGGTTGACCGGACACAGCGAGCCGCGAATTATGCCGCGAACCGGGGAAACCTGCAAGCCTGCCCGGCGGCGTGAGCCGGTTTACGGAGCCCTCGCCCGGTCCCTGCTACACAGGGCACATGAGACTGCTCGCCCTTACCTACGGCACCGAAGGCGACACCCGCCCGCTGACCCTGCTCTGCCGCGGGCTGATCGACGCCGGGCACCAGGTGCTGCTGTTGGCCGACGGCGGCACGCTGGGCAGCGCGCGGGCGCTGGACGTGCCGCACGCCGCCCTGCAGGGCGACATCCACGAAGAAGTGGTGGCGCTGTTGTCGCGCGGCAACAGCCCACGCGCCGCCAGCAGCGGGCTGGCACGGATGGCACGGCGGCATGTGGCCGACTGGATGCGTCAGGCCGACCAGGCGGCGTCAGGCTGCGAGGCGGTGCTGGCCGGCGGGCTGGCCGCCTTCGTCGGCCTCAGCGTGGCCGAGCGCCACGGCATTCCGGTGATCGGTACCGGCATGATCCCGATCACCCCGACCCGCGCCTTCCCCTCGCCGTTCCTGCCGCCCGGCTGGACGCCGCCACCCCTGAACCGGCTCAGCCACCGGGTGGTGACCCGATTGATCTGGCAACAGTTCCGCGCGCCGATCAACCAGGCCCGGCGCGCCGTGCTGGGCCTGTCACCGGCCACCACGCCGTGGATCGATGCGCCGATGTTGTACGGCGTGTCGCCAAGCCTGGTCGCCACGCCCGCGGACTGGCCGGCCGACCATCGGGTGTGCGGCCAGTGGCGACTGCCCGACAGCACCGGCTGGTCGGCAGCGCCCGCACTGCAGGCGTTCCTGGATGCCGGCCCGCCACCGGTCTATGTGGGCTTCGGCAGCATGACCGGATTCGACCGTGACGCCGTGCTGTCGGCGCTGCTGCGCATGCTCGAAGGACGCCGCGTGCTGTTGTCGCCCGGATGGTCCGGCACGCCGGCATTGGCCCTTCCCGGCAACGTGCATGTGGTGGGGGCGGTGCCGCATGAAGCCTTGTTCCCGCTTACCTCGCTGGTCATCCACCATGGCGGCAGCGGCACCACGCACTCGGCCTGCCGCGCCGGCGTGCCCTCGATGGTGATGCCCTTCGCGGCCGATCAGTTCTTCTGGGCCGACCGCCTGCATCGGCTCGGCGTGGCGCCGCCGGCCCTTTCGCCGCGGCGGCTGGACAGCCAGCGATTGTCCGCGGCACTGGCCGTTGCCGAACATCCAGACGTGCGTGCGCGTGCGACGGCGCTGGGTCGGCGGATGGCGACGGAAGACGGTGTGGCCATCGGTGTGGCGGCCGTGGGGCAGCTGCTCGGTCAGCCGGCCACCAACGGCAGTGCCATGGCGCCGAGCGCGTCCGCGCGTTCCCGATCAGACCCATGAAGCGTGCAGGTCGCCGATCCCGCCCACATACGCCTGGTAGTCGTCGGACAAGCCTTCGAACGGAAGCAGGATGCCGTCCATATCGAACCGGGCGGCCTCACCGGGAGGGGCCGCCACCAGAGGCGGCCAGGTCGGGTCATGCCTTCATCAGCGCGGTCACCCAGTCGATGAACACCCGCAGGCGCTGGTTCACGTGCCGGCCGGGGGAAAACATCAGGTACATCGGCATCGGCTCGATCTGCCAGTCGTCGAACAACGGCACCAGTTCGCCGCGCGCAACAGGTGCGGCGGCCATGTAGTCCGGCACGCAGACAATGCCGAGTCCGGCCAGGCCAGCGGCGAGATAGGCGTCGCCATCGTCGATGGCGATCACGTGGCGTCCCTGCAGGTCGATCTGCTCTGCACCACGCTGCATCACGAAGCGGCGCGTGCGGCCGGTGCGCGGTCGCAGGAAACCGACCGTGAGCTGATGCGGCCCTTCCAGTTCGCCGGGATGGGTGGGCCTGCCATGGCGCTGCAGGTAATCAGGCGATGCATGGATGCCGAAGCCGAGGTCACCGATATGGCGCGCCACCAGCGACTGTTCGACCGGCGCACCGCCGCGGATCACGCAGTCCACGCTGTCCCCGATGAGGTCGACCTCGCGGTCGCTGACGCCGATCTGCAGCTCGATGTCCGGGTAGCGCGCATGGAAGTCCGGCAGCGCCGGCACCAGCAGCAGGCGTGCGAACGGGCTGGGCACGTCGATGCGCAGGCGGCCACGCAGGGCGGCGGTGGCGGTGGAAAGGCTGGCTTCGGCATCGTCCAGCTCGGCCAGCAGGCGCACCACGCGCGCGTAGTACAGCTCCCCTTCCGCGGTCAGGTTGACCTGTCGGGTGGTGCGGTTGAGCAGGCGTACGCGCAGGTGCGCTTCCAGCTGCTGCACCCGTTCGGTCACCCCGGTCCGGCCCAGCTGCAGGGTCTGCGCCGCACGGGTGAAGCTGCCGGTTTCCACCACCCGCGCGAACGCGCGCATTGCGTCGAAGCGGTCCATGCCGGGCCTCATCTGTCGGTTCTGCCGAACAATCTAGGCGGCTTCTGTCGGTTTATCCAGCAGGCCAGGCGGTCCAGCATGCAGCTCGTGCTGCGGCAACCTGCCGCGCCCCCTGATGGAGTAATCCCATGACCCGTGACGTCGTGTTTCCCGCTGGCCGGCAGGCCTTGTATGAGCGCAACCGCTACTCCCCGGCGGTGCGCGCCAACGGCCTGCTGTTCGTATCCGGCCAGGTCGGCAGTCGCGAAGACGGCTCACCCGAGCCCGAGCTGGAGGCGCAGGTCCGGCGCGCCTTCGACAACCTCAACGCGGTACTGGCCGCGGCCGGCTGCAGCTTCGACGATGTGGTCGACGTGACGGTGTTCATCGTCGACCCGGAGAAGAACTTCGAGAAGGCCTGGGCGATCGTGCCGGAGTACTGGGGTGAGGCGCCCCACCCCACCCTGACCGGCATCGGCGTGACCTGGCTGTATGGATTCCAGTTCGAGATCAAGGTGATCGCCAAGTTGCCGGCGTAAGTGGTGGGTGGCGACCCTACCCGACGACCGTTGGTCGTCACGCTCTTCCAGCAGCCATGGGAAAGCAGAAGCGGTGACGACCAACGGTCGTCACCCACCAGGGCGGCTCGACACCCACCAGGGCGGCTCGTCACCCACCAGAGCGGTTCGTTACCCGCCAGAGCGGTTCGTCAGCCACCAGCGCAGGTCATCGCCACCAGGGCCTTTGTTCAGTGTTCGCGGCGGTGCAGCCAGCGGTACAGCACCGGCAACAGCAGCAGGGTCAGCAGCGTGGACGACACGATGCCGCCGATCACCACCGTTGCCAGCGGCCGCTGCACTTCCGAACCCGCACCGACATTGAACGCCATCGGCACGAAGCCCAGCGAGGCCACCAGCGCGGTCATCAGCACCGGCCGCAGCCGGCCGAGCGCACCGTCGCGCACCGCGTCCGGCAACGCCAGTCCCTGCCCGCGCAGCTGGCGGATGAAGCTGATCATCACCAGCCCGTTGAGCACCGCAACGCCGGACAGCGCGATGAAACCCACTCCGGCGGAGATCGACAGCGGCATGCCACGCAGCGCCAGCGCCAGCACGCCACCGGTCAACGCCAGCGGCACACCACTGAATACCACCAGCGCATCGCGACCGGAACCGAAGGCCCAGAACAGCAGCGCGAAGATCAGCACCAGGGTGACCGGCACCACTACCGCCAGCCGCTCGCTGGCGGAAATCAGCTGCTCGAAGCTGCCGCCGTAGTCGATCCAGTAGCCGCTGGGGACCACGACCTGCGTGCCCACCGCTGACTGCAGCTCAGCAACGAACCCGCCGAGGTCACGATCACGCACGTTGGCGGTGACCACGATGCGCCGCTTGCCGTTTTCACGGTTCACCTGGTTCGGCCCTTCGCTGGTTTCAATGCGGGCCAGTTCGCGCAGCGGCACCGTGCGCGGGCCTCCACTGGCCGCGCTGTCGCCACGGCTCAGCTCGTCGGCGTCGCCGTTGGCAAGCGCCGTTTCCAGCGACACCGGCAGGTCCGCCAACGCCGCCGGGTCCTGGCGCAGGGCTTCGGGCAGGCGCACCACGATGTCGAAGCGGCGATCACCTTCGAACAGCTGCCCCGCCACCGTGCCGCCGACGGCGGTGGCCACGGTCGACTGCACCTGGCCCGGATTGAGCCCGTAGCCCGCCAATGCCTGGCGATCGGGCCGCACCGTCAGCAGCGGCAGGCCGCTGGTTTCCTCCAGGCGCACGTCGGCGGCGCCGGGCACGCCGGAAACCACCTGCTCCACGCGCCGGCCAAGCTGCGCCAGCATGTCCAGGTCATCGCCATACACCACCACCGCCACATCCGCGCGCACACCGGAGATCAGTTCGTTCATGCGCATCTGGATCGGCTGGGTGAACTCGTAGTTGTTGCCCGGCAGCTGCTCCACCGCCGCTTCCAGTTCGGCCAGCAGCAGGCTGCGGGGCTTGCGCGGATCGGGCCAGTCGCGGCGGTCCTTCATCATCACGAAAGTGTCGGCCACCGAGGGCGGCATCGGGTCCGACGCCACTTCCGGCGTGCCGATCTTGGAGAACACCTTGGCCACCTCGGGCACCTGCAGCAGACGCGTTTCGATCTGCACCTGCATCCGTACCGACTGGCCCAGGCTGGTGCCGGGAATGCGCATGGCATGCATCGCCACGTCACCCTCGTCCAGGCTGGGAACGAACTCGCTGCCGAGGCGGCTGGCCAGCACGCCGCAGCCCACCACCAGAACCAGCGCGGCGGCCACTGCCCAGCGCCCACGCTGCAGCACCAAGCCCAGCAGCGGCTGGTAGCGCCGGCGCAGCCAGGCCATCACCCGGTTTTCCTTTTCCTGCACCCGTCCACCCAGGAACAGCGCGATGGCGGCCGGCACGAAGGTCAGGCACAGCAGCATCGCGCCGGTCAGCGCCAGCACCACGGTGATCGCCATCGGGTGGAACATCTTTCCTTCCACCCCGGTCAACGCGAAGATCGGCAGGTAGACCGCGGTGATGATGCCCAGGCCGAACAGGCTCGGACGGATCACTTCGGCGGTCGCGCTGGCGGTTTCGGCGAAGCGTTCGGCGGCACTCATGTCGCGACCCAGCGCATGCTGGCGCTCACCGAAGCGGCGCAGGCAGTTCTCGATGATGATCACTGCGCCATCGACGATCAGGCCGAAATCCAGCGCACCCAGGCTCATCAGGTTGGCCGACACGCCGCCGCGTGCCATGCCGGTCAGGGTGAACAGCATCGCCAACGGGATCACCGCCGCGGTGATCAGCGCGGCACGCACGTTGCCCAGCAGCAGGAACAGGACCACGACCACCAGCAGCGCACCCTCCAGCAGGTTCCTGGCCACGGTGGTGATGGTGCGGTCCACCAGCGCGGTGCGGTCGTAGCTGGCAGTGGCGGTGACTCCTTCGGGCAGGCTGCGCTGTGCCTGCGCCAGTTTCGCTGCCGCAGCCTGGGCCACCTCGCGGCTGTTGGCGCCGACCAGCATCACCACCGTGCCCATCACCACTTCATGACCATCCTGGGTGGCCGCGCCGCTGCGCAGCTGCGCCCCTTCGACCACTTCGGCCACATCGTGCACGTGGATCGGCACCCCTTCGCGGCGGTCCAGCACGATGTTGCCGATCTCTTCCAGGTTGGCCACCTGGCCGGGTATGCGCACCAGGAACTGCTGCCCGTTGCGCTCGATATAGCCGGCACCCACGTTCTGGTTGTTGGCTTCCACCGCGGCCGCCACGTCCTCGAGCGTGAATCCCAGTGCGCGCAGCCGAGCCGGGTCCGGGGTGATGTGGACCTGGCGCTGGAAGCCGCCGATGGTGTTGACCTCGGTGACTCCTGGCACGTTGCGCAGCTGCGGGCGGATCACCCAGTCCTGCAGCGTGCGCAGGTCGGTGGCGGTGTAGGCCGTGCCATCGGGCTTGCGCGCTCCGGGCGCGGCGTCGACGGTGTACATGAAGATCTCGCCGAGTCCGGTGGCGATCGGCCCGAGCTGGGGATCAAGGCCGTCGGGCAGCTGCGAGCGGACTTGCTGCAGGCGTTCGGCCACCTGCTGGCGGGCGAAGTACAGGTCCGTGCCGTCGTCGAACACCACCGTCACCTGTGACAACCCATAGCGCGACAGCGAACGGACCTGCTCCAGTGCCGGCAACCCGGCCATCGCGGTTTCCACCGCATAGGTGATGCGTTGCTCGCTCTCCAGCGGCGAATATCCGGGCGCTGCGGTATTGATCTGCACCTGTACGTTGGTGATGTCCGGCGTGGCATCGATGGGCAGCCGTCCGAAGCTCCACGCACCCACCAACACCAGCACCACGGTCAGCGCCATCATCAGCCAGCGCTGTGCGATGGCGCCGCCGATCAGACGCTCCAGCACGCCAGGCCTGGCGCGGCCGCTTTGCGGTTCAGTGCTCATGCGCTGCGCCCGCCTTGCCGATGTCCGCCTTCACCGTATAGCTCTGCTCCACCACCACCTGCTCGCCGGCCTGCAGGCCGCCGGTGACCGCCACCTGGCGTGCGTCGCGTGCACCCAGCTGGACCTCGCGTGCCTGGTAGGTTTCACCGTCGCGGACGAAGACCACGTCCTTGCCATCCAGCGTCTGCAGTGCGCTCAGCGGTACCGCCAGCGGCGCCGGCGTGCTGGCCACCACGATGCGCGCGCGCACCGCGGCACCCGGCCGCCACAGGCCATCGGCATTGTCGATGGTGGCCCGGGCCACGGTGCTCTGGCTGGCCGTGGCGGTGCCCGGCAGCACACGTTCCAGGGTCACGGTCTGCGCGGCGCCATCGGTCATGCGGGTGATGGTGACCGGCACGCCGGCGGTGATGTGCTGGGTATCGGAACCGAAGATATGCAGGTCCACCCACAGCTGTGACAGGTCGCCGATGTCGAACAGCACCTGGCCTTCGGCTGCCACTGCGCCCAGTTGCACCTGGCGCGACAGGACAACGCCGGAGATCGGCGCGGCGATGCTGTAGGTGGTCAGGCTGAGGTTGCTCTCGATGCTGGCCAGCGGCTGGCCGGCGCGCACCCGGTCACCGACATTGGCGCGCAGCGCGCGCACCGGTCCGGGAAAACGCGCGGTGACCTGTGCGCTGCGCCCATCGACCGGCGCCAGCAGACCCTGCACTTCGTGCTCGTCGGCGATGGTGCCCGGGCCTGCCGCTGCGCTGACGATGCCGGCGGCGCGGGCCTGTATGTCGCTGATACGGGTGCTGTCGGCAGGCGCTTCATCATCGTGCGATCCACCTTCTGCGTGCGCGTGTGGGTCTTCATCGGTGGCCTTGGCTGCCCTGTCACTACAGCCCGCCAGCAGGGCGGACAGCAACAGGATCGCGAGCATGCGGCGCGGCGCCACGGTGGTGGAGGTCATGGTGCGATTCCTTGGGTTGCGTTGGCGACCAGTGGCTGTCCGGTCAACCGCTGGATCTCGATCAGGGCACTCTGCGCGGACACCGCTGCATCCAGCTGGCGCTGCCGCGCCTGGATGCGCATCGCCTGCAGCTGGGCCCATTCCAGGTAACTGATGGCACCGGCGCGCCACGCGGTTTCGGCGGCCTTTTCGGCGCGACGCAGCTGCGGGAGCACATCGCGCTCCATGCGGGTGACCTCCAGCCGGGCGTTGGCGTAACGCCCATGCGCTTCGGCCAGGGTGGCGTGCAGTTGCAGCGCGCGCGCCTGCCGCTCCACTGCACTCATTTCCAGTTCGCTGCGCGCCGCGCGGATCTCTGGATCGGCACGCCGGGCGTTGCCCAGCGGCACGCTGAAGCCTCCCACCAGCGATGAGTCCCGGCCGCCGCGGTCGTTGCGGACCCCCAGCTGCCAGGACACATCGCCGCGCAGCTGGCTGCTGGCCAGCTGCAACTGGGCCTGGCGCACCCGCTGCTCGCCGGCGATCAGCGCCAGCTCCGGGGTCCGCTCGAGCAGATCGGCCAGCTGGCCAAATTCCTGCAGGGCAGGCAACTGCAGCGGATCACCACTGGCCACGTCGAAGTCGACGTCGCGTGCATTCCACAGCGCGGCCAGCGACAACCGTGCCGCCCTGCCCTCCTGCAGTGCACGGTCACGGTCAAGCTCTGCCTGGGCCAGTGCGGCCTGCGCGGTGATCAGGGTCGAGGCTGGCGAAGCACCGGCGCTGAGCCGCCGGCGCGCCGCGTCCACCGCGCGCCGGCGCTGCTCGATGTCTTCCAGCGCGATGCGCTCACGGCCACTGGCGACGGTGATCGCAAGGTAGCGACGGGCCGCCTCGGCCATCATGTCCAGCCGGATGATCTCGCGCTGCGGCGCCAGCGCATCGATGTTGGCCTGGGCCACGGCACGGCGGGCATCCAGCTTGCCGCCGCGCTCCAGGACGCCGGCCAGCGATACCGTGGTTTCCAGCGCGTCGATGCCGCCGCTGTCGCCACTGCCAAGCGCGTTTTCAAGGTCCACGCCGAACACCAGCGGCGGTGCCAGCCCGGCGGCGTCGTAGCGGGCGCGGGCGGCCTGCTGCTGCAAAGGCAGCAGTCGCAGGTCGGGGTGGGTGCGCGAAACACGCTCGATGGCAGCATCGAGCGTCAACGGGACAGCAGACGATGTCACCTGTGCGCCTGCGCACGGTGCCATCGCCAGGGCCGCAAGCGCGGCCAGGCGTTTCCACATGGGGTTTCTCCAGCAATCTCAGGACAGGATCGGGTCGTCCGCTGCATGCGGACCGCGGATCAGGCCTGGATCGGGGGACGCAACGGGCTGTCCTGTGGCGCCGGACGCCACGTCGCGTCATGCCGAGCGTGGCGCACGCCAGCCGGTGCAGTGATCAGTTCCCAGCCGGCGTAGGCAAAGGGCAGCACGCCGCCCTGGCCATGACAATGGCCGCAATGCACGAGTGCATGCAGCAGGCGCGCGCCGGTATCGTCATCGTCGTGGCCGGTGTCTGTTTCTGCATCGCCATGCGGCACCGCGGGGTGATCGGCATGGGACAACTCATGCAGGTCACCCAGCGCCGACGCCAAGGCGCCACCGGCCGTGCCAAGCGCCACCACCACCAACATCAGCAGGCGGATCAGGAACAGCGGGCGTCGGCGGACGGTGCGGATCATCATCGTCAGGGTAGCGGCCGCACGCGGCGTTACACAATCGCAGCGCCGCGGGCAGGCGCTACAGGTGGCTGATGTCCGGGTCGCCAACGGATATTGCGTGCACTTCGCGCATGCCGGGCGGCAGCGCCGCCTTGAGCGCCTGCAAGGTCTGGAAATGCCTGCCTCGCACTGCCGACCACGCTGGACTGGCGTTGTCGGCGACCTGCAACTGCCAGCCTGTCGCCGAGAGTTGCAGCGGCGTGCGCACCAGCTGTGCTGGGCTCAGTGCTGATCGCGAACGATGCACCAGGATCAAATCCCCGCCTTCTGCATGGCGTACACAGAAGCTGCCCGGGCGCTGGAACTGCGTGCACAGGGCGCGATAGCTGACGTGCGCCTTGGCCTGCTCGGGATCGATGTTGACGATGCGCTCCGGGTCGTTCAGCGCATTCCCGTACCGCGCATGATCGCTGGCGATGACGCCGCGCTCCTGTGCTGTCAGCACTTCAGTGATGCCCTGCGGCGCCTGTCCGCCGTAGCATGGCATCCCGGCCATCCAGATGGCGGTGATGACCGGAGCATTGCCCACGGCGCGTGGCACCAGCGAAGCCGCCGGGCCGCTTGCCGGGGCAGCGACGCTGCGGATGCTGAAAATACCTGGCGCGGCCGGATGGGACTGTAGGGGTCGGGGCATGCGGCAGGCCTGTCTGTTGGATCCAACAAGCCTGCCGCAGCGCGCGATTCCCGCTACCAGGAATCAGCCTTTCCTGCGTTCTGCGATGAAGGCCTGGATCTGCTGTTCCAGCACCGGCAGCGGCACCGAGCCCTGCTGCAGCACTGCATCGTGGAATGCCTTGATGTCGAACGAATCGCCCAGTTCCTTCTCCGCCTGCGCGCGCAGCCGCACGATGGCGATCTCGCCGAGCTTGTAGCTCAGCGCCTGGCCCGGCCAGGAAATGTAGCGATCCACTTCGGTGGTGACTTCGTGTTCGCTCAACGCAGTGTGGTCGCGCAGGTAGGCCAGCGCCTGCTCGCGGCTCCAGCCCTTGCTGTGCACGCCGGTATCGATCACCAGCCGCGCCGCACGCCACATTTCGTAGGTCAGCCGGCCGAAGTCTTCGTACGGGGTCTCGTAGATGCCCATTTCCACGCCAAGCTTTTCGCAGTACAGGCCCCAGCCTTCGCCGTAGGCGGAGATGTAGCTGTTGCGACGGAACTCCGGCAGTTCGCCCTGCTCGGCCGCCAGCGCGCCCTGCAGCGCGTGGCCCGGATCGGACTCATGCAGGGTCAGCGCGGGCAGGTTGTACAGCGGGCGCGCCGGCAGGTTGTAGGTATTGAGCCAGTAGGTGCCCATGCCACCGCGGCCGGCGGTCCAGAACGGGGCGATGTCCGGCGGCACCGGCACGATGGTGAAGCGCGCGCGCGGCAGCGTCATGTACCTGCCGATCACCCCGTCCACCCGCTTTGAGATCCACGCCGCGCGATGCAGCAGTTCATCGGGCGTCTTGGCGTAGAACTGCGGATCGGTGCGCAGGAAGGTCAGGAACTCACCGAAGCTGCCCTTGAAGCCGACCTGCTTGATGATGGCGTTCATCTCAGCCTGGATGCGCGCCACTTCGGCCAGGCCGATCGTGTGGATCTCATCCGGGCCCAGGTCCAGCGTGGTGTACTCGTGGATCTGCTGCTTGTAGAACGCCTTGCCGTCCGGCATCGCCTCGGCGGCCAGGGTGGTGCGCGCCTTCGGCACGTACTCCTGCAGGAAGAAGCGGCGCAGCTGCTGGAACGCCGGGATGACCTTGCCGGCGATCGCCTCGCGCGCCTGCGCCTGCAGCTGGGCCTGCTCGGCGGCGGGAATGCTGGAAGGCAGCTTCTTGAACGGTGCGTACAGCGGCGACCGGGTCGGATCGGTGAGGTCGGCGACGTTGGAGATCGCCACTTCGCGGCCGTCCAGCACGGCGCGCGGCACGCTGAAACCACGCGCCAGGCCGGCACGCATGTTGTCGGTCTGCTGGGTGAAATAACGCGGCACGTCGTTGAGGCGCGCGATGTAGTTGCGATGGTCCTGCGCGGTCTTCATTTCGCGGCGGGCCATGAAGGACAGGTTCGACCAGAACGAGGAATCCGAATTGAACGGCATCTCGTAGGTGCGCAGGCGCACTTCCTCGGCCAGGTTGAACACCTGGTCGCGGTAGATCGCCAGGTTGACCTGGTTCACGCCAGACAGGGCCTTGGCATCCAGCCCGTCCAGCTGCTTGAGCACACCGTCCCAGACCGCAAGCCGCGCCTGCTGTGCAGCCGGGCCTACATCGGGCATGCGCGCGGCGCTTTCCGGAGCGTCGCCGTCTTCGCTGGCTTCACCTCCACCGGCCTGGCGCCACGCCCATTCCTTCTCATAGATCGCGCGGAACGCTGCATCGGCGGCGCTTTCATTGGCAATGCTGGACGGCGCGGCGGTGGCCGCCGGCGGGGCCGCGTGGGCGAGCAAGGGAGCGGACAGGGCGAGCAGCAGGGCAACGGCGAGGCGGGTTTTCACGAGCGGCAGATTCCCGGGGAGGCAGTCCTTCGATGATGGCACCGATGGTCGTCGCCGACATGGGTCGAACGTCCTGCCCGCTGCCTAATGAGCGGCCTTGTCGCGCTTCCAGCCGCGGTGGGCGATGTCCAGCTTCAGGCTGTACAGTGCGGTGAATGCAGGGAACAGGTTCTGCAGCACGCCGACCGAGTCCTGTTTGGCGGAGAAAAGGAAGTAACTCAGCGTCATCAGGCTGCCGACCACGCTCATGTACCAGAACAACCGCGGGATCACCGGCTTGCCGGCGCGCCGCGAAGCGACGAACTGCACCAGCCAGCGGCCGCCGAACATCAGCGCGCCGGTGTAGCCGATCAGCTTCCAGCCGGTAACGTGCAGGCCGGTCCAGTACAACCAGGTCAGCGGCTGGTCCAGCAGGGGAAGGTCCATCAGCGTTCTTCCACGGCCGTACGGCGGCTGCGCGTGATCAGCCACGCCACCCCGCGCAGGTCGCGCAGGCCGACCAGCGCCCGCTGCAGGTTGTTGTACTTGGACACCCCGGCGGTACGCGCACGGTGGTTGACCGGCACGCACTGCGTGGTCCAGCCGGCACGCTGCATCAGCGCGGGCAGATAGCGGTGCATGTGGTCGAAGTAAGGCAGGTCCAGGAAGGCCTCGCGCTCGAACAGCTTGATGCCGCAGCCGGTATCGGGCGTGGCGTCGTGCAGCGCGCGCGCGCGGATCGCGTTGGCCCAGCGGCTCGCCCAGCGTTTGCTGCCGCTGTCCTTGCGGTTGACCCGCCAGCCTGCGAACAGCTTGACCTGGGCATCGGCCGTTGCGCGGGCGTCGAGCAGCTTCGGAATATCGGCAGGATCATTCTGGCCGTCGCCGTCCAGCGTGGCGATCCACGCGCCGCGGGCCTGCTTGACGCCGGTCCGCACCGCCGTGCTCTGCCCGCTCTGGGTGAGGTGGTGCAGCACGCGCAGCTCCGGCGTGGTGGCCTTCAGGGCCTGCAGCACCGCCAGCGTGTCGTCCTGCGAATGGTCATCCACGTAGACGATCTCGAACGCCACGCGGCCGCGCAGCGCTGCGGTGATTTCAGCCACCAGCGGGGCGACGTTGTCGCGTTCGTTGAATACCGGGACGACGACGGAAAGCTCGGGATGACTCATCGGGAACTCGGCCAAGGGGAAGTAAAACAGCGCGCATTCTCCGCTTCCGAGGTTATCCGAAGATGAACCCGGCTGCCCAGCATGGCCGCCTTCAGCCGCGTTCGCCGAAATAATCCCGGCACCACGCCACCACAGGCGGCAGCCCCTGTTCGATCGGCAGGGACGGCGAATAGCCGAACGCCTCATGGGCACGTCGGGTATCGGCCATCGTGCGCACCATGTCGCCGGCCTGCATCGGCTTGTAGACCTTGCGTGCAGGGCGCGCGGCGGCTTGCTCGATCACCTTGATGAACCGCTCCAGTTCCACCGGGGTGTGGTTGCCCAGGTTGAACACGCGGTGCGGCACCGGCTCGGTGCTGGAATGCGCGAGCGCGCCAAGGATGCCCGCCACGATGTCGGAAACATGTGTGAAATCGCGCTGCATCCGGCCTTCGTTGAACACCTCGATCGGCCGCCCGGCCAGCACCGCGCGGGCGAACAGCAGCGGCGCCA
The DNA here is from genome assembly GCF_044901215.1 of Stenotrophomonas sp. NPDC078853. Lineage (NCBI taxonomy): Bacteria > Pseudomonadati > Pseudomonadota > Gammaproteobacteria > Lysobacterales > Lysobacteraceae > Stenotrophomonas > Stenotrophomonas sp. NPDC078853. Next base: position 71,363 of record NZ_JBJDOQ010000002.1, on the reverse strand, counting down.
TGTCCGGCCGCCCCCAGGGGCCGTATACGGTGAAGAAGCGCAGTCCGGTGGCGCGCAGGCCGTACAGGTGCGCATAGCTGTAGGCCATCAATTCGTTGGCGACCTTGGTGGCCGCGTACAGCGAGCGCGGCTGGTCCACGCGCTGGTCTTCGGAGAACGGCGGCGTGGCCGAATCGCCATACACCGAACTGCTGCTGGCATACACCAGATGCTCCACGCGGTGGTGGCGGCAGGCCTCCAGGATGTTGACGAAGCCACTGAGGTTGCTGTCGACGTAGGCCTGCGGATTTTCCAGCGAATAACGCACACCGGCCTGCGCGGCCAGGTGGATCACCGCCTGCGGCCTGACCTCTTCGAACAACGCGGCCAGGCCGTTGCGGTCGGCCAGCTCCAGCGTGCGCAGGTCCAGCTGCGGACACAGCGCCGCTACGCGGTCGCGCTTCAGCTGGGGATCGTAGTACTCATTGAAATTGTCCAGCCCGACCACCGCTTGGCCGGCCTGCAGCAGGGCCTGCGCGGTGTAGGCCCCGATGAATCCCGCAGCGCCGGTAAGCAGGATCGTCATGCTGTCGCTCAGCCGCGCTGGGCCCGCAACCGTTCAAGCACGCCATCCAGCGTGTCCAGATCGGTGTAGTGGATGACCAGCTTGCCCTTGCCGCCGCGGCCGTGGTTGATCGCCACCTTGGCACCGAGCGATTCGCTCAGCTCGGTTTCCAGCGAGGCGATATCCGCCTGTGGCGCGCTGCGCGGCGCCGGCTGCGGGCGGTTGCCCGGCACTTTGCCGGCGGCGAACGCCTGCGCGCGGCGCTCCACTTCACGTACCGACCAGCCTTCATCGGCTGCTTCCTGGGCCAGCTTGCCGGCCAGTTCCGGGGCCAGCGTCAGCAACGCGCGGGCGTGTCCCATTTCCAGCCGGCGTGATTCCAGCAGCACGCGGATCGCGATCGGCAGTTCCAGCAGGCGCAGCAGGTTGGACACCGACGCACGCGAACGGCCGACGGCCTCGGCCGCTTCGGCGTGGGTCAGGGTGAACTCGCTGATCAGCCGATGCAGGGCTTCGGCTTCTTCCAGCGGGTTGAGGTCTTCGCGCTGGATGTTCTCGATCAGCGCCATCGCGATGACGGTGCGGTCTTCCAGCTCGCGCACCACCACCGGCACTTCGTCCAGCCCGGCCAGCTGCGAGGCACGCCAGCGGCGTTCGCCGGCGACGATTTCGTAGTTGCCGCCCGGCAGCTGGCGCGCCAGGATCGGCTGGATCACGCCCTGCGAACGGATGGAATCAGCCAGTTCGGCGAGCTTGGCCTGGTCCATCTCGCGCCGCGGCTGGTACTTGCCCGGCTGCAGCTGGCCAATCGGCAGCCTGCGCAGCACTTCACCAGGCAGCGGTTCGATCACCGCCGTGGCCTGCACCTGGCTCACCGAAGCCTTCGGTCCCAGCAGGGCATCCAGGCCGCGGCCGAGGCCACGCTTCTTGCCTGCGGCGGGCTTGGTGGTCATCAGGCAGTCTCCACGGCCTTGGCGGCCTTGTTGCGATCGTTGTTGCGACGGATGATCTCCCCGGCCAGGCCGAGGTAGGCCACGCCACCGCGCGAGCCACGGTCGTAGCCGACGATGCTCTGGCCATGGCTGGGCGCTTCGGCCAGGCGCACGTTGCGCGGCACGATGGTGCGGAACACCAGGTCGCCGAAGTGTTCGGTGAGCTCGCCGGACACCGCGTTGGCCAGGTTGTTGCGCACATCGAACATGGTGCGCAGCACGCCTTCGATTTCCAGGGCCGGATTGAGGTTGCCGCGCAGCGCTTCGATGGTTTCCACCAGCGCGCTCAGGCCCTCCAGGGCGTAGTACTCGCACTGCATCGGCACCAGCACCGAATCGGCGGCGGCCAGGGCATTCAAGGTCAGCAGCGAAAGCGCCGGCGGACAGTCGATCAGGATGTAATCATACTCATCGCGGATCGGGGCCAGCGCGCGCTTCAGGCGCTGTTCGCGCTCGCCCTGGCCCATCAGCTGGATCTCGGCGGCGGTCAGGTCGATGTTGCCGGGCAGCAGGTCATAGCCTTCGGCCGACTTCACCCGCACTTCCGCCGCGGTGCTTTCGCCCAGCAGCAGGTCATAGGTGGACGAGGCCAGCTCGCGCTTTTCCACGCCGCTGCCCATCGTCGCGTTGCCCTGCGAATCCAGGTCCACCAGCAGGACGCGCTTGGGGGCGTGGGCCAGGGCGGCGGACAGGTTGACGGCGGTCGTGGTCTTGCCGACGCCACCCTTCTGGTTGGCGATGGCGATGATGCGGGCCATGCGGGTGAGCCTCGTCGACGGTTGCTGGGGCTGGTCATTATGCGTACAACCGGCCCCGGGCGGAAATCGGGATGCGCCAGGACCTTGGCGGACAAGGACCGGCGCAGCCGCTCAAGGACCGGTAATGGTCACCAGGTGGCGCTCTCCGGACAGGCCCGGAACCTGCAGCGGCACTACCTCGCGCACGCTCCAGCCCATCGGCAGTGCGGCGATTTCATCGTGCGGGTGGATGCCTTTCATCGCCAGCAGCACCCCGCCCGGGCGCAGCAGGTGGCCACCCACGCGCACGATACCTTCCAGCGTATCCATCGCACGCGCGGTGATCTGGTCGTACTGGCCGGGCTCGTCCAGCGCTTCGGCACGCGACTCGGCGACCCGCGCATTGCCCAGCTGCAGTTGGCGCACGGCTTCGCGCATGAAGCGCGCCTTCTTGCCGTTGCTTTCCACCAGAGTGACCTGCAGGCCCGGGCAGGCGATGGCCAGCGGAATGCCGGGCAGCCCCGGACCGGTGCCGAGGTCGGCCAGGGTGCCTTCGGTGACGTGCGGCTGCATCGCCAGCGAATCCAGCAGGTGGCGGGTGACCATCTCCTGCGGATCGCGCACGGCGGTGAGGTTGTAGGTCTGGTTCCAGCGATGCAGCAGGGCCAGGTAACGCAGCAGCGGCGGTGCCAGCTCGGCAGCCAGGCCCATGTCGGCCAGGCCACGCTGCAGCGTGTCGGCGACGGCAGGCGGAAGATTGTGTTCGCTCATGCCGTGATTATCGCCGGTTTATTGCCGTTGAGTTGATCGGGCCGGCCTTGGTAGCGCCGAGCCATGCTCGGCGGACACTGTCCGACGCCGCGCTTCGCGCTCGCCGAGCATGGCTCGGCGCTACCTTCAGACGGCGTGCCAGGCCAGCGCGGCGCGGAAATCGGCGCGCGCCTGCCACTCATGCAGGTGCCAGCGCGCGGCCGGGCCGAGCGCCGCATCGCACCAGTGCAGCTGCAGGCTGCCGTCGCGGGCGGGGGCGAACTGCAGGCGGTGCAGGCCGAAGGAGATGCCTTGCCCGTCCGCCTTCAGCATGGCCTCCTTGGCACACCAGACACGGAAGAACCAGTGTTCGCGATCAGCCTCGGACAGGCTTTCCAGCCATTCGATTTCCGCCGGGTGGAAAAAGCGGCGAACGATTTCCAGCAGGCGCGGCCGTGGACGCAGCAGTTCCAGGTCCACCCCCAGCCGTACGCCTTCGCCCAGCGCCACCAGCAGCAGCTCGCCGCTGTGGCTCCAGCCGGTGCCGTAGCCGGACAACGCAGCAGACAGCTCCGGGCGGCCACGCCGGTCACGGACCAGGGGCAGCGCCAGCGGATCGCCTCCCAACGCCTCGGCCAGCACCTGGCGCGCCTGCGGTTCGCCGCGGTGTCCCGGCACGTGGGGGCGGCGCCAGACCGTCACCGGCCCGAACTGCCACGGGCCACCAAAGGGCGGCGGCTGGCTCACGTCGCGTGCCTGTCAGCACGGCTGCACAAGCGGTTCACGGCCGGGCGCGTCAACTGAAGGCCCTTGGGACGTGGAGGTGTGGCGATGGGCATCATCATCTGGTTGATCGTAGGCGGCATCGTGGGCTGGCTGGCCAGCATCATCATGAGGCGCGATGGCCAGCAGGGCATCATCCTCAACGTGGTGGTCGGCATCGTCGGCGCGCTCATTGCCGGCTTTCTGTTCGGTGGTGGGATCAACGACGCGATCACGCTGCGCACCTTCCTGTTCTCGCTGATCGGCGCGGTGATCCTGTTGGCGATCGTCAACCTGTTCACCCGCAAGAGCATACGCTGACGCCGCCGTGGTGCCGGCCGCTGGCCGGCTGATGCATCAGCACGGGGCCCGGCAAAGTGCCGGGCCTCGTTGTTTCAGGCCAGCTGCACCCAGGCCGGTGCGTGATCGCTCGGGCGCTCCCAGGTCCGCGGCTCGCGATCGATGCCCGATGCCACCGCCGACGCCTTCAGCGCATCCGATACGAGGGTCAGGTCGATGCGCAGGCCCAGGTTGCGGCGGAAACCGGCGGCGCGGTAATCCCACCAGCTGAACACTCCGGCCTCGTCACTGTGCAGGCGGAACGCATCGTGCAGTCCCAGCTGCAGCAGCTTGTTCAGCGCGCCGCGTTCGGCGGTGGAAGTCAGGATGTGGTTTTCGTTCCAGACCAGCGGGTCGTTGACGTCACGCTCGTCGGGGGCGATGTTGAAATCCCCCATCACGATCAGCTTCGGGTAGCGCTGCAGCTCATCGGCGATCCAGGCATGCACTGCTTCCAGCCAGCGCAGTTTGTAGGCGTATTTGTCGGTGCCCACGTCCTGGCCGTTGACCACGTACAGGTTGATCACCCGCAGCTCGCCGAAGGTGCCGGCGATGACGCGCTTCTGCTCGTCCTCGAAGCCGGGGATGCCGATCTGCACGTCCTGCGCCGGCTCGCGCGACAGCAGTGCCACGCCGTTGTACGTCTTCTGGCCAGCGAACACGCTGCGGTAACCGGCGGCGATCAGCGCCGAATCCGGGAACTTGTGGTCTTCCAGCTTGGTTTCCTGGATGCCGACGATGTCCGGGCCGAAGTCCTTGAGCCACTGCTCCAGGTGCGGCAGGCGGACGTTGAGGGAATTGACGTTCCACGAGGCGATTTTCATGGCGGGGATTGTAGCCCGCCCAGGCCCGGGGCCCGGTAGCGCCGTGCCGTGGTGGGTGACGACCGTTGGTCGTCACGCTGTTCGCTTGGTGGGTGACGACCGTTGGTCGTCACGCTTCTGGATCCCGCCGAGCATGGCTCGGCGCTACCGGCTCAGGCCGGCGCGACGTCCCAGCCGAACAGATCCAGCGCCTTCTGGAATGCGGCGTCGACCGGTGCGCGCACGCCCACCGTGCCTCCGTCCGGATGCGGGAAGCGCAGGCGCTCGGCATGCAACAGCATGCGGTGCACGCCCTGCATGCGGAAGATGCGGTTGTGCCGCCCATCGCCGTGGCTGGTGTCACCGATCATGTGGTGCGACAGGTGCTTGAGGTGGCGGCGGATCTGGCGGAAGCGCCCGGTCTGCGGTTGGCAGCGCAGCAGCGCATAGCGCGAGGTGCTGAACTCACCACTCGGCACCGCCAGCTCGCCGGTCGCCAGACGCTGGAAATCCGTCACCGCCGGCTTCTTCACCGGCTTGCCGGGACCGCCGTCGAGGTCATGGTCGACCTGCCAGCTTTGCTCTGCCGGCCACCCACGGCACACGGTCAGGTAATCCTTCTGCACCTCCCCGCCCATCAGCGACTTGCCCAGCGCGCTGGCGGTTTCGCGATCGAAGGCCAGCAGCAGGCAACCGCTGGTGGCACGGTCCAGCCGGTGCACCAGGAAGATCTGCCGGCCCAGCTGCTCGCGCAGCCGATCAGCCAGGAAGTCATCCTCGCCGCGCGCCAGCTTGCTGTCGTGGACCATCAACCCGGCGGGCTTGTTGACCACTGCCAGCCGCTCGTCCTGGTGCAGCAGCTGCAGCGGCGGCAGTGGCGTGACTGCGGCCGCTTCGTCAGGGATCGCCTCGTCGACCACCGACCCGCCCGCGGTCATCGCCACCACGCCCGTGCCAACGCCAATGCACCCAGGGCGCCGGACACCCCGCTCCAGATCGGCATGTCGCCGAAGTACAGGCCCGGCGGCTGCAGCACGTACAGCAGCGCGGCGATCGCCAGCAGGCCGACACCGGTGATCGCGCCCACGGCGCGCTTCTGCAGCCGTTGCAGGCTGGCATCCAGTGCGACCAGGTCGCGCGAGCGCATCGACAGCTCATGCCGCCCTTCCACCTGCTGGCTCAGCCAGGCGTGCACCAGCCGCGGCATGTCCGGCGCATGGGTCATGATTTCCGGCACCCGTTTGCCGATCTCGCGCAGCACCCGGCGCGGGCTGTAGCGCGCGCGCAGGATCTTCGCCAGCACCGGCTTGGCCACCGCCCAGATATCGATCTGCGGATCCAGCTGGCGGCCCACCCCTTCGATGTTGAGCAGGGTCTTCTGCAGCAGGATCAGCTGGGGCTGCAGGGTCAGCTGGTAACGCTGCGCCACGCGGAACAGCTTCATCAGCACTTCGGCCAGCGAGATCTGCGACAACGGACGGGTGAAGTACGGTTCGCAGACCGAACGCACCGCCGATTCCAGCTCGTCGATGCGCACGTGGTCGGGCATCCACCGGGCCTGCACGTGCAGTTCGGCGATGCGCCGGTAATCGCGGTTGAAGATGGCCATGAAGTTCTCGGCGAGGTAGTACTGGTCCTCCTGCGAGAGCTGGCCCATGATGCCGAAATCCAACGCGATGAAGCGCGGGTTGGCGCGGCGCTGCGGATCGATATCGACCCAGATGTTGCCGGCGTGCGCATCGGCGTGGAAGAAGTTGTCACGGAACACCTGGGTGTAGAACACCCGCACGCCCTTGGCCGCCAGCGCGACGCGGTCGATGCCGGCGCGGTCCAGCGCTTCGATGTCGTCCGACGGAATGCCCCAGACGCGTTCCAGGGTCAGTGCGCGTTCGGCCGTGTGGCTCCAGATCACCTCGGGCACGTACAGGTCGTCGGAGTTCTCCCAGAACCGGCGCAGCACGCTCGCATTGGCGCCTTCGCGCTGCAGGTCCAGTTCGGCCGAGAGCGTGTTTTCGATCTCGGCCACCACCTCGCGCGGGCGGATCTTGTCGGCGCGCGGATGGGTGCGCTCGACCAGCGTCGCCAGCGAATTGAGCAGGGCGATGTCGGCGACGATCTGCTTCTCGATGTCCGGGCGCAGCACCTTGACCACCACTTGGCGCCCATCGCCGAGCGTGGCGGCGTGCACCTGCGCGATCGATGCCGAGGCCAGCGGCTCGGTATCGAAACTGGCGAATGCCGCAGTGACCGGCATGCCCAGCGCCTGTTCGACGATGCGCCGTGCGGTATCGCCGTCGAACGGCTTGACCCGATCCTGCAGCAGGGTCAGTTCGACGGCTACATCCGGCGGCACCAGGTCGCGGCGGGTGGAAAGGATCTGTCCGAACTTGACGAAGATCGGGCCGAGGTCCTGCAGCGCCAGGCGCAGCCGCGCACCGCGGGACTGCGCGGCGATGTCCGCCGATGCACGTGGCACGAAGGGTTTGGCCAGCCGCAGCCAGCGCTCGGCCGGGGTGCCCTGCAGCAGGTCGTCCAGCCGGTAGCGCAGGATGATGCGGCCGATGCGGCTGGCCCGCAGCAGCGCCTTCATGCGGCCCCCCGCAGGCGCTGCACGCGCGCGGCGAGGCGCTCCAGGTCGTCACGCAGCACGTCCACGTCGTCATGGAAGGCATCCAGTTCGCCGCGCGGCACCACGTCGCGCGATTCCTCGGTAACGAACTCCGCGGCCGTATGCGCGAGGTCGGACGCGCCGCGGCGCGCGTGCTGCAAGGCGCTGCGCAGGGTGTTGGCCACCTGTACGCCCAGCACCTCGCCGAACACGCGCACGAAGGGCAGTTGCCAGTCCGGATCGAATCCCTTCGCCAGTTGCTGCAGGCGGCGCGCCAGTTCGGCATCGCCGGCCACCCGCACGCGCCCGGCCGTGTTGGCCTGGGCGCTGCGTGATTTCGCCAGCAGCGGCAGCTGTGCCAACACCCCGGACAGGCTGCTGCGCACCGCCAGGTCGGCTTCGCGATGGTCCACCGGACCCACTTCCAGTGCCTCGCCGTGCACGCTGATGCGCATCGCCAGGGCGGGCGCTTCCAGGGTCAGGTCGATATGGCGGCCATCCAGTGCGGTCAGCGCCTGGCGGGTATCAGGGTCCAGCGCAAGCGCGCGGTTGAGCGCGGCTTGCAGGGCGCGGCCGGCAACCGGCTTGAGCGACTTGAGCAGGGAAAGAGGCATGGCGGGCATTCTACCTGCCTGATGCGGCAGTGACCGCCACCGGCCCGGTAGTGACGGCCGCTGGCGGTCTGCCGCGGCCGTGGTGGGTGACCACCGTGGGTGGTCACGCTGTTGCCGCTGCGCTCGCCGAGCATGGCGCGGCGCTACCACCATTGCGGCCGCGGGGGGCTCGCAGAAACAACAAAGCCGGGCGATGCCCGGCTTTGTCTTTCAAGCAACCCGACCGAAGGTCAGGTTCGCTTGCGGAACATCGAGATGATGGCCAGCACCAGGAAGACCACGAACAGGATCCAGGCGATGTTGCTGGCGGCACCGGCGATACCGGAGAACCCAAGCACGGCGGCAATCAGGGCGATGACGAAAAAGATGACGGCGTAATGCAGCATGGCGATCCTCGCGGTTAACGTGCCGGGGTGGCGTTGGGGACCATACTTACGTGCCAGCGGTGTTCATCTGGTGACGGAAATCTCGCCGATTGATGAAGCTTTCAGCCGCGTGAGCCCTTCGTCAATGCTCACCACGGGCACATAACCGAAGTCGCGGCGCGCCGGTTCCATGCTGTACCAGTGCGCGGTGCACAGCTGTTCGGCAAGGAAACGGGTGAGCGGCGGCTCACCCGGCAGGCGCAGCAGCGGCCACAGTTTTTCGGCCACCGCACCGATGCGATACGCGGTCTTGAAACTCACCGACTTCGTCACCGGGGGCGCGCCTGCCGCAGCCAGCAGCTTGTTGAGCAGCTCGCGCATCGGCAGCGGTTCGCCATTGGAAATGAAGTACGCCTTGCCCGCGCACGCCGCACCGGGAGCCAGCGCATCCAGCACCAGGAAATGCGCCAGTGCGGCATTGTCGATGAAGGTGGTATCGACCAGGTTGCTGCCATCGCCGACCAGGCGCAGGCGTCCAGCGCGCGAACGCTGCGCCAGTCGCGGCACCAGCTGCAGATCGCCCGGCCCCCAGATCAACCGGGGGCGCAGCGCCACGGTGGCCAGCGCGGCATCGTTGGCCGCCAGCACGCGTTGTTCGGCAATCGCCTTGGTCGCGGCATACGGCGCCTGGAAGTCTTCGCCGTACGGCACCTGGTCCGCACCCAGCCCTTCCACCGGATGCGTAGCGCGATGGGTCACGCTGGGGGTAGAGGTGTAGACCAGCTTCGACACCCCCTGCGCACGGCATGCGGCGATCACGTTGTCGGTGCCGACGACATTGGCCCGGTGGTAGCTGTCATAGCTGCCCCAGGCCCCTGCCTTGGCCGCGTTGTGCAGCACCGCGTCCATGCCCGTCACCGCGTGCAGCACCGCCTGCGCATCAGCCAGATCACCCTGGATCTGGCCCACGCCCATGGCCTGCAGCGCCGGGTAATGACCCCGATTGAAGCTGAGTACCTGGTGCCCGCGTTCGGCAAGGCCAGCGCACAGCGCCTGGCCGAGGAATCCACCGCCACCGGTGACAAGGATCTTCATGCGTGTTTTTCCCGTTGCGAAGCGGCCCAGATCGCCAGTTTCTCGCGGCCGATCTTGGCGTTGTGGCGGATGTCCACCGGGAACCCCGGATGGACCAGGAACTCCTGCAGGCGTGCCTCGGGCAGGCGCACGGCCGCCTTGGTGCGCAGCGCTTCATGCAGGGCCGCGGAATCGGAATGCCCGCCCAGCAGCTCCACGCACAGCACCGGCACCTGCGCACCCGGCGCACCCACGCCGACCAGCGCGGTGCGCGCCACGCCGGCCACGGTGTTGAACACCGGCTCGACCTGTTCGGTGTACAGCGGCCCGTGCGCGGTTTCCACGCGCTGGGTCTTGCGCCCACAGAACCACAGCTGGCCCTGTGCATCGAAGTAGCCGACATCGCCCATGCGGTGCACCACGCGGGTGCTCCCATCGGCCAGCGTCTCGCTGATCTTGGCCGCCGCAGTTGCCTGCGGACGGTTGAAATAGCTGTCCGTTGCGGTAGGCCCGGCGACGGTGATCTCGCCCACTTCGCCCACCGCCAGCTCACGTACCTGCGACCAGTCCGGCAGCGGCGCGTCGTCGATGGCGATGATGCGCACCTGGTTCGGTGCCACCACCCCGCCCACGCAGGTGCCGGCACCGCCTTCGGTGGCGGCGCGGGTGTTTTCCAGCGCGCGCCCTTCGATCACCGCGACCGGCAGGCATTCGGTGGCGCCATATGGCGTCCAGAACTGGGCATCGGGCGGCAACAGCCGGCGGATCCTGGCGACCACGTCCGGCGGCACCGGCGCCCCCGCCGAGGTCACCCGCTTGACCCCCGGCAGCGGCTGGCCATGGTCGGCCAGCACCCGCATCAATGCCGGCGAGCCGAACAACTGGGTGACGCCGTGGCGCTTGATCGCATCGTGCAGGCGGCGCGGATCGGCCTTGGCCGGGCGCGTGGGATCCATGTCCGGTATCACCGAGGTCAGTCCCAGTGCCGGGTCGAACAGGGCGAATGGCGGGAAGGTCGGCAGGTCCACTCCGCCCGGCTCCATGCCGAAGGCCGCGCGCAGCAGCTCGACCTGGCCGACGAAATGGCGGTGGCGGTAGACAACGCCCTTGGGCACGCCGGTGGAGCCGCTGGTGAACAGGATCGCCGCGGTGTCTTCGCCATCGGTGGCGGCCAGCATCGGCGGCGTACCGGCGCCGGCGCGCTCCAGCGCGGCCAGCGTGGTGCCACCCCAGCCCAGCCGGCGGCCCACGGTCACCAGCAGCGTGGCCGACGGCGCCCAGCGCAGCGCCAGCCGGGCCACGTGGGCCAGCGCAATGCCGATGAAGGCCTGCGGCTGCGCCTCGTCCAGGCACTGCTTCAGCGCGCGCTTGTCGATGCCCGGATCCACCAGCACCGGCACCGCGCCCAGCTTGAACAGCGCGAACATCAGCAGGAAGAACTCCGGCGAAGGACGCACCATCACCACCGCCCGTACGCCGCGGCCGATGCCGTAGGCGGACAGGCCGGCGGCCATCGCATCGCTGCGCGCATCCAGTTGACGGTAGTCCAAGGTCACGTCATAGGCCGCCATGCCATTGCCCGGCCCGCGCCGTCCGGGACAGCGGATGGCGATCTGGTCGGGTCGTTCGCGCGCCAGTTCGGGCAACCGCGCGGCAATATTGCTGTATCGGTTCATCCGTTCATTGTCGCCGGATACGGAATTTCTTGCGCGCTGGCCCGCATCGTGGAAAATCCGCACTCTCTTTTCATCTCGCCAATGGCCGCCCGAGGCGCCCTGCCCATGCAACACCCCTGCATGACCTGCGGCGCCTGCTGCACCCAGTACCGCGTGGCGTTCCACTGGATGGAATCGGACGAAGTCACCCCCGGCGGCGTGCCGCACCGACTTACCGAAGTGCTGGACCCGCATCGCCTGTGCATGCAGGGCACCCATTCGGCGCCGGTGCGTTGCGTGGCGCTCGACGCCCAGATCGGCGTGTATTCGCGGTGCACGATCCATCCCAACCGGCCCAGCGTGTGCCGCGAGGTGGACGCTTCATGGGAATACGGCAAGCCGAGCGCGCAGTGCGAGAAAGCCCGCCTCGCCTACGGCCTGGACCCGCTGACCCCGGCCGACTGGCGCTGGCGCGAGGCGGCCGGCAACGATGACGACCATCCGGACGACAACGGCTCGCCGCAGGCCCCGATCGCGGCCTGAGCGGGAGGGCACGCCGACTCAGGGGCTTCCTCCCCCCGAGGGGTCCATGGGGCTGGTAGCGCCCGGCCCTGACAGTCCGGGCGCTTCACGCGCGTGACGACCACGGTCGCCACTCACAGAAGCCGTGCTTACAGGGGGTTGCGCTCCAGGAACGCGCGGATCTGCGGCACCAGTACCTCGTGCTTGTCTTCCAGCACGTAGTGGCCGGCATCCTCGAACGCGTGCACTTCCGCCTGCGGCAGCGCCGCTTGGAAGCCCTCCATGAAGTGATGGTCGAAGACGAAGTCGCGCAGGCCCCAGCCGATGAAGGCGGGCCGGTCGGCGAAGGACGGCAGCACCTGGCCGGAGCGCTCCAGCAGCGGCCACGCCTTGTCGGCCGGCGACAGCGGGATGTCCTGCATGAAGCGGATCGTACTGATGCGGTTGGCATAGCTGTCGTACGGCGACACGTAGGCGCGGCGCACCTCGGCCGGCATCTTCCGCTCCACACCCAGCCACGACGCACCGGAGGAGAATGCATTGAAGGTGCGGATGATCCACTCGCCGATCTTCCAGTGCCGCCCCAGTGCGATCTGCCACGGCATTTTCTTCGCCGCCGGCATCGGGAACGCCGCGGTATTCAGCACCACCAGCCGCTTGACCTGGGCGTGGTGGGACAGCGCCCAGCCGAAGCCGATCATGCCGCCCCAATCGTGCACGGCCAGGGTCACCGGACCGGTGATGCCCAGGTGCGCCAGCAGCGCGTCCAGGTCATCCACGCGCGACTGCAGGGTGTATTCGTAGCGGTCATCAGCCGGCTTGTCCGACAGGCCCATGCCGATGTGGTCCGGCACGATGCAGCGGTAGCGGTCGGACAGGCCGGCCACCAGCGTGCGCCAGTAGTAGCTCCACGACGGATTGCCGTGGACCATCACCACCACCTCGCCATCGCGCGGGCCTTCGTCGAGGTAGTTCATCGACAGGCCCGGACGGACCTCGAACCGATGGGGAGTGGACGGGTAGCCGGGAAGATCGCGCATGCGGTGCACCTGTAAAAAGGGCCGGTAGTACCGGCCCTTGGGGAGACATTACCGGGCCTGGGTCACCAGACCACTTCAGCCATCGAGCAGTTCAGCCCCGAGCCGATGCCGAGCAGTGCGATGCGATCGCCCTTTTTCAGCTTGCCCAGCTGCTTGAGCTTGCTCAGCACGATCGGCACCGAGGCCGGGCCGATGTTGCCGTGCTCGCCGAAGATGGTCATCACCTTCTTCGGATCGATGCCGAAGTTCTTGATGAACGCGGCGGTGTGCGGCTGGCTGACCTGGTGGATGACGAACTGGTCCAGTTCCTCCACCGCCCAGCCCAGCGCGATCTTCGCCGCGGCGAAGGTCTTCTGGGCCAGCTTGATGCCTTCGATCAGCAGCAGGCGGGTATCGGTGACCATGCGGTCCAGGTTGCCCAGGCACAGCTGGTTCCATTCGGTGGCCGACCGGGTGACGCCGCCCTTGTAGCGCGGGGCATCGGGGACCAGTTCCGAACGGGCCATCACCATCGCCGCCGCGCCCGACCCGGTGGTCAGCGCCGCCAGCTCGTTGCGGAAATCTTCGGCGGTAACGCCCGGGGCAGTCATCCGCTCCAGGGTCTTCTCGTACACCAGGTTCGCCGTCTCGCCATCGACGACCAGCGCGTAGTTCAACTCGCCACGCTCGATCATCCGCGCGGCGATGTCCATGCCATTGATGAAGGCGAGGCAGGCGTTGGCCACGTCGAAGGTCACGCATTCCTCGCCCACGCCCAGGTTGCCGGACACGATGCTGGCGGTGGACGGCTCCAGGTAGTCGCGGCTGACCGAGGTGTTGATCACCAGGCCGACGTCGGCCGGGCCGATGTTGGCGTCTTCCAGCGCCTTGCGGGCGGCCATGGTGGCCGCGTCCGAGGCCAGCGTGCCTTCATCCCACAGGCGGCGCGCATGGATCCCGGCAACGTCACCCAGCACGTCGGTACGGATACCGAGGCGGTCCAGGGTGGGCTGCAGGCGTTCGTTGATTTCCTTGGTCGTTAGCGTGTGGGGCGCGTCGACATGCGCCAGGCCGGCGATCGAGACATTCTTGAAGAGCATCGAGTTAGCGCCAAGGCTCAGGCAAAGGGGGCGTCATTCTATAACCCTCTTGGCCTGACCGCACCTTTACCGATTCAGCCTTGGCCGTATGGTGCGTTTCAGCGCGGCGGGCACTGGAAGGCGGCAAAGCGCTGGCTGCCATCGGCGGGCGGTGCGGCGGCCTGCACGGCGTTGGCGCCGGCACTGGGCGCCTCGTTGCGGGCCAGGGTTTCCAGCTCTTCCTGCACGCGCAGCGGGTTGCGGTTGTAGAAGCCGACCTTGCTCTTCACGGTCACCACCACCTCGCCCTTGGCCTGGCAACCGGCCGGCACCGCGCCAGGGGCCAGCACGCGCACGGTCTTGCCGGACGACTCGATCGGCACCCACGTGCAGGCGGTGGTGGCGAGCAGCAGGGTGGAGATCAGCAGGATGCGCATGGCGGAGTACCGGATAAGGTTTCCGCGATTGTGCCTGAACAGGCTGAACGGGAGGTAGCGCGGTCAGGCATCCGTCACCGATTCTGAAGCGTCCTCGCTCCCTGTGAGAGCGCCCTTGGGCGTCTGTCGGTGACGTCGGCATTCCCGACGACACTCTCCCTTGGACGGTCTCTGCCAACAACGCCTGAAGGTGGGTGTTCCCTCCATTTCATTTCATAGGAGGGCGGGGTCGCGATCCACGTCCGCAACCAGCGCGGACCTGCGGCCATCCGAACGCCGGGCCCGCGCGGGCAGCTCCCGCACCTCCAGATTGTCCAGCACCATCTCCATTTCGTCATCTTCGCTGTCGGTTAGCAGGACGAACGCCTCCGGCCCATCGAGGGTGAACTCCGTTGACCCGTAGCGCATGTCGCCCGACTCCTGGTCAAACAGGAGGATGTGCTCATCGGCGATGACTTTCTGCAGACCGCAGGGGCGATTACACCCCCATGAGAACGCTACCCGACGACGCCCGGCGCCTTCCAGGGCGAAGCTGATTGCCGAATCCACGCTGAGGTGCCGGCCCGAGATCAGGCCATGGCTGGCAGGATGCCCGCGGTCGCTGACGCCCACGCGATCTCCCTTGAGCTCGAATTCGAAGCCGCCGGCGGTAACCCTCGTTTGCCGCCCCACGTCAGCGTCTTCAAAATCCGCAGAGCCCTGCCGGGCCGGTTGACCGACAGCCTGATCACGGAGGTCGTAGGAAAACGACATGCGTTCCTGCTTGCTGGCAGGAAAGCCGAGCCGAACGATCGGAATCAGCAGTCCATGGTGCTGGTAGTAGCGGATCTGGTCGTACTGCGCCTTGATCAAGGCCTCGCGTCCACCTTGGACATGGAAGAAGGAATGCAACGGGAGCTGACCGCCACTGCCTTCTGGCCAGGTCGCTACGAGGACCTCGTTGTTGATGGCCCAAAGCTTGTCCGGCAGCGCCTGATGCGCTTCCGCCGCCAGCTTGAACCACCGCGCCGGCGCTTCGGCGCCCGCATGACGCAGATCCCAGCCGCACACCCGATAGTTGCCGGCCTCCGGGTAGGCGCCCAGCCACTGCCTGGCGGTGGAGATACCGAGGCGCTGGCAGGTATCGGTAGTCAGCGTTTCCGACTCGATAGGGCCGCAGCCCTGCAGGGTTGGCCGACGGTCTGTACTGGCATTGATCGGGAAACTGCACAGTATCTGCATGTCGGCAGTCCGGTTGCCCGGTGCCTCCTGGCTGGGGTACAGGATGAACCCGTTCTGCCTGCCGAAAGGCCGGCCGAACCCATCGTCCTGGCGTAGCCAGGAAAAGGCGACGCTGCCCTTGGCGATCTGTCGATCAGTGGGCTCCCACGGCAGCAAATCCACTGCGCTGAGCGTGGCGCGCAGCAGGATGCCGCTGCATTGATAGGCTGGCATTTCTCCACCGCCACAGTCATCGACCACGTTGCCATACCAGCGTTCCAGATCTTCCACCACGCTGCTGTGGCGGGCTGGCAACTTCAACGGAGTTGTCCAAGCCAGTGCGACGGGGACCGAGATCGCAACACAGACCGCCAACAAGGCAGCTGCGGCGAGGTGCCACAAGGTAGAACCACGTGCTGCGCGCTTCATCAGATCCTTGCTCCGTCGTACCGACGACGCGCCGGCATCAGGATTCCAGCATCCACTGCGCCAGCAGAGTGAGCGCGTGATCATGGATGCCGCCCGCAACGTGGAAATCCGACATGAGGCAGGGAGGCCTTCTCGCCCACCAGCGCCAGCCCGTTAACGCCGCGCCATGCTCGGCGAGCGCAGCGGCGCGGCAGCGGCGTGAGGACCGCCGATTGCCACCCAGCAACGGCCGAAGACTGACGGCCAGCGCTCGTCACTACCGGGCTTGAACGCGAAAGGGCCGCGGATTTCGCCGCGGCCCCCGATTCACTTCGTGTCGATCCCGGTTACTTGGTGATGTCCACGTTCCTGGTATCGCGCAGGAACAGGCCACCGATGACCACCGTCATCAATGCGATGGCGATCGGGTACCACAGGCCGTAGTAGAGGTTGCCGGTGCCGGCCACCAGCGCGAAGGAGATCGCCGGCAGGAAGCCACCGAACCAGCCGTTGCCGATGTGGTACGGCAGCGACATCGAGGTATAGCGGATGCGGGTCGGGAACAGTTCCACCAGGTAGGCGGCGATCGGGCCGTAGACCATGGTCACGTACAGCACCAGGATCCACAGCATGAAGATCGTGCCGGGGATGTTGATGCGCGCGTTGTCCGCCTTGGCCGGATAGCCTGCGTCCACCAGCGCGGCCTTCAGCTCGGTACCGAAGGCATCGGCCTTGGCCTTGCCGTCTTCCTTGGTCAAGCCAGCCGCTTCATACGAGGCCACCTTGGACGCGCCGACATTCACCACCGCCAGCGAACCGGCCGGTGCCGGCTGCACGTCATACGGCACACCAGCCTTGGTCAGCGCGGCGGTCGCCACGTCGCAGGAGCTGGTGAACTTGCGCAGGCCCACCGGATCGAACTGGAACGAACAGGTGTTCGGATCGGCCACGACCAGTGCCGGCGAATTGGTGCGTGCTTCTTCGATGGCCGGGTTGGCGAAGTGGGTCAGGCCCTTGAACACCGGGATGTAGGTGACCGCAGCCAGCAGGCAGCCTGCCAGGATGATCCACTTGCGACCGATGCGATCGGACAGCCAGCCGAAGAAGATGAAGAACGGCACGCCCAGCGCCAGCGCCGCGGCGATCAGCAGGTAGGAAGTGGTGGCATCGACCTTCAGCATGCTGCTGAGGAAGAACAGCGCGTAGAACTGGCCGCCGTACCACACCACCGCCTGGCCGGCCGCTGCACCCAGCAGGACCAGCAGCATCAACTTCAGGTTGCCGTCCTTCAGGCTGTCACGGAACGGGGTCTTGGAGCCCTTGCCTTCGGCCTTCATCTGCTGGAACAGCGGGGATTCGCTCAGCTGCAGGCGGATCCACACCGAGATGCCCAGCAGCACGATCGACACCAGGAACGGGATGCGCCAGCCCCACGCTTCGAAGGCTTCGTTGCCCAGGAAGTAGCGGCAGGCCAGGATGATCAGCAGCGACATGAACAGACCCAGCGTGGCGGTGCACTGGATGAAGCTGGTGTACAGGCCACGCTTGTTGGCCGGTGCATGCTCGGCCACGTAGGTGGCCGCGCCGCCGTACTCACCGCCCATCGCCAGGCCCTGGGCCAGGCGCAGGATGATCAGGATCACCGGTGCGGCAACGCCGATCGAGGCGTAGTTGGGCAGCACGCCGACCAGGAAGGTCGAGATGCCCATGATCAGGATGTGACCAGGAAGGTGTACTTGCGGCCGATGCGGTCGCCGAGGCTGCCGAAGAAAGCCGCGCCGAACGGACGCACGAAGAAGCCGGCCGCGAACGCCAGCAGGGCGAAGATCATGCCCGTGGTTTCATTGACCCCGCTGAAGAACTGCTTGGCGATGATGGCGGCGAGTGAGCCGTACAGGAAGAAGTCGTACCACTCGAACACCGTGCCAAGGCTCGATGCGAAAATGACTTTCTTGTGGCCGTGCGTCAGTGACGCAGGTGCGGGTGCAGGTGTTGTTGACATGGGAAGCTTCCCCTCCGAAGCATGGTGACGGTGGGTGCCGACCTGGGTCGGCACTCAGTTAAAAGCTGTACTTGGTGGTGAACTGCACGCGGTTGATGTCGCCCTTGCGACCGTCTTCGATTTCGCGCACGCCGTACATGTATTCCGCACCGATATCGACCTTCGGCATCGGCGTATAGAACACGTTGCCACGGATGCTCTGCACGCTCTTGGTGACCAGCGGGCCCAGCGTTCCGTCGTTGTCGTAGTCACTGCGCGCGTAGATCAGGTTGGTGCGCAGCTTCGGGGTGAACGCATGCCGCCAGCCCACGTAACCGGCCAGCACGCCGGTGGTCGCCAGCTCATCGCGCGCGATGTCATAGGCGGTATCGGCGGTGATGCCCAGGCCGATGTAGCGCGAAATGCCTTCGCCTCCGGTGAGCTGGTAGTGCAGCGTGTCCGAGTCGGCCATCACCCATTTGCCGCCCAGCGTCAGGCCGCCGGCGATCTTGTCCGCGTCCGCGCCGGTGGTCTGGTTGTCGACCTTCAGCTGGCGGACCAGGCCGGCCACGCCGAAGGTGCCCCAGTCGCCCTTCCAGCCATAACGCACGGTCAGGTCGGGCAGGCTGCCGCGATCAGAGTTGGCGCTGGCGTTGGTCCACGCACCGGTCACCGGATTGCGCACGCCGGTCAGCGTGGTGGTTTCCGGGTTTTCCAGCGCAACGCTCAGGCCCCCGGTGGTGTAGCGGATCTGTGCCTGGCGCACGAACACCACGCCATCGGTGGGACCGACGAAGTCGGCGGCTTCGGGAAGGGAGGCCGCGTCCATGAAGTTGGTCCAGGTCTGGCCGGCCGTCCACTTGTTCCAGTACATGTAAGCGTGCCGCAGGGTCACGCCGTAGGTATTGGTGGCGGTCTGGTTGCCGAGCGAATTGCCGAAGAAATCCATCTCGAAGAACGCACCGGCCTTGTTGCCGTTCTCGCTGACGTTGTCGATGCCCAGGTTGAAGCGCGAGAACTTGGCGTGGGCGTTGAAGTCCACGTCCGAACGCTCACCGCTGCCGCCCGCGCCGGCCACCGGGGTCTGGCCCGGCAAGTACAGCGCGCGGCCGGTGGCGTCGTCGGCCAGCTGGCCATCGCCGGTCTGGGTGGCCAGGAAATCAGCCTTGATGAAGCCGCCGATCTTGACCGTGGTGCCCGGCGCGGCGCCGGGGGTGATGGTGGTGACCTGGATCGGCTGCTTGCCTGCCGGTACGGCCGGCTTCTGCTCGGCCTGCACCGTCCTCACTTCGGTGACCGCCTGCTGGGTCTGGCTGATCTGGCTCTGCTGCTGTTGCTGCGAAGACAGCAGCAGCTGAACCTGACGCTCCAGCTCGCCCACGCGTGCTTCCAGGGCCTTCTCTCTCGCGGTTTCGGCCAAGGCCATGCCCGGTGCCGCCAGTGCGACCAGCATGCAGGCAGCCAACGGCTTGCGCAGCGTCTTCAACGTACGGTGATTCATGTTGCCCTCTCTCCCAAGTGGCAAATCGAAAGACGCGCGTGGGGCACGGTCGAAGCCGAGGGTGCGACCGGTTGACGCACGGCGGCTATTGGCCATTAGTCGTACCTGCTGCAGCGGGCGGGGCCGTATTCACCGCGCGCAGCCTCTGCGCCTGACGGCTTGCGACCATGGTCTAAGCACGGCGGTGTCGCGGGCGGGGGCGGATCGGGCAAACTGGGTGGCAACGGTTGCGCCGCATGCTGCAACCGCACATCAAAGTCCACGTGCAAGTGAGGGCGCCATGGCTGATCTCTATCCCGTCGACCCGCAGTTCGCCAAGAACGCGCGGATCGACAAAACCACCTACCAGCAGCAGTACCAGGCCTCGATCGCCGATCCCGATGCGTTCTGGGGCGAAGCGGCGCAGCGGCTGCAGTGGTTCAAGCAACCCAGCATCATCAAGAACGTCAGCTACGACCTGGCCGACTTCCACATCAAGTGGTTTGAAGACGGCGAGCTCAACGCCAGCGTGAACTGCCTGGACCGCCAGCTGGAAACGCGTGGCGACAAGACCGCCCTGCTGTTCGAACCGGACAGCCCGGACGCGCCGGCCCAGCACGTCACCTATCGCGCGCTGTACGAGCGCACCTGCCGGCTCGGCAATGCGCTGCGCAGCCTCGGCGTCCAGAAGGGCGACCGCGTCACCATCTATCTGCCGATGATTGTCGATGCGGCCGTGGCCATGCTGGCCTGTGCGCGCATTGGTGCGATCCACTCGGTGGTGTTTGGCGGGTTCGCGCCGAACTCGATTGCCGATCGCGTCAGCGACTGCGCCAGCAAACTGATCATCACCGCCGATGAAGGCCTGCGCGGTGGCAAGAAGATCCCGTTGAAGGCCAATGTCGATGCCGCGCTCAAGCTGCCCGGCACCAACACGGTGGAAACCGTACTGGTGGTCCGCCATACCGGCGGCGCGGTGGACATGCAGGCCCCGCGCGACCGCTGGTTCCACGATGTGGTGGACAGCCAGCCGGCCGAGTGCGAGCCGGAGCGCATGAACGCCGAGGATCCGCTGTTCATCCTCTACACCTCCGGTTCCACCGGCAAGCCGAAAGGTGTGCTGCATACCACCGGTGGTTATCTGTTGTATGCGGCCTACACCCATGAAGCGGTGTTCGACCTGCGCGAAGACGATATCTACTGGTGCACCGCCGATGTCGGCTGGGTCACCGGCCACAGTTACATCGTCTACGGACCACTCGCCAATGGCGCCACCTCGCTGATGTTCGAAGGCGTGCCGAACTTCCCCACCACCTCGCGCTTCTGGGAAGTGATCGACAAACACAAAGTCAGCCTCTTTTACACCGCGCCGACGGCCATCCGCGCGTTGATGCGCGAAGGCGAAGATCCGGTCAAGCGCACCTCGCGCGCGTCATTGCGCCTGCTCGGCAGCGTCGGCGAGCCGATCAATCCGGAGGCCTGGCGCTGGTACTACGAGGTGGTCGG
Source organism: Stenotrophomonas sp. NPDC078853 (assembly GCF_044901215.1). Classification (NCBI taxonomy): domain Bacteria; kingdom Pseudomonadati; phylum Pseudomonadota; class Gammaproteobacteria; order Lysobacterales; family Lysobacteraceae; genus Stenotrophomonas; species Stenotrophomonas sp. NPDC078853. Next base: position 50,488 of record NZ_JBJDOQ010000002.1, on the reverse strand, counting down.
CGACAGCCGCTGCCCGATCGTCGATACGTGGTGGCAGACCGAAACCGGCGGCATCCTGATCTCCCCGCTTCCCGGTGCAGTGGACCTGAAGCCGGGCTCGGCCAGCCTGCCCTTCTTCGGCGTGCAGCCGGCCCTGGTCAATGCCGACGGCGAGATCAAGGACGGCGCCACGGAAGGCAACCTGATCATCCGCGATTCGTGGCCGGGCCAGATGCGCACCGTGTATGGCGACGACCAGCGCTTCATCGATACCTACTTCCGCACCTATCCGGGCGCCTACTTCACCGGCGATGGCTGCCGTCGCGACGAGGACGGCTATTACTGGATCACCGGCCGCGTCGACGATGTCATCAACGTGTCCGGCCACCGCATCGGCACCGCCGAAGTGGAAAGCGCGCTGGTATCGCATCCGAAGGTGGCCGAAGCTGCCGTCGTCGGCTTCCCGCACGAGGTGAAGGGCCAGGGCATCTACGCCTATGTCACCCTGATCGCCGACGAGGCGCCCAGCGACGAACTGCACAAGGAACTGGTGGCATGGGTGCGCAAGGAAATCGGCCCGATCGCCACGCCGGACCACCTGCAGTGGGCCCCCGGCCTGCCGAAGACACGTTCGGGCAAGATCATGCGCCGCATCCTGCGCAAGATCGCCGAGAACGCGCCGGACCAGCTGGGCGACACCTCCACCCTGGCCGATCCGTCGGTGGTGGCCTCGCTGGTGGACGAACGCAAGGTCAAGTAATGCGCCACGCCGCGGACCGGGAGGAGGGCCCGGTCCGCCCATTGGATGCAGCAGCCTTCGCGTGGCGAAGAGCGCTGTGTCCGTCCCCTGCCCCTCCTGTTTTGCGTAAGCTGATCCCATGCCCACCCTCCTGATTGCCGACGACCATCCGCTGTTCCGCGAGGCCTTGCGAGGCGCCGTGAAGCGCGTCATCCCCGGCGTGCAGCTGTTCGAAGCCGACAGCGTGGAAGCGCTGTACGCGCTGGCCGACCAGCACAACGATGCCGACCTGGTCCTGATGGATCTCAACATGCCCGGTGCCCAGGGATTCAATGCACTGGTGCACATGCGATCGCTGCACCCGCACCTGCCGGTGGTGGTGGTGTCCGCGCGCGAGGAACCCAAGGTGATGCGCCGTGCGCTTGATCATGGCGCGTTCGGCTTCATCCCCAAATCGGCTGATTCGGACACCATCGGCCATGCGCTGGGAATGATCCTGGACGGCGAAACGTGGGCACCGCCGGAGGCGCACAACGAGCCACCCACCGGCCGCGAAGAGCGCGAGGTCGGCCAACGCCTGCGCGAGCTCACCCCGCAGCAGTTCCGCGTACTGCAGATGCTGGGCGCGGGGCGCTTGAACAAGCAGATCGCCTACGACCTGAATGTGTCCGAGGCCACCATCAAGGCGCACGTCACCGCCATCCTGCGAAAGCTGGGCGTGACCAACCGCACCCAGGCCGTGCTGATGGCCGGCAAGCTGGCCATCGACGACGAGCAGATCGTGTTGCCGCCGGAAGAGGATTGAGCCGTCTCCGGTAGCGCCGAGTCATGTCCCGGCGGCACTGCACGCCGCGCGTTATAGCCACAGCTATGAAAACCAGCTTCACCTGCGCAATCGCAGGGTGACGCCACAGACCGGGACCCCGGTGCTAAGCTTCGCGTCCCCTTGGGGAGTAGCCGGTTTCCTGCTGCAGGAAACGCCCGTATCAACATGCTCGGCCAGTGCGCCGTGGTGCGGGCAACCATCTTGGTTGGCGAGACCAACGGTCCGCGTGCGCAACGACAGGTTGGGCGCGAACGCGGGCCGTGCGTCCGTCTTCGCCCGACCTGTCGTGAACTTCATGTCCCCTCTTTCGATCCTCCTGATCGGCTTTGCCATGTCCACCGATGCCTTCGCCGCGGCAATCGGCAAGGGCGCCGCCATGCGCAGGCCGGTGTTCCGCGATGCGCTGCGTGCCGGCCTCATCTTTGGCGCCATCGAAGCGATCACCCCGGTGATCGGCTGGATGCTCGGGCGCGCGGCACTGGAGTACGTGGAGGCCTTCGACCACTGGATCGCCTTCGGCCTGCTGATCGCCCTGGGGCTGCACATGATCGTCAACGGCCTGCGTCCGCAGCACGATGATGCCGACGAAGACCCGCAACGCCACCACGGCTTCTGGCAGCTGGCGGTCACCGGTTTGGCCACCAGCATCGATGCCATGGCCGTGGGCGTCGGACTGGCTTTCATGGAGGTACACATCGGCGTGGTGGCGGCGGTCATCGGCCTGTGCACCCTGACCATGGTCACCGCCGGCATCATGCTCGGCCGCGTGCTCGGCAACATGGTTGGCAAGCGCGCGGAGATCATCGGTGGCGTGATCCTGATGATCATCGGCGCCACCATCCTGTACGAGCACCTCAGCGCCGCCGCGTGACCGGCACCCCGCGGCTCACCCTTCCCACCAGCGGCCTGGCCGGCATGGGGTGCCCATCAAGGGGAGGTTGCGGGTACGCCGGTGACGGATGGTCACCACCGATTCCACGGTGGGCCGGCAGCCGTCCGCCAGCGGGCGGATATCGCGCTCGGCGACAGGCAATTCCCGCTGCGCGGGCCTGCGATCCGACCTGGGCCCGGTCACGGAAACGGGCGTTCCTGCGGTGCAGCCATGCACGTATCTTCGGGAACTCGTTCAGCACCCTCCAGCGCTGCTGGTGGACCGTGTCATCAGGATGGCGATCGCGCGGGGGGAGACTCAGTTGTCCGAACGTGCGTAAGCGGCGAGGAACGCACGCAGCGAAGCCGGCTTGATCGGCTTGGTCAGCACACGATAGCCGCGGTCGCGTGCCATCCGCTTGAGCTCATCACGGCCATCAGCCGTGAGCAGGGCACCGGGCAGGTCGCTGCCAGCCGCCTCGCGCAGCGCGACCAGCGTGTCCAGGCCGTCCAGACGATCATGCAGGTGGTAATCGACAAGCATCACATCGGGGTGCGCGGTGATTTTCTCCAGCGCCTGGTCCACGGTGCTGGCGGTGATCACCTGCACCTGCCAGCGCCCGAGCAAGGCACGCATGCCATCGAGGATCTCCTCATCGTTGTCCACGCACAGCACGCGCATGCCGGCCAGTGAATCCGGACGCGAAGCCGGCGCCGCTGCGGCCATCAGTTCCTGCTCGCTGGCGCCCGGGGTCGCCGCTACCCGTGGCAGGGTGATGGAGAACATCGACCCGCTACCGACCCGGCTGCGCGCATTCAATCGATGGTCGAGCAGACGTGAGATGCGCTGGCAGATGGACAGGCCCAGCCCCAGCCCCTGTTCACCCCAGTCGAAGGGCTGCTGGTAGCGATGGAACTCATCGAATATCTGCTGCATGTGGTGTTCGGGAATGCCAGGGCCGGTATCCCATACCTGCAGTTCCACTTCGTCGCCACGCAGGCGCACGGCCAGCACGATGCGGCCCTGCCGGGTGTAACGCAGCGCATTGGCCAGGAAGTTCTGCATCACCCGCCGCAACAACCGGCGGTCACTGCGGACCCAGGCTTGGCGCGCGAACAGGTCCAGGCGCAATCCGCGGCCCGCGGCAACCGGCGAGTACTGGGCCGCCAACTCGCGCATCAGGGCACTGGCATCGAACTCGCCGATCACCGGATTCAGGCCGCCGGCGTCCAGTCGTGAAACGTCCAGCAGGCCATCGAGCAGTTCCTCTGCGGCACGCAGCGAGGCGTCCACGCGCTCGGCCAGATGGCGCTGCTCTTCGTTGTTGTGGTGGCTTTCGCGCAGCGCCGAGGCGAACAGCCGCGCCGCATTAAGTGGCTGCAGCACGTCGTGGCTGATCGCCGCCAGGAAGCGGGTCTTGGACTGTTGCGCCGCCTCGGCAGCATTGGAGCGCTCGGCCACCCGCTGCTCCAGTGTCTCGTTGGCTTCCAGCAGCGCTTTTTCCGCGTGTTTGTAGTCGGTGATGTCGTTGTAGCTGGTGACGTAGCCGCCGCCGGGCAACGCCTGTCCCCGCATCTCGATCACCTTGCCATCGCTGCGCGTACGTTCGAACACGTGCGGCGAGCCGGCACGCATGTAGCGGATGCGGCGGCTGATCTGGCGTTCGATATCGCCCTCGCCCAGCTCACCGCGTTCGGCGTTGTAGCGGATCAGGTCGGCCACCGGGCGGCCCACGTACAGCATGCCGTCCGGATAGCCGAACATGTCCTGGTAGCGCCGGTTCCATGCGGTCAGGCGCATGTCCGGGTCGACCACGCTGACGCCGGCACTGATGTTTTCCAGCGTGGTGGACAGGATCTCCCGATTGAAGCGCAGCTCCTGGCCGGCTTCGTCCAGTACCGCCACCACCTCGCCCAGGTCCATGCCCGAACCGCGCAGCAGGCTGGTCAGCAGCAGGCGGGCCGACGCGGCGCCGATGGAGGCGGCAAGCAGGCGTTCGGTGAACTGCACCCAGGGCCGATCCGCCGGCACCTGGGTCTGCAGTTCGCGCCCCAGCGACTGCGCCTGTTCGAAGAACGAACGGCGCGCATGGCGCTCGCCCACCACCCGCGATGCCAGCGCCAGCAGGTCGCCTACGTGCACGTGGCCCGGCCAGCCACTGGCCACCGAGGGCCGCTGCGCATACGGATCCAGGAACGGTGCCGCGCGCAGGCGCTCGTCCACGCTGGGCCGCCAGCGTGCCGACACCAGCATCATCGTCGCCGCGTTCACCAGCAGCGACCAGAACGTGCCGTGGGTCAACGGATCCCACCCGTTCATGCCGAACAACTGCTGCGGCCGCAGCCATACCACGCCGAACGGCCCTTCGCTCAACCACGCAGCATCCACCAGGCCGGACTGGGTCAGCGCGGGCAACAGCAGGGTGTAGATCCAGGTGGCGAAGCCCAGCACGATGCCGGTTTCCACGCCGCGGCGGCTGGCCCCGCGCCAGTACAACCCACCGATCAGCCCGGGCGCGAACTGCGCCACCGCCGCGAACGCCATCAGGCCATAGGACGCCAGCGAGTTGTCGTTGCCGCTGCTGCGGTAGTACGTGTAGGCGATCAGCGCCAGGAACAGGATCGCCAGGCGGCGGATCCACAACACCCGCGATGCCACGTCCGCCGCCTCGCCGGTGCCCCCGCTGCGTCGCAGCAGCACCGGCATGACCAGGTCGTTGCTGATCATCGTGGCCAGGGCGATCGACGATACGATGACCATGCCGGTCGCCGCCGAGAACCCCCCGACATAGGCCACCAGCGCCAGCGCGTTGCGGCCCTCGTGCAGGGGCAGGGCCAGTACCATCGCATCGTCGGCCACCGTGCCGCCGGTGCCGAACAGGCTGACACCGGCCGTGGCGATGGGGATCACCATCGCCGAGATCACCACCAGGTAGCCGCCGAACATCCAGCGCGCGCGGTGCACGTCACGCACATCGCCACACTCCACCACCGCCACGTGGAACTGCCGCGGCAGGCACACGATGGCCAGGAAGCTGAGCAGGGTCTGCGATATGAACCCCACCGGGGGCAACGAAGTGAACAGCGTATGCGCCGACTGCACCACCGCATCGGTGCGCTCGCTCAGCCACAGGTAGGCGAACACGCCCACGGCCACCATCGCCAGCAGCTTGATCACCGATTCCAGCGCGATGGCCAGCATCATGCCGTGGTGGTGTTCGGTGGCATCCACCTGGCGGGTACCGAACAAGGTGGCGAACAAGGCCATCAGCAGCGCCACGTACAACGCCGGATCACTGAAGTAGCCGGTCGGCCCGCTATCGCCGGTCAGTACCTGCAGGCTCATCGCAACGGCTTTGTACTGCAGCGCCAGGTAGGGCACCACGCCGATCAGCGCGATGATCGCCACCAGCGCCGCCAGCCGCCGCGAGCGACCGAAGCGCGATGAGATGAAGTCGGCGATGGAGACCACATTCTGGCTGCGCGCCACCAGCGCCAGGCGTTCGATGATGCGCCAGCCGAACAGCATCATCAGCAGTGGGCCGATGTAGATCGACAGATAGCCCACCCCGCTGCGCACCGCCGTCCCGACCGCACCGTAGAAGGTCCACGAGGAGCAGTACACCGCCAGCGCCAGGCTGTAGACCACCGGGCGCAGCCAGGGCCGGTCCGGATACAGCGGGCGTCGGTCACCCCACCACGCCACGCCGAACAGCAGCGCAGCATAGGCGACGGACACCAGCAGCAGGATCCAGCTGGAAACCAAAGGCGGTCTTCCGGGGCGGCAGTGCCGACAGTGTAGTGGGTTGGGTGGCGGTCAGCCTGTGTGCAGGCGAGCGCTCGATGAAGGCCGTCGCCCGGGACAGCGCCAGGCAGGGCATCGTGCTGTCATCGGTGCGCATCGTGGAAGGCTGGGACCAGGGCGTGCACGGACTGTTCGTCTGTGCGTGGAGCGCCACGACCGCCCCGCCTGTGTTCCAACCGCAGCCAGGCAGCAACGCCATCGGCTGGGATCCGAACAACCCGCTGGATGTCCCGCAATACCGTCAGCCCACCTTCGATGCCATGGATGCACCGGTGCGCCGCCTGCTGCTGACGTTCATCGCGCGCTGAGGGGGGGGGCCACCCTTCTGCCGCCGGCCCCGCTCATTGTTCCGCCGGCACACCCATTTCCTGCAGCAGTGCAGGGGCCGGATAGACCTTGGCCAGCAGCCAGCGCAGGTAACGCATGTCCACGTGGACGGCGCGCTTGAAGCGCGGATCGAACCACCAGCTGGCGCTGACCGACTCCCAGTTGCTGTCGAAGTTGAGGCCGATCAGTTCGCCCTTGGCATTGAGCACGGGGGAGCCTGAGTTGCCGCCGGTGGTATCCAGGTTGGTCAGGAAGTTGACCGTCTGGGTCTTCAGCGCCGGATCGGCGGTGCTGCCAAAGTCGCCCTTGGCGATGGCGTCCAGCAGCGGGCGCGGTGCATCGAACGGATACGCATTGGTGTTTTTCTCCACGATGCCGGCCACGGTGGTCACCGGATCGAAGTGCACGCCATCGCGCGGGCTCAGCGCTTCCACCTTGCCGAAGCTGATGCGCAGGCTGCGGTTGGCGTCGGGGTAGACCGCCCGGCCCTGCTGGGCACGCCAGGCGAACAATGCCTGCATGTAGGCCGGCCGCAGGCGCAGGCCCTCGCCCTCGCGGGTCTTGCGCTCGCCTTCCACGCGCAGCTGCGCCTGTACCAGCGGGCCGGCCAGGGCCAGCAGGGGATCCGGCGCCAGCGCCTTGCCCTCACGCGCTGCGGCAAAGCGCGACAGCCGCTGTGCTTCATCGCCGAGCGTGGTGCGTGCATACAGGCCATCGAGCGCGCTGCCCAGCGACTGCGGCGTGCGCCCGAAGGCGGCATCGAACTCCGCCAGGCGCTGCGCATCCGGCAACTGCTGGTAGCGGCCCAGCAGCGCACCCAGCAAGGCTTTTTCGACGCCCGGCGCATAGCGCCGCTGGGCCTGCTTCAACACCCCTTCGATCAGTGCCTGGTCGCGCTGCTGGAAGCCGCTTTCACGCTGGGCATCCGGCTTGGCCGATTCCAGCCGCAGGCGCTCCAGCAGCAGTGCCGAGCGCAGCAGCTGGGTCTGGCTGGCGATCTGGTCCAGCAGCAGGTCGCGCTCACCTAGCGAGGCGCCCTGTGACAGCGTGGCCAGCAGGGCCTGGATATCATCGCGATAGCGGGTATCGGCACTGGCCAGCATCGCCTGCTCGTCACTGGCACGCCGGGCCTTCGCGTCGCTGCGCAGCAGCCCCTCCAGTTCACCGGCGGCGCGCTTGCGGTTGTTCTTCAGCGACTGCAGCTGCGAGGCATAGCGGGTGCGTGCCTGCGCATCGCCCTGGGTCGCCGCCTCGATGGTGTCGATCATCTGCTGGAAAAGCGCGACGCGGCGCGGCAGCACGCTGTCGATCTGGCTGGCGAACTCGTTGGCAGTGCGATGCCGATAGGTGATTCCCGGGTAACCGGCCAGCATCGCGAAGTCGCCCGCCTTCGGGCCCTGCAAGGACATCTGCAGGTGCGCCGGCGCCTGGTAGGGCACGTTGTCGGGGCTGTACGCGGCAGGCTTGCCATCCTTGCCGACGTAGGCGCGCAACAGGGTGAAATCACCGGTGTGGCGCGGCCACATGAAATTGTCGATCTCGTCGCCATAGTTGCCGATCGCCCGCGGCGGTGCGTAGACCAGCCGCACGTCGCTGAGTTCCAGCTGGGAAATACGGTAGAAATCGGTGCCGTAGTACATGTCGGCCACCGAGCAGCGCACGCTGCCGTCGCGTTCGCAGTCGGCCACGATCTGCTTGCTGGCGCTGTCCACGGCATCGAAATAGGCACGCCCGGTCTTGCCCTTGGCCTGCGCCAGCACCTGATCGGTGACCTTGTCGAATCCCACCGTGACCAGTACGCGGAAATCCGGATTGGACGGCCGCTCATCGCCCCGGCCCTTGGCAATGAAGCCCTCGTCGATCAGGTTGTGCTCGGGGGTGCTGTTGTACTGGATCACGCCCATGGCCACGTGATGGTTGGTCAGCAGCAGCCCTTCGGGAGAGACGAACGAGGCGGTGCCGCCCCCTGCGCGCACCACCGCGCTGAGCGGCGGCGCGGTGACATTGGCGAGATCGCGCGGATCGCCCTTGAAACCGGCCGCTTTCAGCGGCTTGGCCAGCGCTGGCAGCTGGGTGGGCATCCACATGCCTTCGTCGGCATGTGCGCCTGCCGCCATGGACAGGCCCAGGGCCAGGGAGACGGAAAGGGTTGTGCGGGAGAACATGCGGGCATCCGGCGGATCAGGTCAGCCCGTGACCTTAGCCTCTGCGTGCCCCACACGACAACCGCCGGACCTTGGGCAGGTCCTGGCCGGCAGCCGGGCCAGCGTGCGCAGGCCGCTGACCTCGATGACACCAGCGTCCTCGGGACGCTCCGCGACGCCGCTATTTTTCGCGGCGCCAGTTCAACGAGCCCCGGTTCTCCACCGTGCTCGATTCCACCTCGATATCGAAGCCGCGACTGAGCAGGTATTTCAGTGTCAGCACCGACCCGCTGCCCACCAGTGAAACGCCGTAACCGACATACAACTTCGGCGAAATGAACTTGCCCACGCCCAGCACCGATCCGCCAAGCGCGCGTGACTGGCTGACGCCCGCGTCATCCAGCCCCAGTTTCGCGCCCAGCTGCGAGGCAAGCAGCCCGCTGCCGGCCGACAGGGCCGCCGATGCGGCGTTGACCTGCTGGGTCTGGTCGCTGGTGGCCCCGGTCAGGCTGCGGCCGAGCACCAGGTAACCGAGCGCCTCGGATTGCGACATGGACGGATCCGACCACACCTGCGCACGCGGCTGCATCGCACGACCGGTGACGTCGATGCCGGCGGTCACATCGCCGATGCGACGTTCCGCGCGCAGGTTGATGCGTGGATCGGACACCGGGTTGTAGTTCCAGGTCAGCTGGCCGCGCGTGATGGTCAGGTCCTGGCCGTAGGCCTTGTAGCGGCCACTCACTTCCAGCCCGCCGTTGGCGGTCATTTCGCGACCCGGCTTGGCCCATACCTGCATCTTGCCGGTCAATGCGCCCTTCAGGCCGAAACCGGCCATCTTGACGTTGTCGCCGAGGCTGACCGTCAGGTCCATGTCCAGCGGCGAGCTGGCGGTCTCTTCCGGATCCACCGGATCAAGCACCACCACGTCCGAGGATACGGAGGTACCGCGGTCGAGGCGTTCCAGGTCGATGTCGGCCTCCGGCACCAGCACCTCGCCCTTCAGCTGCATGGTGGTGCCGGCCAGGGTGAAATCCAGGTCCGGGTTGGCCACCACGCGCAGTTCGCTTGTGTTGGACAACAGGACGTTCTCACCGTGGATATGCAGCTGCAGCGGCTGTGCATCGCCGAACCATGACAGGCCACCGTCCACATACAGCGTGCCCTTGCCGGAATTGGCCTGCGCGGTGATCTTCGCCGAGCCATCCGGTTGGGCGGTGAAGTCGCCCTTGCCCTGTTCGAAGGTCAGGCCCAGAGCCGGGAATTCGCCCTTGAAGTCGCTCAGCGTGGCCTCGCCGCCCAGCAGCGGCTGGCTGCGGGTTCCACGCAGGCTCACGTGGCCTTCGATCAGGCCGGTCGGCCGCACGATATCCGGTGAGAACAGTTCCAGCCAGTACAGCCGCGCCATGTTGAGGTACAGCTCACCATTCAACGGAGCGCTGGCATCCCAACCGGTCTGCACCTTGGCGTTGACGAAGCCGTTGCCCTGGAAGCCCATGCCGAGGAAGCCGTCGATACGTGCAGGCGTCATGTCCAGCGTGATCGAGAACTGGTCGTACTTCAGCAGTTCGCCGCGGGCGTTGTCGCCCAGGCGCACGCCACCTTCGGCCGAACGCACCTCCACGTTGCCTTCCCAGGCATTGCCGCGCGGTCGGATCTGCGCGTCCATCGTCACCTCCCCGCGCAGGAAGATGCGACGCCCGGAGGTCGGCGGCAGCCACGGCTGCACCAGGGTCAGCGGCAGCGCGTCGCCGCGCACCACCAGCCCTTCGCGCGGCCAGTTGGCATGCACGCACAGCGCACCCCCGGTGGCCGGGGCCAGGCAGGTTTCGGTCAGGCTGTAGTTGCTGCCGTTGATCGCGAAATCCGACGCGCTGCGCAGCACCCAGGGATCACCCTTCTGCGGTTCAAGCCGCAGCGATTCAAGCTTGCCGCGCCACTGCTGGCCCTGCTGGCGGACACTGCCCTGCAGGTCCACCGCGCCCATGTCGTTGCGGCCCTGTGCGGTCAACCGCAGGTTGCTGACGCTGCCCTGCGCGTCCACCTTCAGGCTTTCCAGCAGCATCCCGGCGTTGACGTTGCGGCCCTGCAGCGCCAGCGTGCCACTGTCGCCGCTCCATGGCAGGCGACCCTTCAGGCTGATCGCTTCGGCCGCGTAATCGTCCCAGCGCAGGTTGCTGCCCACCAGGTCGGCGGTGATGTCCGGCGCGTCGCGCCGCCCCTTGACCTGCACCGTGCCCTGCAGGCCGCCATCGGCACCCGGCAGCAGGTCACTGAGCTGCAGCGGCTCAAAGCGCGCATCGATGTCCAGCCGGTCGCCGACCTTGCCCGAGGCGGTGACACGACTCGCACCGACGGCCAACTTCAGCTGGCCTTCGCCCTGCTCGCCCTGCATCGCGAACTTGCCCTGCGCATCCACCGCACGCTGCCGCAATCTGCCCTTCAGGGAGGGCAGATCGACCGTCGCTTCGATGACGCCGGCGGTCCCCGGCGGTGCATTGGCCGGCACCGGCAGCTGGCGGCCGGTGCTGGCAAGATTGCCGGACAAGCGCCCGTCCCAGCCCGGCATGAAGTAGCCCGGATCGAACGCGTCGAGTGTCGCCTTGGCGTCCCATTGCAGCTGCGGCGCCCAGGCCACGTTGCCTTCCACCTCGAGCGTGCCGCCGGGCGTGCGAGCCTGCAGCTGCTCGATGCGTGCTGCGTTTTCGTTGCCACGCACATCGAACTGCAGCGCCGCCTTCTGGCCGTCGCGCTCGATGTCGGCCGTGCCGATCGCTGCCCACGCCTGCAGCGTACCGGCCAGCCCCATGCGGGCTTCGCGCAAGGTCACCGGCACCGCCGCACCGCCGGCGGTGTTGGGATCAGCAGCCGGGGTATACGTCAGGTCATTGGCGACGATGGAAAAATCGAGTTTCTGGTTGTCCTGCTCGCGGAAGTCGGCACTGCCCTTCAACCGCACCTGTCCGCCGAACGCCTTGACCACCAGCGGCGATACCTTCAGCACCTGGTCTTCCAGCTGCACCTTGGACGGGGCAAGCTCGACCTTCTGTTCGCCAAGCTGGGCGGTACCCTGCAGGTCGGCACTGCCGCCCTTGCCGGACGCGGTGAAGTCCAGCGTCAGCGGCTCCAGCGTGGAGGCGCTCAGCGCCGGGGTCAGCAAGCGCACGTCCAGCGCATCGGTGCGTGCGCTGGCCTTCCAGGTGGGATCGGTGCGGCCGTCGAACACCAGCATCGCGCGCAGCGGCTCGGGTGCACGACCGGCCACGGCCACTTCCATATGGCCCAGGTTGCCGCGTGCCACCAGGCCCACGCTGGCAGGCGTACGGCCACGCGGCGCCGGCAGGATGGCGGTGACGCTCAGGTCGGTGTCGTAGTCATCGGAGGGAATGTAATGGCCGTTGATGCGGACGTTGCCCATGTCGCTGTCCACCAGCAACTGGTTGGCCTTGAACTCGCCGTTGGCGATTTCCAGTCCACCGCCGATGCGCGCGATGTCGATGGTCGGCTCGCCGCCGGTGGTGACGCGCAGCCCGTTGACCTGGATGACGTCGGCCTGGATGGCCAAGGGCATCTCGATCTGCGGCAGCGAGTCCGGCCATGACGGCAGCTCGAAGGGCGCTTCGCTCTTGGCCAGGTTCAGCGTGGCATTGTCCAGTTCCAGCCGGTCCAGCAGCAGCTTGCGGCCCAGCAGTGGACGCAGGTCCGGCTCCAGGTGTGCGCGATCGGCGTGGAAGTGGATGTCGTTGTAACGGAAATCGACGTTGTGCAGGGTGAGCGGTCCGGCCACCGGGCCTTCGGCCTTGTCCCAGGTGAAACTGGCGCCTGCCGGCAGCCGCGCGATCACCTGCGCCAGCAGCACATCGCGGCCGGCGACGGTCTGCAGCAACCAGTACACCGCCAGCAGGCCTACCAGCACCAGGCCAAGCACGCCCACGCCGGACCACGCCCAGAAACGACGACGCCGGTAGAAGCGCCGGCGTGGCACGGGGGCCTGCGCGTTGGGTGCGTTCGGCGGGGTCGGGGTCGGCGTGCTCACAGGTCAGCTCCGATGTTCAGGTAGATCTGGAACTGTGAGTCCGGATCGTTCAGGCCATGGGCGATGTCCACGCGTACCGGGCCGACCGGCGACTTCCAGCGCACGCCGAAACCGACGCCGGTGTGCAGGTCGATGGTGTTGTCGAAGGCGCTGCCGGTATCGACGAACACCGCCGCGCCCCACGGCCCATCATTGAAGTAATGCTCGTACTCGGCCGAGCCCACCACCAGGTGCTTGGCACCAAGGGCGAACTTGTCCGGTTCAGGCGTCCGCGGGCCCACTTCACGCCAGGCGTAACCGCGGATGCTGCGATCGCCGCCGGCGAAGTAGCGCAGGCTGGGCGGCATCGCGACCAGGTCACTGGTCCAGGTGGTGCCGCCCTCACCGCGCAGGATCAGGCGATTGGTCTGGCCCAGCGGCACGTACCAGCGCAGCACCATGTTGGCCTGCACGAAGCTGGTGTCCGAGCCGGCGCCTTCCACGCCACCGCGCATCGTCGCGCTGCCGCTGATGCCACTGCGCGGGAACAAGCGGTCATCGACGTTGACGTAGTCCGCCGCGATCTGCGGATAGACCAGGGTGGAATACTGGTAGACCGCATCGGTGAACTCGGTTCCCGATGCATAGCCCCATCGCTCACGGAGCGCGTTGAGCGATGCGGTGGCGGTCCAGAATTCGTTGATCTGCCCGCTGCGGCTGGCGATCAGTTTCAGGTTGCGCAGATCGATGTAGTCGGTCTGCTCGTCGTAGGCGCTGGCGGCGAACGTATACCAGCCATCGAGCCAGCGGAAGGCCGGGATCCGATAGCTTGTAGTGAGGCTTTTACGCTTCTGGGCATAGTCCAGCTGCGTGTTCATCTTGTGCCCACGGCTGTTGAGCCACCGGCGCTCCAGGCCGCCACGCACACCGGCGCCGCTCTCGCTGCCATAGCTCAGGCCGGTGGTGTAGATGCTGCGCTTGGCACGGGTCAGGTTGACGTCCACGGGCACATTGCCGTTTTCGTCGGCTTGTTCCGGCTTGGGCTGGATGTCGATGGTGCTGAAGTAATCCAGCTTGGTCAGCGATTCACGCAGCCTGTCCAGCTTGCCCTCGTGGAAATAGCTGCCCTCTTCCCAATACACCAGCGGATCGAACAGCTTGTCGACGAAGTAATTCTGCTTGAAGGTGATCGGGCCCATGTTGTAACGGCGCCCGCTGTCCCAGGCCAGATCGATATCCGCCGCGTTTTCCGCCCGCGTGACCTGCACCTGGTGCTGGGTGTAATCGGCATCGAAATAGCCGCGCTCGGCCAGTCGCCGGGTCACGGTGATCTTGCTGGCTTCGTACAACGTATGTTCGAAAGCGTCACCCTTGCGCGGCCTGAACGCCTCCAGGTCATCCTGCAGGTAACGGTCGTACATGGCCGGGCCGGTGATCTCGATGTGGTCCTCGCGGACCCGTACCGGCTCGCCCTTTTTCACATCGATCACCACGCGCAGGGTGTCGCCCGTACGCGGCGCCTCGACCGTGATGGTCGGGTTGTAGAAACCGAACGGCTCCAGCGCCTGCCGGGTCTGGCGCTCGGCCTGTGACAGCAGATACTCCAGCCGGGATTCGCCCTGCACTTTGCCGATCGTGTCGAAAAGCGTCAGCGAGACCTGGATGTTTTCGATGATCTCGGCATCGCCGCCCTTGTCCAGGCCGCGGATATCCACCTTTTCGATAGTGCCGCGCGCGTGGGCCTGGGGGCTGGCCAGCACGGCAAGGCAGAACAGGGGAAGGGCGATTTTCGGTAGCTGCATCAGCACAGCATAGCCGGGGCCGATGACATCGGGAATGAAGGCGGCCACGCTGCCCCTCCCAGGAACAGGCCGGCCGGACGCTCAGATGTCGATGCTGAGCGATGGGTTACCGGTTTGCTCTTCTTCGCCGAACATCAGCGTTTCCCGGAACATCTGCGCAGCCCAGTCCTCGATGAATCCCTCGATAGGGCTGACCGGCTCGGGCAGCGGGACCAGATTGTCCTCGACGGAAGGTGCGGCGGGGTCGATGGTGGCACCCTTTCCGCGCTGGGCCAGGACGCGGTCGGCCAGGCCGATCCCGTCGTCCGATAGATTCCCTCGTGCCACCGTCGATTGTGCGAGCGGATTGATGGAGTTCATTGTGCTTCCTTCTGTTTGATGCGGAGCAGGGCGAAACCACGCGCCTGCGCGGCGGCGTCCAGCGACTCCTGCAGATTCGCGCTGTAACGGCTGGCGAGCGTGTTGAGCCGGTCCTGCACACCAGGCAGGGCCTCGCCCAGCGCCAGTTCGACGTCGTCCAACAGGCTGCCATGCAGGTCCAGCTCCCATGCCAGTGCGCCCAACTCCAGCAGCGGCAGCCGACGATTGGCCGGCCGCACCTCAAGCGCCCGCAGCAGCGGTTCATCGTGCAGCGCCTGCAGCAACGCTGTCTGGTCCCGCGGGATGTGCAGCACGGCCTGGGTGCCGGCATCGGACTGCGCCATGCGATGGGCGAAGGCCTTGCAGATCGGTTCCACTACGACATCCGGCGCAGTGTTCATCGCCTCCAGGGTGGCTTGCACCTGGTCGCGTACGGCGGTGGCCAGCGCCACCTGTTCACGCTGCAGGCCTTCGATGACCTCCTGCAGCGCGCCCAAGGCGTGCAGCATGCCGTCTCGATAGCCTTCGAATGCCGCCGCGGCGTGTAGCTCACGCACCTCCAGCCGCGCCTGTTCGCGCTCGCGGGTGATCGCGCCACGGGCGAACGCCTGTACGCGGGCAAGGTTGACGCCCTGCTGGACGCTGGACGCATGGATGACGTCGTCAACGGCGCGTTCCAGCAGGCTTTCAGGATAGGTCTGCAGCATGGTTCCAGGCACTCAGGAAACAAGTCATGTCAAAGGGGTCGGTAGAGGCTGTGGCAGATGCCGGAAGGTCTGGCAGGCCCACGAACCACAGCGCCATCCGCGCATGCAGCCAGTCCGGCAGCTGCCCATGCAGCCCTCGCTGCAGGTGTTTCCCGCCCCAGGCCAGCAGCAGGTCCGGTGTAGGTGCCTGTGGCCAATCTACGCCGGCTTCGGGAAATCCCAAGCGCAGAAAAGCGTGCAGGGCCGGTGGCTGGGTGGGCATCCAGCGCGTGCCCAGCACATGCCGCCGGTGCCCGGCGCAGGCCACGAACCAGGCAGCGGCAGGCACCCGCCACCAACCTCGGATCAACCTGTCCGCCAGTGGGTCCGAACGGCCCAGGTCGACGGCCGCGGGCGGCAGCGCATGGGCCTGGCGTATCCACCGGTTCAGTGCACTGCGCTGTGAGCCGGCAAGCCGTGGCTCCACAGCCGACCACGGCCGGTAGTAAGCCAGAGGATCGTGCAGGATGCGCACCCGCTCATGCATGGGAGGACGCCCCCTCAGGCGGCCTGCGCCTGCGGCGAAGACGCTCACGCACGCGCACGGCGCGCGGGTCGCCCCGCTGCAGCAGCCACCAGCCGCAGGCAGCCAGCGCGGCCAGCAGGCCAAGCGGTATCACCAGCAGGGCCCATAGTGACGTCGGCTCATCGGCCGGCGTCACTGCCAGGCTGCGCGGCTCCGCGGCAGGGGTCAGCACCACCGATACATTGTCGTAGGCCACATCGACGAAGGCGTTTCGCAGGAACCGCTTGGCGGTGGCCAGCAGCACCGCCTGGTCCATGTCGCGCGAATGCGCGAGCACTGCCGCCACATGCATCGAAGGCGCACGGCGCTGCTGCAGGCTGCCTTCGGTCGGGCCCGCGTCGTAGCTCACGTGCACGCGCGCGCGCTTCACCCCGGCCAGGGTGGTCAACGATTCTTCCAGGCGCTGTTCGATCGCCGAGAGAAGGCGCGCGCGCTCGGCCAGCGGTGTGCTCACCATGGCATCGGCAGGGAACTGCGCGGCGATCTGCGTTCGCGGCGCGGAAGGAAGACCTTTCAGCTGTACCAGATCGATCGCCTCGGCCAGATCGGCCGCCGCAACCCGCACCATGAAACCGGCCTTGCCCTGCAGGCGCTTCTCGGCCGGAATGTTGTGGTGGAGCAGCGCGGCCACCACTTCGTTGGCCTGGCGTTCGTCCAGTGCCTGCAGCAGTTCGGAACGCGCGCATCCCGCCAGCAGCAGGCACAGCAGCAGGCTCACTACGCGACGCGTGGGGGAACGGATCATGGCTCAGCTCTTCACCAGGGTTTCGATGCCCTTGGTCAGATGGCTGACCACGGCTGAGCTGAAGGCCACCGCCAGGGTGTACTCCTGATGGCGCGTCTGGAACGCGGCCAGCTGGTCTGGGTCGCCGGCCACGGCCGGGTCGTTGGACGCCGCCAGCAGCGCGGTACGTTCTTGTCCGCTCCATATGAAGCCTTCGGCTGCTGCCTGGTTGAAGCGGCTTGAAAGCGGAACCGGCAGGCCGCCTTCGGATGTGATGTCGAGCAGGTCAGCGGAAATCGGCGGGAGTGTGATCATGGGGGTTCCTTGCGGCGGAGGGCGGCCCGCGCAGTACGCGGGCCGGGAAACTCAGGCCAGGTTGCGGATGACCGCCTTGCTCTGGTCACTCAGGCTCTTGGTGGAGTTGGACTGCAGCATCCGGTACATGTTGTATTCGGACAGCGCGCTCTGGTAATCGGCAAGCTTGGTGGGATCGCTGGGACTCTTGCTCAATGCCTCGAATGCCTTCGCAAGCGCGTCCTTCAGATCATTCACGCCTTTATCGAAGTACTTGGAGTGGTTGGATATCCAGCCGTCCCATTGGCTGCCGTCACCGCTCGGATCGGGCAGGTCGCCCCATCCATAGGTGGGTTGGACAGGTGCGTTCATTTCGCTCATGTTTCTTCTCCGTGGTTTCAGGGTGGACTCAAGGTGCCTGCTGGCGCGTCGCATCACGCGCGTAATCCCAGCGCCCGCCGCCGGCGGAAAGCAGCTGACCGGGGGAATAGCGATAGGAACGTCCCTGCAGCAGGTCATCCCATAGCTGTGGGGCCAGGCTGATGCGACGCGTGCCCCAGCGCTGGTGGAAGGCACGCGCGGCCCCGGCCATTGCGTTCAGGCCTGCATCGTCGAGGAATACGTCATTGACGATGCTGACCCGCTGCCCGCGCGGTTCGGTGCGGGTGCTTATGCCCAGCACCCGCAACTCCTGCCGCGCCAGCGCAATGAGCTGCTGGTCACTGATGGCCGACACCCGCGCCTGTTTCAGGTAGGGCGCCTGCGCGGCAAGTACGGTGCCGGCGTGGGCGCGGCGTGCGTCTGTCAGCTGGCCGCTCAGCACGACCTCCGGCTTGCCCGGATCCTGCAACCGCACGATGACCACATCCAGCCCCGCCGCGACGAGCGCTCGTTCAAGCCGCGCCGCTTCCTCACGGCGCGACAGGTGCACGTCGTTGCGGCGCTGTGCCCGCCGGCTTGCGCGCTCGCCCCAGGTGCGCGCCGAAGCGCTGTCGCTGAAGGCATACAGACGTCCGTCATTGCCTGCGGCAATCACATAGTCCGCCGGCGCATTGGCAAGCACGGTGGCAAGGCCACGCACACGCGCTTCAGGTTGATGCTGCCAGTAGAACCAGGCCGCCCCGACGGCGACGGCAAGCATCGCACCGATACCCAGCAACAGCGCCGGGCGGTAATGAGGGTTGCGCGATCCGGCCCGGTTTGCTCGATGCGGGGGATACTCAACCGGCAATGCAGGAGGCACGAAGGCAAGAATATCCGGCGACCATGCCGCCTGCTTTCCACGCACGGCGAAGTGGATGCCTGCCGCCTGCACGGGCCGCTGCAGCGCCAAGGGTCGCCATGCCCAGGGGGCCTGCTCTACCGCGCGCTCGCCAAGCTGCAGCGTACCGTCGTCAGCGCTTACCCTCACGGCAAAGGCCGCTACCGGCAAATCGGCTGGAATGAAGTAGGCATTGTCCGCGGCCGCCAACAGGCGCGCGGCGTGGCCATTGGCCAGGTCTTCCTGCGGACCCACATGGAACACCGTTTCATGGCCGGACACGGAGTATTCGACGCCGTTCAACGTACCGGCAAGGATTTTCAGCACATACGACATGGGGCGGTTCAACAGAGTATGACGTGCCGTGGTTGGCGCTGATCATTCTCTGCGGGGTTTCCGGATACCGATATCAGCAGAGTTGTAAATGATCAGCCTGTGGCCCTGCCAATCACTGCGCGTAGCGCTGTTTCACAGCCTGCACATAGGCCTGCGTCTCGGCGAACGGGGGCACCCGGTTGCCGTGCCGGTGCACGCTGCCTTCCCCTGCGTTGTAGGCCGCCAAGGCAAGGTCGAGATCATGGTTGAAATGGGTCAGCAGCCAGGCCAGGTAGGCCGCACCGCCGCGCAGGTTCTGCGCCGGATCAAACCGATCGCGGACGCCGAAGCGCCGCGCCGTGGCGGGCATCAGCTGCATCAGGCCGACTGCACCGGCGGGCGATACGGCCCGCGGATTGAATGCGGACTCCTGTTGCACCACCGCGTGCAGCAGGGCACGGTCCACCCCGCTCTCTGCCGCCGCACGCTCCAGCAGGCTGTCCAGCGGCTCGGTGCGCGCGCGTGGGCCGCGGTCCGCGGGATGGGACATCCGCCTGGCGTAGGGATCAAAGGCAATCAATCCGGTGGCGGGCTGCTCGGATACGATCAGCTCGCCCCGTGCGTTCAAGCCCGCATGAAAGCCGGCTGCATGCAGTGTCCCGCTGGCACCGAGCAACATACCCAGTGCCAGCGGACGGCCCAGTGCTACGCGCATGCTGCACGCCGGACGACGGATTCCAGCTCGGCCACGGTGCGGATGTCCGCCAGCATCGATGCGGTGATCACCGCACCGTACTCATCTTCAAGGCAGGTCAGCAGGTCGGCCATCTCCAGGGAGTCCATGCCGAGATCTTCATGCAGCCGGTCGCCGGGCCGGATGTCTTCGGCGCCGATGGTGCCAGTGACCGTGGCAATCAGCTGGGTGATCACCGTGGCTCCTGCTTGGCCAGGATTTTCGTGAGGGCGACATGGAATTCCTCACCGAAGCGGTTGCGTACCACGCCACTGCTCCGTGAAGGTGCGGCCAACTTCACCAGTTCCGCCTTACGCTCACCGTCTGCGCCGACGACCTCGTTCTGCTGGGCTTCGGCGCCGTCATTCCCGTCTTTGGATACGTTGTTGCGGAGGTTTTCAGCGCCGAATCTGAAGCGCGAGCGCGCGTTCGCACCGGGCGGGATCGCCCCCATCATGTACGGGTTGGGCCTGTCCATGTAGTAGCTGCGGCCAGCATCGGGGGCCGTGATGGGTTCACTGTGCGCAGCGCTGCTTCCTGCCCTGCCCTGGTCCCCAGCACCCTGGTCGTCTCCAACCGTACTGTCGGTCGGCTTCCGGACCTGGTTCAGCTCCTGCGTCACGCGCTTCAAGTTCGCTGTTGCGCTCCCATCTGCCTGAACCTTCTTGAGTTGTTCGATTACTTCGGCGAGTTTTTTCCTGTGTATCTGCTCGTCTGTTTCTTCCTTCGCCGGCTGCGCCGTCGATTGCTTTTCGGCGTCTTCGATCGGGATCGGCTGCAGCGCAGGGTTGCCGATATCCAGGGTATCGGCCTCCTCGGCAAAGACCTGCCGCGCCTGCTCGGCCTGGCTGCGCTGGGTGGGCGCTGGCACACGCCCTACCGGCTCCTCGATCGACGCCAAACGTACGACATCGTCCCGTGACCGGTTGCGTCCGTAGTTCAAGCGCTCGACGTGGTTTCCATTGTTGTTGCCGTTGTTGTTACCGATATTACTGACGTTGTTGATGATCGGCGGGAAGACTCCCTTGAACATGCCGACAATCCGCTCCAACTGATCCAATGGGTCGACAGGGGTCGCAGGTCGGGAGACCGGTTTTTGAGCCGGCGGCTGACGGTCGGGCTGCTTGATCGGATCGAGAAACTGCAGGGACTCTTCAATCATGTGCAGCAGCTGTGTGCCACTGCAGTTTTCCAGCTTGGAAAGAAGGGCGGAGAATGCCTGTGGGTTCATCATCTCCGGCAGCATCTGCGCCAGCTGGCTGGCACACAGGCCCGGATACTTACGCGAAGCCACGTCCAGCATGGCGGGTGCCATGTCGATCAACAGCCGCTGCTCCACCCGGTCCCGTCCTATGGCGGCGATGCTGCTTTCCACGCACGCGGCCAGCTTCTGCAGTTGCGGGTACGCATCTGCACCGAACGCTTTGTAGACTCCGGTGTAATCGCCATCGGCTTTTTTGATGTACGTGGCGAGCGCGGCCCTCAACGCTTCGGTTGGACCTGTGGTCCGGGTGTCATGGGCCTCTGGCATGGCGAGCAACCGGCACGCATCGATGATCGCGCGGCCGCCTGCGCTTCTACGGTTGCTGTCCACGGACTGTATCGCCGCGGGCGCTACCCCCATTTCGCCCAGCACGGTCCTGGCGCAGGCGGCACGTTTGTTCCCTGCTTCCTTTACCCGCTCTGCGGTGTAGACATCCGGACTTACGTTCAGCGGTCCCGTTCCCTTCTTGGCGCTGGCCGCGGAGACCCGCGCCTCCAGCTCGTTGATCAACGGCGCAAGCGTGGTCCTGACCGACTGCACATGTGCCCCACTGACGTTGGCAGCGCCCCGGTGGATGTCAGAGGGATCAATACGATCAAGCGGTGCACGGTGGTGCGCGCGGGCGAAGCCGGTGTCGTCGTCAATCACGGATTGAAGGTGAAGGCTTCCCAGCTCACTGGCAAGCGAGGTGAGGCTGGACCAGCGCCCCATGCCCTCTTCATTGCGCAGGTTCTCGAGTGGAAAACCTGCTTGCTTGATCGGGTTCGGCTGGGGCTGGGTGGGGGGGTTCGGCGCGGAGATCCGCTCGACGAATGACATGGTATGTATGTTCCTTATCAGCCAATCAAGGCCTGGATGAAGGCTCGATCTGCTTCGGTGATCGAATCGATGCTGCTGCTGAGGATCTTCGTCAACTGGTCCCACATCTGCAGCTGGCGCTGGTATTTTTCCGGCACAGTGCGATTGAGATGGTTGAAGCGCTCCAGCAGCGTGTCCTTGGCGGACATCAGCTGCTGAAGTTGCGCGGCACTCAGCTTCGTGCCGTTCATCCCACTGAACAGGTCCTTCAGCGTACGAACCAGGTAGGGATCGACGCCTATCTGGAACTTCCCGTTGGGGAGGGCGACCAGTTTCATGTCAGGAAGGCCCAGTTCATCGAGGAATGCCTGTGCCGCTTCGCGGGTGTCGAATTCGGGACCGAATCCGGCGGCCTCCAGCTCAAGCGCGATCTTCTCCAGCTCATCGTAGAGTTTGCCGAAGTCGACGGTGACGTTCCCATCCTTGTCCGGCGCGCCCAGGCCCTGACTCAACAGATTCATGGCCTCACCGATCTTGGCGAACAGCGCCACGTAGTCGGCCATGAAGCCGCTGTACTTCTTGATCCACTCCGAATCCAGGCGCGCGAGCAGTTCGGCGATCCGGGCGAAGAACGCCTGGTGCGACTCGTCGATTGCCGCATCATCAGCGTCCTCCGGCACGGACAGAAGCGCCGACAGCAACTGGCGGTCCGTTCGCGGCAGGGCGTCAAGCAGCTCCCGCTGCTGCTTTTCCCACTGCAGTTGATCCTTGAGCACAGCCTGCGCATACAGCGCCTCCTGGTCCTCCGCCGTGTACGAGGCGCTGGTCAGTTCGCGTTGCCGCAGGTGTTCCAGGACGGCGGATGTGCTTGTCCAGGAACGCAGCACGGGCGTTTTCTCAGCCTCAAGCAGTACCGGGACCGGTGGAGCCGCGCTGTTGTGCACCGGCGGCCGGAGTGCGGAGGTGCGTGCCGTGATCGGCATTTCATTGTTCATGGGGTTTTCCGTGCAGGGGCGCGCCACGCTGGGTGGCGCGCCGTGATCAGGAGAGAGGGGTTCAGCGCTTCATGTTGCCGATGATGTGGTCGGCTGCCTGCTTGTTGTCCTGGCCGCGGTTGGCATAGAGCGTGAACATCGCGCGTTCCTCCTCACTGGTCTTGCTCACCTGCTGCTTGATCTGGCCGCTGACATCGAGTTCGACATCCTTGTTGAGGCGGTCCTTTTCTGCATCCACCGAGTGCCCGGCTGCTTCCAGGTCGAACGGCGAGCCGGCCACCGCGCCTGCGCCGTTGCTGGTCTGGATCACGGCATGGCTGGCGCTGGTCAACACCCCCAGTTTGGTGGTGTCTATGGCGTGTGCGGTGCTGCTGGTGGTCGCGAGCTCCTGCACGATCTGCGGTTCCGATCTCAGCGTCGCGACCTGGGGCGGCGTCGCCGCTGCGCCCGGGTGAGCGGTATTCATGCCCACTGCGTTGGCATGATTGAGTTGGTTACCATCGATGGATGCGGTTTCAGCGCCTGCCTTGTTGGCTCGCAGGCTGCTCACGCCCTTGGTCATCGCAACAGCGCCCAGTGTCAAGCCCGCGCCGGCCGTGACCACCCCCACCGACAGCGTGACGATCTTGGCCACTTGGGCGGCCTTGGCACTGCTCACCGTGCTTTCGGCCATTGCCTGCACCGACTGGGCGGCCAGGTTGACCATCGCTGCGGCCTGCTCGCGCTGCCCGGCATTCATCCGCATCAACACCGCAACCAGCATCAGGATGTAGGCCATACGGTCGTCGGCCTGCATCCGGATCGGCAGCTCCTCCGCGCGGGTGGCGCTCGCTTCTTCCAGCACTTCGCGCATGCCGGGCGCGTCGCCCAGCAGCTCGTCGACAAAGCGCAACGCGTCGGGCACGTTTCCGTCCAGGCCCGCCAGCGCACGCAGCTGGGTCGCAGTGGGATAGGCCAGCTGTCCATCTGGACTGATCAGACCGATCAGCGTCTGCGCCTGGGCCATGACCTGCCGCATGTCGGCCTCGCTGCCTGCTTCGCCAGCCGTCGCCTGCGCTGCCAGCCGGTGCAATGCAACGAACGCTTCGGCAGTGGCGCCAGGAACCATGGCGGGGTGCTGGCCAGCCATCTGGGGCAGCAATGCACGCCGCTGCGTCATGCCCAGCGGCGCCGCCATCGGGGCGGGAAGATCAGGTGCCTGGCGCGACCGCCTGGCGAGCAGGGCGTGGCCCGCTTGTTGGCTGGCCCTGTCGGCGGCACGCTGCGCCTGCGCGTCGTCGGCTTCAGCTGGCATGCTGGAGTTCGGCAACGCCTGCAGGGTGAGGCGCTGCATGCTCTGCGGGGTAATGCTCGAGGAAATGATGTTCATGTAGTGATTCCTGTAGACGGACGTGCGGCCAAGGGACTCAGGCGCGGTTGCGGATATGGGAAATGATGTGGCGGCCGGTCTCGGCACGGTCGTCGTTGACCTGGCTCGTCTGCACCATCAGGTCCATTGAACTGCGGTACCAGAGGGCCATTGCCTCGCCCATGCTGCGCATGATGCCCATCAGTATTTCGTTGCCTGCCATGCTTTCCAGCACTGCCGCAAACAGCTTGGCGGCCTCCAGCATCATGCCGGCCATTACCAGCTGCCCTGCGTTCTGCACGATCTGCCCGATGGCGCCTGTGGCCTGCGCGACAAACTGCAGTACGCGGCTGCCCTGTTCGATGACACGCGCCGCAGTGAGGGTCGAGTCGACCGCGGCCTTCGCGGTACCGACCCCACCGGCCACGCTGCGGCCCGCTGCGGCGATGTTGCCGGTCACCATCATCACCGCCACGATGGCCACGATCACCGCGACGGTGGCCATGATCGCGCCCACCTGTTTGGCCGTATCTTCGGGTACGCCGAAGGCGATCAACGCATTGGCGATTACCTTGCCCAACCCCTCGATGGCCTTGCCGACGACAGAGAATCCGGTGGTCATGCCGACGATGCTGTCGATGGTGAGCATCATGCCCATCACCCCGCCGGCAATCAGCGCGACATTGCCGTGCAGCGCACCCACCACGATGGCGGCGACGCTGGCCACCACGCCCACCGCCGCACCGATCCAGCCAAGTATTTTTCCCGCGCAGCCGGTCTTCTTCTCCGCGTCGCGTGCGCGCTGGATTTGTTCATCGCGCTGTCGGATCTGCTCGCGCTCCTGCGCGTGCCTGGCCTCGATGGTCTTTTGGATGTAGGCGGTATCCAGCTCGTGTTTACTGATGATCCCGTCGTTTATCAGTTTGAAAAGCATCCCCATCATCGCCACCAGCGTACTTTGGGCATCCCATGCTTTCGCCGATGAAGGGTCTACGCCCAGCGGCTGCCCGGCATTGAAGGCTTCTGCCCTGGCGCGCTCGGCATCCAGCTCGCCCAGCCGCCCGTCCAGTGTCTGCGCGGCTTCGAACAACGCCTTTGCCGCTGCCTCATGGCGGCCCTGTGCCTGCTGCTGCGCTGCCTGTGCGGCAGTCAGTTCAGCCTGCTTTGCTGCATATCCCGGGTCATCCGGCTGCATGGTGTCCAGTTCTGCCTGCAGGCGCTCCACCTCCTGGCGCGCCGCTTCAAGCGCCCCTTCCTGCGCGCCGAGCTCTGCCATGGCGGCATCGGCGGCGTCCTGCGCGGCCATGGCCGCCTCCAGTGCCGCCTGCACGCTGGCCGCCAGAGCACCGGCCTGGGCTGCACGCGCGTCCCGTTGAGCCCGAAGGACGTCCCATCGCTGGCGTAGTGAATCGAGGCTGCTGTCGCTTACTTTGGACCACAGCCTGGCCATCAGCAGGGTCTTCAGCGCGTCGTTGGTCAACCGCTGTGCATCTTCGCCTGCGGCTTGGCGGATCCTGTCCATGTCAGGCTGGCGCAGGCCTACCGGGTCCTGTTGGCCTCCCGGACTCCCCCCTGCGTGCGGCCGGGCAGAGGCGTACGCGGCAAACATATCCGCCTGGACCTGGTCCAGCTGCGCGGAGGTGACCCGCGCACCAAATCCTTCCGCCGCGCGGATGGCGTTCTCTTTGCCGGTGGTACGCAGCACCAGGGGGCTGCGGTACGCCGGCATGGTGAGCAGAAGCTCGCTCATTGCAGGTTCCTCGTTCGGTAGTGCCCTGCCGGGCGGTAGCGACCGGCAGCGCATGGGGCGCGGCCTGGTCGGGGGGTGTCAGCAGGGTCAGTATCGCGAGGGCGCGCAACGCCAACTTTCAGTTTCCGCCCTTGCGTGGCAAGCCCTCCGGAGCGTTGCGCGATGGATGGTCGGCGGCGGCGGTCAGCGTCCGGCCCCGCCATCCCCGGCGTTTTCCGCGTCCCG
This sequence comes from Stenotrophomonas sp. NPDC078853, assembly GCF_044901215.1. Lineage (NCBI taxonomy): Bacteria > Pseudomonadati > Pseudomonadota > Gammaproteobacteria > Lysobacterales > Lysobacteraceae > Stenotrophomonas > Stenotrophomonas sp. NPDC078853. The sequence continues at coordinate 24,642 of NZ_JBJDOQ010000002.1, read as the reverse complement.
GTCGCGCTGCTGCTTTACCGCCTGCAGATAAGCCTCCGCGCGCATGCCGAGTTCGCTCCCCGCCGCCCGCCCTGCTACCGCCTCGAAGCATTCGCGCGCTTTGCCCAACCGCCCCAGCGCAAGATGGCATTGGCCGACATGGAACATCGGACGGTCATCGGTGAGGTTCAGCGCCTGCGCCACCGCGTACATGCCAATGGCCTTTTCGTGTTCGCGCTTCAGGTGAAGCACCGCGCCCATGCCCAGCGCGTAGTCTGCGTTGTAGAAGTCGTACAGGCACAGGAAGCGGAAGAACGCCTCGGCTTCATCCAGCTGGCCGTTCTCGTAGTAACCATGCGCGATCGCGTAGACCCCTTCCAGAGTGTCACGGCTCACTCCTTTCAGGTCGGCTACGGTGGCTCCTTCGCGCAGTCCCTCCAGGATCATGCGGGTGATTTCTGCGTCATCGGCAGGCGAGGGCGGAGAACCGGTGGGATCGTGGTCAATGGGCATGTGATGCTCCTGGGGATGGGTCGGTAGGTGGCTTGGTCGGGTGGCCGTCCGGCGTTTGGCCTTCGTCGTCGGGCGGCTTGCCGGCGCGTTCAACATCGCGCAGCCAGCGCACGATCTGCATCACCGGATCGATGCTGCGGTCGTGCACGAAGCGGTAGCGGCGGGTGCTGGAATAGATGGCGCGCGCCAGGGCGACATCGCGCACGACCGGCACGCCGTTGGCTTCGGCCAGCGCGATCACCTTGCGGGCACGCGCGCCGCGCTCACGCACCGAAACGAACGGCATGGGGGTGTCATCGTCCATCAGGAAGATGCCGACAGCGATGTGGGTCGGGTTGGCCAGCACTACCGTGGAACCGCGCGTGTCCGCCTGTACCTGCGCGGACAGTTCGTCGTTGATTTCATTGCGGCGCTGCTTGAGCTCGGGCTTGATCTCGTTGTCCTTGCGCTCGCGCTTGACCTCATGCTTTTCCATCTTCAGACCGCGGATGAACAGGACGTGGTCCAGCCACGCGGTGAGCAGGTACACCGGCGCAAGCGCCAGCAGCAGGCCCAGCCCGAACATCAGCGCCACGTGCCGCCATGCAGCCGCCATCTGTGCATCGGTGGCGTGCACCTGGCTGGCCAGGTCCGTGCCCCAGATGCCCAGCGCCAGCCAGGCAAACAGCCCACAGGACACCAGATACAACACAGTGCGCAGCAGGTCTTTCAGCACGCGCATCGAGAACAGGTTCTTGAAGCCAGTGACCGGGTTCAGCTTGGTCAGATCGAAACGGATGGCCTCGCTGGCGATTCGCCCCTTGCTCATCCACAGAGAGCACAGCACCACGGCGAGCGTGCATGCCAGCAGCACCGGTGCCAGCGCCATCAGCAGCGCCTTCAACGCAGCCAGTGCGGCCGCCGCAGGAGTCATCACGAATCCGCCGCGCACACTGTCCACGTAGAGCTGGGCCAGCGGCATCAGGGATCCCAGCAGCGCCATCGCCGGAATCCCCGCCCACAGCACGGCCGCCGCCAGCAGGTCACGGCTGTTGAAGGACTTGCCCTTTCTTGATTCTTTTTCCAGCCGCTGCGGCGTCGGCTTCTCGGTTTTCTCGCTGGCGCCGGCGCTCATCCCGCCGCTCCCGGCAGGATGCCGCGCAGCGCCGGGTAATGGCGCCACAGCACGGGTACCTGCTCGGTCATGGTCACCATGAGGTAGACCAGCAATGCAGCAAAAGCCAACACGGATTTCACCGCCAACGACACGGAGAACGCGTTGAGCTGCTGGGCGAAGCGGGAGATCACCCCCAGCAGGATCTCCACCAGGAACAGCAGCAGCAGCACCGGCGCGGCCATGCGGAGGGCGGCCGACAACACGATATCCACGAAGCCGTGGATGCTGGGAAGGTCCGGCAGGAAGTTTCCGCCCATCGGCAGGAGCACATAGCTTCCCTGCACCGCCGCCAGCAGCGGCACCATGCCGCCCGCCACCAGGAACACCACCGCGCTCATCATCTGCAGCAGGTTGGCCATTTCGGTGGCCTCCACGCCGGTGAGCGGGTCGAGCATCGCGCCGACGCCCGCGCCGCGCTGGGTATCGATCAACGAACCCAGGGCGTGGAACACGTGGTATGGCAGGGCAAGCATCAACCCGAGCACCGTGCCGGCCATGGCTTCACGCAGCACGGCCAGCCCCAGCGACAGCATGTCTGCCGGACGTTGCACCGATTCAGTCACCGGCCACAGGCCGATCAGCACCACCAGCGCCATGATCACCCGCACCATGCGCGAGGGCACAGCGCCGCTGGACAGGTAGGGCAACCAGGCAAAGCAGGCCAGCAGCCGCGCCAGGCCGAGCGTGGCCGGGACGGCATGTTCACCCAGCGCGTGGACCAGCCCGCTATCCAGCGAGGTCAGCATCATGCCGGTCAGACCCCCAACGCGCGGGCGAACACCAGGTTGCCGAAGTCGATCAGGGTGCGTGACATCCAACCCAGCAGGATCAGCAGGCTCAACACCACGGCCAGCATCTTCGCGCCGAATGGCAGGGTCTGCTCCTGCAGCTGGGTGACAGTCTGGAACAGGCCGATGAGCAGCCCGACCACGGTCGCCACGATCACCGGCCCGGCTGACAACAGCAGCACCAGCATCAGGGTCTTGTTACCGATGTTGATCAGTTCGTTCATGGCCGCCCGCCCCGTGCGCAGGCGGCACGCACATGCAGGCCGCTCATGCCGGCACGTCCATGTACTGCAGCACCAGGCCCTGCGACAACAGGCTCCAGCCGTCCAGCACCACGAACAGGATCAGTTTGATCGGCGCGGAGATGGTGACCGGGCTCATCATCATCATGCCCAGTGCCAGCAGCACGCTGGACACGATGAGATCGACCACGATGAATGGCAGATACAGATAGAAGCCCATCAGGAAAGCATCTTTAAGCTCGCTCAGGGCGTAGGCCGGCAGCAGCGCGAACAGCGAACGCTGTTCGGCGGCCAGATCGGCGGCCGGAACGTCGGCGCCGTCGCTGACCTGCGCACGTTCGAAGAAGCGCAGCAGCTCCGGATCGGCGTGGCGAGCCAGGTAGGCGCGGTACTCACCCAGGCTGCCGTCCAGGAAATCCGCGGTCTGCTGTACCGTCGTCAAGGGCTGGTCCAACTCTTGATAGGCGGCCTGCACCGAATTGATGATCGGATGCATTACATAGAAGGCCAGGATCAACGACAGCGCGTTGATGACCATGTTGGACGGAACCTGCTGCAGGCCCAGCGCATTGCGGATCAGCGTGAATACCACGCTGAACTTGATGTAGCAGGTACCGACGGCGACCAGGAACGGCAGCAGCGCAGCAGCGGCGAGGATTCCGATCAACGACACATCGTTGTTGATGTGCATGATGCTCATGCCCGCCCCGGCACCTGCGCCAGCTGGACGCCGAGGCGATCACCCACCTGCACCAGCTGACCGATGGCGAGGCAGCGACCGTTGTGCACCAGTTCCACACGCTGGCTGGCCTGGTCCGGCAATGCCACCACGCTGCCTTCGTGCAGGTCGGCCAGCTCGCACAGGCTGATGTCGAGGCGGCACAACAACACGCCCAGCTCAAGTGGCAGGTCATCCAGGCCAGTCAGGTCAGGTGAGCGGTGATGATCGGCATGCAGGGCGGGAACCGCGCCCTCAGGGGCGGGACGGAAAGGCGAATGGACAGTAGTCACGGTCAGGAAATCCGGATGAAGGTGAAAGTCAAACAGCGGGCAGGCGCCACGCCACGCACGCAGCTCGGGTGCAGGAAGCAGCACGATGTCGCCACCCCGCAGGCGGCGCAGGCGGCGCGACGTCAGGGTGACCTCCCCCATCTGCAGCCGGATGGGAACTGCGAGGTCGGCCGGCCACGATGGGATATGTCGCACCATCGGCAGCGTGGCGGAGCGCGATTCGATCCAGACCTCACCTTCGGCGGCGGCCACCACGGGCAGCGATGCATTCCCCGCCGACGTCCACACCATGGGCAGAGCGTCGGCGCGTTCGTATTCAAGTATGTCGTCGGCGAACTGCAGTGGACGGTCGACGGCGAGAAGGCTGGCCAGCACCACCGGATCCATCGCAGACCAATCCAGACCATTGAGACCGGGCAGGTGCACGGCTGCCCAGGCGTTGGCGTCCACCCGGCAGACCATCCCGCCATCGTGGCAGCCCAGTTCGAATCGCAGACAGGGCCCTGCCGGTGGCTTCCGGCTGGGCGCATCCACGCCGGCATGGCGCAGCGCCCGCACCAGCGACTGCATGCGCAGCTGCTGGGGATCGATGTCGCGCAGCAGGGTCAGGCGCGCGTTCATTCGTCATCTTCCGGTACGTGGCGGGAGCTGCGGCGCCCCGGCGTGTCATCGTCTGCGCTGTCGGCTGCCAGAACCTGCAGCGAGCCGAAGTCCGGCCGGCCCTCGGCATCCAGCGCGCTGCCCACCGCCCGTTGGGCGGACTCGGTGCTGCCGCGCAGGGTGATCGATGGCAGCGTCTGGCCCGACAGAACAGACGGCATCCAACTGGCGGTCACCTGGTGGCCCGGCCCCCAACTACGGAACGGCACACTGACCGTGCTCGGCCGCGCTGCTGACCCAGCCACCGCGTGCGCGCCCTGGCTGAGGTGGGCGCCGATCAAGGCAGTGCCGGTGTCGCGCGGCCCCGCTGCTGGCCCCTCCGCCCGCAGCGGCGTGCGACCCCGGGCGTCCACCTGCCTGCCTGCCGGCTGCAACGGCGGGGGGGCTGCTTCGCCCGCGCGGCGAGCCCGAGGATGCGCCGCAGGCCATGCCGGTGGAGCATCGACGTTGTGCTCCGTTGGTAGCCCGGCGTACGGCGCCCGGGCCGACGGGCCCCCGGCATCACCCTCCCCTTCCGGGATATGCGCTGGCCCTTCGCGCACGAAGCCGGCCATCCTGCTTGATGCGGCGGTGATGGCTGCAGTCTGCGTTTCCGCGGCGTTGGCTGCGGCATCGGCTGTCAGCGAAAGCGAGCCCCGGCTGCCAGGTGCGGACCTGCTTGGGTTGATGGGCAGCAATTGTGGTTGGGGCTGTGCAGCCGATGCCCTCGTGGTCACGCCCGGCACCGGCGGTGATCCCATCCGGGCGGCGCGTCGCAGCGGTGGCGAGGCCGTATGCCCAGCCTCTGCCTGCGTTGTGTGGAGGCGCCCAGCGGCGGTGTCGACCGACGTCTGTCCCTGCGCCGCACCTGCCGGGTGACGGGCCAGGCGCAGACTCATCGGTGCTGCGGTCAGCCTATCGGCAACGGCGAGCGGGTTGCCGTCCAGCGTGGTGGGCAACCCATCGTCCTGATCGTGCATCTGATCCGTGCTGTCTTCCCTGCGTTCCGGATCATCGGGGAGTCCACGGGGTGGCGCAGCAGATCCGTGTTGGGCGCGGCGTACCAGCGGAATCACCGATGCATCCGCGATGGGCAGATCAGGGGAGCGCGCGGGATTCAGCGCGGGGAGCGGCGACGACATGCGATTTCATCCAACTGTTGGGTGTGGCGGCGACTCTCGAGCAGGCGGCGTTCTTCACGATTACGGCTGCGATGCCAGTGTTCGAGCTTCTTCTGTTTGCGGTACTGCAGGGCGGCGCGTTGGCGTTGTCCGGCCTCTTCGGCTTCGCAGCGGATCGCGTCGGCTTCCAGGTCATTGGCGGCGTGGCCGGTCTCCAGCGCATGCGCGCGTGCCACCGCAAGGATGCGCAGACGGTCGAACAGCAGGCTGCGGCTGAGGCCGGCTTCGGGTTGCAGGATGGCGCGCTCCAGGGCAAGTTCGGCCGATGCGCGCAACGCTGCAGCTTCTTCGCGGTGGGCGGCTGCGGCCCGCTGCTGCGACTGCGCCGAAAGCAGCGACAGCTGGCGCTGCGCCTGTTTCAGCCTGACCAGCTGCGGACCACGCCTGTCAGCGGGAGAGTGCATGCAGCGCCTCCAGCGTATGTGGCAGCTCACTGCGTTCGTTCTGTGCCTGGCACAGGAACGCCATCAACGCAGCTTCCTTCGCAACCGCCTTGTCGTACACCGCGCTTGCTCCAGGGCTGTACTCGCCGAGATCGCGCATCAGCTGCAGGTCCTCCAGCGTGCCCAGCAAGCCGCGTACGTGGGCCGCCGACTGCTGCTGGGCCGGGTCTGCCAGGGTGGCGAACAGGCGGCTTCCGCTGCGCAGCACATCCAGCGCGGGCAGGTGTCCCCGGCCGGCCAGCCGGCTGCTGAGGTAAAGATGCCCATCCAGCAGCGACTTCACTTCCTCGCCGATCGGGTCGGCATCCTGCTCGTCTTCCAGCAACACCGTATAGAAGGCGGTGATGCTGCCTGTATCGGTCCGTCCACTGCGTTCGAGCAGGCGCGGCAATGCTTCGAAAACAGATGCCGGGAACCCACGGCGTGCCGGTGGCTCACCGGCGCCCAGGGCGAGCTCCCGCAGCGCACGGGCATAGCGCGTCACCGAATCCATCACCAGCAGTACCCGCTGGCCCTGGTCGCGGAAGTGCTCGGCGATGCTGGTGGCGATCAGCGCCGCCTGGCTGCGTAGTGCCGGCGCGGTATCCGAGGTCGCCTGCACGATCACCGTGCGTCCCGCGTGGGCGGAATGCCGCAGGCGCTCCACCAGTGTCGCCACTTCCCGGCCCCGCTCGCCGACCAGCGCAATCACGCTGATATCGATATCGGCATTGTCCAGCAACATTTCGGCCAGCGTGGTCTTGCCCGCGCCAGCGCCGGCGAAGATGCCGACGCGCTGCCCTTCACCGCAGGTCAGCAGGCTGTCCACCGCACGGATGCCGGTACACAGCGGGGTTTCGATCGCGCGGCGCTGGCGGTAATCCACGCCGCGCCCGTCAATCCGGCGCGCTACCGCGTGCGAATCCGAAGCTGGCGCAAGCCGCTCCACTTCATTGCCCTGGCCATCCAGCACGCTTCCCAGCAGCCGGTCTGAAACACTGATCGTCGGGCCGCGACCGGTCGGCAGGACCAGGCACTGTGATGAAAGGCCGGTGCTGTCACGCAGCAGGCCGATCGAGGCGGTGCCGTGCTCCATCGCAACCACCGTCCCGTAGCCTGCCGATGCATCGTCGTGCACCGCGGCCTGCAACCGGCACACATCGCCGATGGCCACCTGTGGCAATGGCGCCCGCAGCATCGACCCGATGATCGCGGCAGGATGGGCAGCCGGCTGCCAGAGGGAACGGGGCCACATCATCGGATCGCCTGCATCCGTGCCAGGCACTGATGGAAATCCTGCAACGCTTCGGCCAGCAGTGCCGGCTCCTGCACATAGTCGGGGTGCAGCATGCCGCCGACACGTCCATCCTCGCGGACTATCATGGCACCGGCGTCCCAATGACCTACGGGTCGGGTTACCTCGGCCAGCAACGGCTCGGCCAGCACGCTGCGTGCCTGCTCACCAATTTCGTCGATCCTTCCCCACAGCCACACCTGTTCGCCGGCACGCGGATCGAGATAGACATCGCCCACGTCATCGAAGGACATCACGATGGTCGAGTGGTCATCGAACTCGTAATCGCTGGAGTTGGCGCCAAGCTGATCCAGCGCCAGGCAGAGCGTTTCTTTGAGGGTCATAGTGATCTCACGACATCAAGGGATACGGCGTCGGAAATTTCCGAGAAGGAAAGAACCGAAAGACTGGGAAGCCGGGTCTCGATGAAGCGCTTCACGAAACGCCGCACGTCGGGCGCAACCAGCAGCACGGCTTCCGGCCGGCTGGCCAGCAGCGGTTCGAAGACGAGCACGATACGGTCGAGCAGCTGTTCGGACTGGGCAGGGTCAAGGTTGAGGAAGGCCGCCCCCTGGCTCTGGCGGATGCCTGAACGCACCAGCTGTTCGGTGTCCGGGGCCAGCAGGACGGCCGCGATGCGATCGTCGCGGGCGTGCTGGGACGAGATGTAGCGCGCCAGCCCACCGCGTACGTGTTCCACCAGCAGGACCACGTCCTTCTCCCGCTGGCCCCATTGCGCCAGGGTTTCCAGGATGAGCTTCATGTTGCGGATCGACACGCCTTCGCGCTGCAGCCGCTGCAGCACTTCGGACACGCGCTGCACCGGGATATGCCGATGCACCTCCTTCAGCAGTTCGGGGAATCGCTTTTCGGTGTCGTCCAGCAGGTGCTTGGTTTCCTGGATGCCGAACAGCTCACCGATGTTGCGCATCAGCGCGTCCTGCACCAGCTGCTGCAGTTCCTGCTGGTCACTCCGGGTGGCCATGCCCATGGCGCGCAGCTGGTCCTGCATGTCCGCCGGCATCCAGCGCCGCGCAGGCGCGCCATGCGGACCAGGAAGCTGCAGGCCGCTGTCCAGCACCGCCAGCTCATCCTCATCGCCGAGTACACGGACGTGGTCGAGCACGATATCGCTGCTGCCTGCGGCGATTTCATTGATCATCACCACCACCCGGTGCGCACCGGCCTCGTGCTCTCGCATCAGCATGTAGGGCAGCTGCATGCCGACGCGCAGATGCAGGTCCTCGCGTAGCTGGCTCTCCAGTCCGGCGCTGTGCCACTTGGCGTAGTGTGCCGGCGGCAGCAGCAGCAGCAGCGGAACCGTCTCGTTGACCTGCCTGCCTTCGCTGCCCAACAGTCCCTGCGCACCGGGCTTGTGGGGCTGGCCGTCATGGCCGAGGGCGCGTCCGGCGCCTTCGCCCGCGTTCCGTGCATCTGCGTTCTCCGACCGCACCCGCCGTGCGGCAAGCGCGAACAGTGCAACGGCCAGAAGCAGGAAGATCGGCATCGGGAAGCCGGGCAGGAAACCCAGCAGCAACAGCAGCGTGCCCGCGATGAACAGAACCTTCTGACTGCTGAAAAGCTCCTTGATGATGCTCGACCCGAGGTTGCCTTCCTCACCGCCGACACGCGTCACCACGAAGCCGGCGCTGATGCAGATGAGCAGCGCGGGAATCTGGGCCACCAGGCCATCACCGATGGTGAGCAGGGTGAACACCTGCAGCGCCTGCTGGAATCCCATGCCATGCTGCAGCATGCCGACCGCGATGCCACCGAACAGGTTCACGAACACGATCACGATGCCGGCGATGGCATCACCCTTGACGAACTTCATCGCACCGTCGTACGAACCATACAGCTGGCTCTCCTTCTCCACTTCGCGGCGGCGCAGCTTGGCGCCGGCAGCGTCGATGGACTCGGCACGCAGGTCGGCATCGATACCCATCTGCTTGCCTGGCATGCCATCCAGCGAGAAGCGCGCCACCACCTCGCCGATACGCTCGGAGCCCTTGGTGATGACGATGAACTGCACGACGGTGACGATGGCGAAGATGACGAAGCCGACCACCAGGTTGTCGGCGACGACGAACTCGCCGAATGCCGACACGATGTGCCCTGCATCGGCATCCACCAGGATCAACCGGCTGGTGCTGACCGACAGCGCGAGCCGCATCAAGGTGGTGAACAGCAGCACGGACGGGAAGGTGGAGAAGTTGAGAATGCGTTCGACGTAGAACGAGCTGAGGAAGATCACGATGGCGATCATCAGGTTGACGCCGATCAGCAGGTCCACCAGGAACGTTGGCAGCGGCACGATGAGCATGCCGATGATCACCGCCATCAGCACGACCAGGGCCAGTTCGGGCCGCAGCAGGGTGCGTGCCACCTGGCCCAGGCCGGTGGCGGGCACGTTCATCGTGGCCATCAGACGGCCACCCAGTGGCTTGCGCCCGCCTGCAGCTGTTCCTGCGTCATTGCGGCACCGAGCAGCGCTTCCACTTCATCCACCGCCCGCACGTGCTGCTCTGGTCCCTGCCATAGGCTGTGCGGAACGGCCTTCAGGAATCGTCGCAGGTTCTGCGCGAAGCGGGCCTTTTCTTCGGCTGCCAGGACGAAGGCGAGCTGGGCGAACACCGAATCGAACAGCCGCTGCAGCCCGCCCCCCATGCGTATCATCGCGAACAGGGCCGACAGCAACGCGGGCTGGGTGACGCCGATACGCGACATCATCGAGGCATCCCAACAGCAGGCCAGCAGCAGGTGATCGGCCGAGCGCAGCGTGGTGAGCTGGCGCACCCGCTGCAGCAGCGGCCCGAACTCGATGCGATTGCAGAATGGATCCAGCGCGTACATATCCGCAGCCATCGCATGTTCGATGAAGTCCACGACACGGCTGCGGCGCTCGAAGCCATACAGCGCGATCCACTCTTCATAGGTTTCCAGGGGTTCCCCGCCGCCGAGGAAATCGCGGTAGCTCTGCCTCAGCTGGGCCGGGGTCGCGGCGAGCAACCGGGCGTGCACGCGCGCCTTCAGCGCGATTTTTAGCCCGGCGCGTACCAAGCGGCCTTGCCCGTCCCTGCCACCAAGCAGCTCCTGTTCCAGTTGCTCGAGGATCTCCGCGGCCTCTTGCAGCTCTCCGCTGGAACGCAGCGCGCGCAGCACCGCCACGGCATCGCTCGGGTCCGGGAACAATGCAGCCAGCAGGCCGCGCAATGTCGCGCTGTCGATCGAGGCCAGCTGGCCGATCTGCAGACGCAGCGCGGCCAGCTTATCGGGACCCTTCGGGTCCAGGACATGGTCCAGCCACGCATGCGCGTTGACCTGCGTCTCCTCCGCATGGCGCGTCCGGTTGCGGCCCATCATGGACAGCAGCCCGGCGAGATCGTCACTCATGGCCACCATCTGGTGTAGCGTACCGGCCTGCTGCGTACTGGTGCGGCGCATTGCGGCCGTGGAGGAGGCGGGCTCCTCCTCCGCCATCGCCAGGGCGACAGACGGCTCACGGTGCCGCGGCAGCATGGCCGGAGGTCGTGTGGCGCTGGCATCAATGTGTGCCATTCACTGCCTCCCGTACGCTCTGGCGGACATGTTCCAAGTGCTCGGGCAGTGTCTGTTGCAGGTCCTCGATCGTGTCCAGGCCGGTGCCGGGCAGCAGATCCGCAGGTGTACGCACGCGAGGCTGGATCAGGAAGATCCGCACCAGCTCCTGCTGGCGCGCACTGCGATGGCGGAATGCGTGTCCCAGCCATGGAATGCGTCCCAGGCCGGGTATGGCGGTGCGGTCGCGCGCCTGCTCGTGGCGGGTATATCCCCCCACCAGCAGGCTCAGCCTGTGCGGCACGCGGGCGACGGTATCGAGGGTGGTGCGGTTGATCACCGGCAATCCTTCGACCTCGGCACCACTGGAGGTCCCGTCTTCGATCTTCAGCTGCATTTCCACTTCGTTTTCGGATGAAACGCGCGGCAGCACGCTGATCATCGTGCCGTAGGTCACCGATTCCAGCGATGCGGTCCGCTCGGCCTGCAATCGCGCATAGAAGGTGCTGTTGCTGTCGAAATGCGCAAGCACGTTTTCCTGCGTCAGCAGTACCGGGCGTGACACCACGCTTGCATGCCCGCGCTCGGAAAGTGCGGTGACCGAAGCAAGAAAGCGCTCACCATCGAGTGTGGACGTGGCGCCGTTGAACCCCAACCCGAGGCGGCCGGCAACGCCAACCTGGCCGCTCCACTTCACCCCGAGTGCATCCAGCTCGTTCTTCTGTACGTCGATGATCCACAGCGACAGCTCGACCTGTTTGCGCGGCAGATCGAGCTCGGCCACCAGCTGCTTCACTTTCTGGATGCCGGACAGCGTGCCGCGCACGATCAGGCTGTTGGTTTCCGGGTAGGCCACCACGATGGTGGGCGCCTGTCTGTCCGCAGAGGGGCGTACGGGGGGGCCGTCCTCCCTGCGTTGCAGCGGCCTGCCCTGCCGCGCCGCCACCGCGCTTTCCGCGCTGGGATCCTCGGCCGCTTCCACGGCGTCCGGCCGACGCACGATGATGCCACTGACACCTGAATCCGCCAGTACGTTCGCCAGCGTCTCAGCCATGCCGGGCAGCGTGGTTTCCCAGCTTCGCATGCCGTAGCGTCGGCCCTGGGCAAAACTGTTGCGCAGCGGTATGACCTCCACGTGTTCGGCACGCGCGTCGGCGCCGCGGTAAAGCTCATCCAGGTAGCGGGCCGCGCTGAGCACGATGTCGACATAGACGGGCGATCCGGACACATAGAACGTGCCGTCGCTGCTGGCGCCACGCAGCGCATGGCGCGGGTCGGCAAGGCGTGTACGGCGCAGGAAATCTTCCAGCACCGCAACCGAGGCGTGCTGCATCCGGCCGATGGCGTTGCGGGTTTCACTGGCGTCATGCACATACAGGGTCTGCCCATCGCTGTACCAGATCAGGCCGACGTCGCGGGCGACCTGGTCGAGCACCGCCTGCGGTTCACGCAGCGAGAAGCTGCCCTGGACACGCTTTTTCTGCGCTCTGGTGCTGACGATGACCGGCAGCTTCATCTGTGCGGCCACTGACTGCAGCAGCAGCGATACGCCGTCGCCACGGGATACGAAGGTGGCGCCGGCGGACAGTTCGCCGCGATGGCGGATCGCGGTGTTTTCAAGCGGCACGTCGTCGCCGCCTGTCTGTTGGGCAAGCAACGGCGCGGGGACGGTGCCGGCCAGCAGCACGGCGAACAGACAGACGGTGTAGCGCACGATTTTCACAATGAATGGACTGATTGATAGATGGAGCTGGGCGACCTGCCGAGCAGCGATTTGATTTCACTGCAGAAGTGCGAAGGCGAGGAAAAGCCGAAATCCGACGACAGCCGGGTGAAGGTGGCTCCGGTATCGGCATAGCGATGCAGCACCCGACCTGCGCGCAGCAGGCGCAGCTGCTCCTTCAGCGAGCGGCCGAAGGCGCGCCGGCCGATGCGGCGGAACTGGGCGACGGACAGGCCGTAGCGATCAGCAAGCTTCTGGACGCCCTGGTCCGGACTTTCCAGCACGAACCGAACCAGCTGGTAGACCTCGCGCCGGGCCCAGCGCGCGGCCACGGCCTGGAAGGCCGGTGTGTCATCCAGCAGTTCGTTCATCAGCCAGTTCTGCGGTGCGCTCGGGTGCTCGAGCGCGCCCGTGGCAGGCAGCAGCGCCGCCGTGCGGCGATCGCCTTCCACGCTGCGCTGCAGGCCTTTGGCGTGATCGTGGAACGCAAGCAGGCGCGGCACGCTGTCCGGCACCGCCAGCACCCGGACATGGCGCCCCAGCAGTTTCAGCTGGCGCTCACCGCTTGCCAGCAGGCGGACGCCACCGGGCTCGATCGTGAAGCGGGAGTTGCCGTCGTAGTCGCGTGCCGCGCCGAGGTCGACGTCCGCCACGTGGTGGTCGGCGACCAGCAACACCGATTCCGCGCGGGGTATCACGCACGACAGGGTGGTCGGATGCGCCGTCGGCGTCTGGGGAAGAGGGATGTACGACATGACGCACATGGTGTTGCGTCATGCCGCACAGGGCTATGAGCCGAGTTGCGCTTTTGCCTGCGGGTCGATCAGCGGGGCGGCAGGCGCCGGCCCCGGGTTCTGCAGCGGTTACAGCTGGGCCAGCGAGGCCACTGCGTCGAAGCGGTCGGACAGCCGCTTCAGCAGCGCAAGACGATTTGCGCGCACGGCCGGATCCTCGTCGTTGACCATCACCTGGTCGAAGAACGCGTCCACCTGCGGCCGCAGGCGCGCCAGCCGTTCCAGCACGCTGACGTAGTCCTTCTTCTGCAGGCTGGCACCGGTATCGTCGATGGCCGCGGCAACCGCTTCGGCGAGCGCGCGCTCGGCCTCTTCGCGCAGCAGCGACGGGTCGATCTGGCCCGGGATGTCGATGTCGGCCTTGCGCAGGATGTTACCGATGCGCTTGTTCGCCGCCGCCAGTGCCGGCGCTTCCGGCAAGGCTGCAAATGTACCGATTGCGTCAATACGTCGGTCGAAGTCATACAGCGACGCGGGCTTCAGTTCGGCCACCGCGTTGAACTGCGACGCCGGAACGCCCTTGTCGGCGTAATAGCCGCGCAGGCGTTCGATGATGAAGTCGTACAGTTCGGCCACGTCGGCCTGCACGTTGCGCGGTGCGAGCGCCGTGTTGGCCTGCGCCAGCAGAGCGCCCAGATCCAGTTCGAAGCCGCTTTCGATGACCGTGCGCGCCAGGCCCAGCGCGTTGCGGCGCAGCGCGAAGGGATCCTTGTTGCCGGTCGGCTTGAGGCCTGCGGCAAAGCCACCGGCGAGGGTGTCCAGGCGCTCGGCGATCGCCAGCACCTTGCCCAGCGGCGACAGCGCGATGTCGTCACCGCCAAAACGCGGCTGGTAGGACTCGTCGATGGCCAGCGCGACCTCCGGCGACTCGCCCCCGGTCAGCGCGTAATGGCGGCCGGCGATACCCTGCAGTTCGGGGAATTCATTGACCATGCGGGACTGCAGGTCGTTCTTGGCCAGTTGCGCGGCACGCCGCGCCAGCACGGGGTCGGCACCGACCTGCGGGGCGATGGCATCGGCCAGCGCGACCACGCGTGCGACCTTGTCGGCCACACTGCCCAGCTTGGCCTGGTAGGTCACGGTCTTCAGGCCATCGCCCATCGACTCCAGCCCCTGCTTGAGATCTTCGTCGAAGAAGAACTTGGCATCGGCGAAGCGCGGACGGATCACCCGCTCGTAGCCCTTGGCGACTTCCGCCACCTCCCTGGATTCGATGTTGGCGATGCCGATGAACTTCTCGGTCAGCCTGCCGCCCTCATCCAGCACCGGGAAGAATTTCTGGTTGATCTCCATCGTCTCGATCAGCGCTTCCTGCGGCACCGCCAGGAACGCGCGCTCGAAGCTGCACAGCACCGCCGACGGCCATTCGACCAGGTTGACCACCTGCCCCAGATTGTCTTCGGTGATGCGTGCACTGCCGCCCGCTTCCGCAGCGGCGGCCTGCACCTGCGCGGCGATGCGTTCGCGGCGTTCCTGCGGATCGACCAGCACGAAGGCCGAACGCAGCGATTCGACGTAATCCTGCGGTTGGGTCAGCCACACGGTCTTATCATGGTGGAAGCGATGGCCGCGGGTCATGCGGTCGGCCTTCAGGCCGAACAGTTCGGCATCGACGATGTCCGGGCCGTGCAGCAGCACCAGCCAATGCACCGGCCGCGCGAAGCCCCATGCATGGTCACCCCAGCGCATCGGCTTGGGGATCGGCATCGCCGCGATCGCCTCGCGCAGTACCTCCGGCAACAGGTCGGCGGTGCGCGCACCCGGCTTCACGGCGCGGTGCACGAAGCGCTCGCCCTTGGCGTCGCGGGTCTTCTCCAGCGCGCTCCAGTCGATCCCGGCCTTGGCCGCGAAGCCCTGCAGCGCCTTGGTCGGCTGGCCGTCGGCATCCAGTGCGATGTTCAGGTACGGGCCCAGCACTTCGCTGTGCTGCTCGGGCTGTTCGGTGCCCACGCCCGGCAGCAGCACAGCGAGGCGGCGTGGCGTGGACAGCGGGCGCGCATCGCCCAGGTCCAGTTCGACGCCGCGCTTGCGCAGGCCCTCGACGATGCCGTCGAAGAACGCCTGGGACAGGCCCGGCAGCGCCTTGACCGGCAGCTCTTCGGTGCCCAGTTCGATCAGCAGGGGAGACAGGTGGCTCATCGGTTCAATCCAGTTGGGGGCGCAGCGCGCGACGCGGCCGGCGCCCGGTGGTTCGGGAAGGTGCGGGACTCAGGCCTGCGTTCTGGCGCCGGGGAAGCCCAGCTTCTCGCGCTGTTCGTAGTACGCCTGGGCCACGCCCTGGGCCAGCGCGCGCACGCGCAGGATGTAACGCTGGCGCTCGGTCACGCTGATCGCACGGCGCGCATCGAGCAGGTTGAAGGCATGGCTGGCCTTGGTCACCTGCTCGTACGCCGGCAGCGGCAGGCCCAGTTCGACCAGCTTCTTCGCTTCGCGTTCGCAGGCGTCGAAACGGTGGAACATTTCCTCCACGTCGGCGTGTTCGAAGTTGTAGGTGCTCTGCTCCACTTCGTTCTGGTGGTAGACATCGCCATAGGTCACCGGAGTGCCGTCCGGGCCATAGGTCCACACCAGGTCGTAGACGTTGTCGCAGTTCTGCAGGTACATGCACAGGCGCTCGAGACCGTAGGTGATCTCGCCCAGCACCGGCCGGCACTCCAGGCCACCGGCCTGCTGGAAGTAGGTGAACTGGGTCACTTCCATGCCGTTGAGCCAGACTTCCCAGCCCAGGCCCCACGCGCCCAGGGTCGGCGATTCCCAGTTGTCTTCGACAAAACGCAGGTCATGCACCAGCGGATCGATGCCCAGCGCCTTCAGCGAATCCAGGTACAGCTGCTGGATGTTGTCCGGCGCCGGCTTCATCGCTACCTGGTACTGGTAGTAGCGCTGCAGGCGGTTCGGGTTCTCGCCATAGCGGCCATCGGTGGGGCGCCGCGAAGGCTGCACGTAGGCGGCATTCCAGGTCTCCGGGCCGATCGCGCGCAGGAAGGTCGCCGGGTGGAACGTGCCGGCGCCCACTTCCAGGTCGAGCGGCTGGATCAGCACGCAGCCCTGCTGCGCCCAGAACTGGTTCAGGGTCTGGATCAGGCCCTGGAAGGTGATCGGAACGGTCGGGGTCGCGGACATGCGGTCGTTTCTTGGCCGGGCAGAGGGGTGCGCTAGTATAACGAGCGACCACCGCCGGGCGCTGGACGTGATCCAGACCACGCTGCGGCGGCGTTCAACGCACCACGTGGCAACCAAGGAAACAGGACGATGGAGCAGCACCCGATGGCGTCGTCCCCGCATCCAGCAGCGATCCTGCCGCCCGGCCGGCTGCTGTTCGAACAGGTCGCCACCGCGCTGGTGGCCGACGGGCTGGTCGCCGACAGCGACCTGGAGCGTGTGCGGTTTTCTGCCCACGGCGCGAAGAACGCCAGCGAAGTGCATCCGCTGGTGCTGCTGGCCAACCTGAAACTGGCCGCCAGCGGCGGCGGCGAGCTGGGGCTGGAGCGGCTCACCGACTGGCTGGCCAAGCGCACCGGCACCCGCTACCTGCGCATCGACCCGACCCGGGTGGACGTGGCCAGCGTGACCGCGCTGGTGTCCCACGCCTATGCGCGCCGGCATCGTTTCCTGCCCCTGGCGGTGGACAGCGAACGGGTGCTGGTGGCTACCAGCGAGCCGCTGGCGCAGGAGTGGCGGCGCGACCTGCAGCACCTGACCCGCCGCCCCATCGAACTGGCCCTGGTCAACCCGCTGGACCTGCACCGCTACACCATGGAGTTCTACGGGGTTACCCGTTCGGTGCGTGGCGCCCGCGGCGATGCCCGTTCGGAAACCAGCAGTACCCTGCCCAGCTTCGAGCAGCTGGTGGAGCTGGGCCGCGCCGGCGACGTCAATGCCGACGACCAGCACATCGTGCACATCGTCGACTGGCTGCTGCAGTACGCCTACGAGCAGCGTGCCTCGGACATCCACCTGGAGCCGCGGCGCGACATGGGCCGCATGCGTTTCCGCATCGATGGCGTACTGCACAAGGTGTTCGAAGTGCCGCCGGCGGTGATGACCGCCGTGGTCAGCCGGATCAAGGTGCTCGGCCGGATGGACCTGGGCGAACGCCGGCGCCCGCAGGACGGCCGGATCAAGACCCGCTCGCCGGGGGGCCGCGAAGTGGAAATGCGTATTTCCACCATGCCCACCGCGTTCGGCGAGAAGTGCGTGATGCGCATCTTCGACCCCGACGCGGCGTTCAAGAGCATCGACCAGCTGGGCTTCAGCGCGCAGGAAGCGGCCGGCTGGACCACGCTGGTCGAACAGCCACACGGGATCGTGCTGGTCACCGGGCCAACCGGTTCGGGCAAGACCACCACGCTGTATTCCACGCTGAAACGGCTGGCCACGCCGGATGTGAATGTGTGCACGGTGGAAGACCCGATCGAAATGATCGCGCCGGAATTCAACCAGATGCAGGTGCAGACCAACATCGACCTGGATTTCGCCAGCGGCGTGCGCACCCTGCTGCGGCAGGATCCGGACATCATCATGATCGGTGAAATCCGCGACCTGGAAACCGCGCAGATGGCGGTGCAGGCTTCGCTTACCGGCCATCTGGTGTTGTCCACCCTGCACACCAACGATGCGCCCTCGGCGATCACCCGCCTGCTCGACCTCGGCGTGCCGCATTACCTGTTGGCCTCCACCCTGAACGGCATCCTGGCCCAGCGCCTGGTGCGCACCCTGTGCACGCACTGCAAGGTGCCGCACGTGCTGGAAGCAGCCGACTGGGCGGTGCTGGCTGATGGCCAGATGGCATATCCAGATGCCGCCACGCCGTACCGGCCGGTCGGCTGCCTGGAGTGCCGGCGCACCGGATTCATGGGGCGGATCGGGCTGTATGAGCTGCTGCCATTGGGCTCGCGGCTGCGCGGGCGGATCCGCGCAGACATGGATCTGGGCGCGTTTTCGCGTGAAGCACGCGGTGCAGGACTGCGCACCCTGCGCCAGGCAGGGCTTGAAAAGGTGGCCCTTGGGCTGACTACAATCGAGGAAGTCCTGTCAGTCGTGCCGCCTGCCGATGAACCGCCTTCCCTTCCTGATCGTTGAAACCGGCCGACCGCTCGCCTCGTTGCGGCGCTACGGCCGTTTTCCGCATTGGATCCGGGTGGCGGCGGGGCTGGAAGAACAGGAAACCGTGGTGGTCGATGCCGAACACGGCGACCCCCTGCCGGACGTGCGCGGTTATGCGGGCGTGCTGGTGACCGGCTCGGCCGCCTATGTCACCGACCGGGCCGACTGGAGCGAACGCAGCGCCGTCTGGCTGCGCGAGGCGGTGCACGGCGGCAGCCCGGTGTTCGGCATCTGCTACGGCCACCAGCTGCTGGCGCACGCGCTGGGCGGGCAGGTGGATTACAACCCTGCCGGCCGCGAATCGGGCACCATCGAGTTGTCGCTGGATCCCGCTGCCCATCAAGACCCACTGTTCAGCGGTTTGCCATCGCGTTTCCCGGCCCACGCCACGCACATGCAGACGGTGCTGCGCGCACCGGAAGGTGCCTCGGTGCTGGCCCGTTCCACGCTGGATGGCTGCCATGCCTTCCGCTGGGGTGACCGCGCCTGGGGGGTGCAGTTCCATCCGGAATTCGCCACCCACCACATGCGCGGGTACGTGCGCGCGCGTGCCCAGTGCATCCGCCAGCACGGCGGCTGCGCACGCAGCATCGAGCGTGCCATCACCGCCGCCCCGCTGGCGCGGCAACTGCTGCGCCGTTTCGTGCGCCAGGCCCGCCACGCTTCAGGTCACGGTGCCGTAAAACAGGGATAATCACCGGATGCAGGGCACGCGCCCTGCCCCTCCCCTGTTCTTCGGATTGGTATGAGCGAGATGCGCAAGCTACCGGCTTCGGCTGGTGCGGAATGGCTGGTGTCCGGGTTCACCCTGCTGCGCAAGGCGCCGCTGGGCCTGGGCATCCTTGGCATGATCTGGGCGTTGGCCGCGCTGCTGGTGACGGCATTGGCGACGATGGTGCCCGTGCTCGCGCTGCCCGCGCAGTTGGTGATGGCCCTGGCCGGCCCGCTGATCTTCGGCGGCCTGGTATGGGCCGTGCGCGAGGTCGACCACGGTCGCCCGGCGCAGCCGGCGCACCTGTTGCAGGGCCTGCACGACGGCCGCGCGCCGCACCTTCTGGTCTCGCTGCTGCCGCAGCTGGTAGCCGGCCTGGTGCTGGGCATCCTGTTGCTGCTGCTGATCGGCAGCTCTGGCCTGGGCCAGCTCAGCGAGGTGATGACCAAGCTCAACGAACTGAGCCAGTCCGGTGCGCAGCCGAGCCCGGCGGAGATGGAAGCGCTGGCCGCCAGCCTGCCCGCTGGCCGCATCCTGCTGTGGCTGCTGTGTGTGCTGGTGGTGTTCATCGCGGTGGCGCTGGCACTGTTCACGCTGTCGCCGCAGGTCATGTTCGAACAGCGCAACGGGCTGCAGGCGCTGCGCCTGAGCCTGCGCGCCTGCGTGCACAACCTGCTGCCGATGGCGGTGTTCTTCCTGCTCGCCTTCGTGGCGGTGTTCGCCGTCTACTTCCTGGTGATGATCGTGGCGATGGTCGCCCAGCTGGTGGGCGGGGCGATGCTGGCCCTGTTCGCCGCGCAGCTGTTGCTGATGGGCGTGATCATGCCGGTGTTCGCCGGCGCGGTGTACAGCGCCTGGAAGCAGATGTTCGGCGAGGCAGGTGAACCGCCGGCACTGCCGGACAGCGGACCGTCGAACGTGTTCCACGCCTGAAGCTTTGGGTGCCGCTGCGCTCGTCGAGCGTGGCTCGGCGCTTCCGGGTCAGGGCTCGGTCTGGCGGGCGCTGGAGGGCACCAGCCACTTCGAGGCGTGGATGCCCAGTTCGTAGAGCAGGCACATCGGGATGGCCAGCATCAGCTGTGACACCACGTCCGGCGGCGTCAGCACCGCCGCCAGCACGAAGATGCCGACCACCGCATAGCCGCGTCCTTCCTTGAACTGCTGCGGCGTGACCCAACCGAGCAGCGTCAAGATGACCATCGCCACCGGCAGCTCGAAGCTGCCGCCGAAGGCGAAGAAGATCGCCAGCACGAAATCCAGGTAGGCATTCGCATCCGGCGTGATCGCAATCACGTCCGGCCGGAAGGTGGTCAGGAAGTGGAAAACCGCCGGCAGCACCAGGAAATACGCGAACGCGCAGCCGGTGTAGAACAGCAGTACCGACGAGCCGAGGATCGGCACCGCCAGTCGTTTTTCGCGTGCGTACAGGCCAGGCGCGACGAAGGCCCACAGCTGGTACAGCAACCACGGCATGGCCACGAACAGGGCGAGGAAGAAGGTCAGCTTCAGGGGCGCGAAGAAGGCACCGGCCGGGTTGATCGCGATCATCGACTGCCCATTGGGCAGCTGCGAGATCAGCGGCTCGGCGACGACGGTGTAGAGGGTGCGCGAAAAGGGGAGCAGGCCCAGCAGTACGACACCCAGGCCCAGCAGCGCGCGTACCAGCCGTGCGCGGAGTTCGACCAGATGCTCCACCAGCGAACTTTCACCGAACTCGTGCTCGCTCATGGGATGTTCTCCTTCGCATTGGCAGGCGCAGGCGCATCGGCCGGCGGCTCCGCCGTCGCAGGTGCCGGACGGGAATCGGGCAGCACGGCCGGTGCGGACGATGGCTGATCCAGCGCGATGGTTTCAGGCGTGGGGCGCACCTCGCCCATCGACGCGGTGGCGCGTGGCGTGCCGCGCACTTCATCGGCGATCACCCGGCCCTGGTCATCCACATCCTGCATCTGCCGGCGCGCGGCTTCGCCGCTGGCACGCAGTTCGCTCTCGGTGTCCTGCATCGACTGACGCACGTCCTGCATCTGCCGCTTGATGTCCTCGGCCTGCAGCTCACGCTCCAGCTCCTGCTTCACCGAATCCCACTGGTTGCGCGCACGGCGCACCCACAGGCCGGCAAAGCGCGCCGCCTTCGGCAGTCGTTCCGGGCCAAGTACCACCAGTGCCACGATCGCAACGACCAGCAGCTCACTGAAGCCGATATCAAACACCGCTACCCCTCCGGATCAACGCGGGTCGCGGTCGCGCTCGTCCTGCACCGTGCTGCTGCGCGAGGCATCGTTGCGCGATTCATCACCGAGCTGTGCACCCGGCTTGTCTTCGTCACGCATGCCTTTCTTGAATTCCTTCACGGCCGAGCCGAGGTCCTTGGCGCCGCTGGTGAGCCGCTTGGTGCCGAACACCAGCAGAACCACGGCCAGCACGATCAACCAATGCCAGATGCTGAAACTGCCCATAAAGACGCTCGCAAATATTTTCAGGGATCAGGATCCCGAGCATAGCGCACCGGCAGGGGGCCGGCGCGCATGCTGGAAGTCAGTTGCCGTCCAGTGACTCGGTACGGATCTCACCTTCGGTTACTGGCTGGAAGCCCTGTTGCGACGGCGGCGCGGCAGGTACGTTCTGCAGTGGCACGGTGGTCGCTTCGGCGGCCGGCGGCGGAGCCACCTGCGGGGCCGGAGCGACAGCCGCCGCACGCGGTGCGGGCGCCTGGCCACTGGAGCCACGGTTGTTGCGGGCGGCGTAGGTGGCCTCTTCAAGGCGGTCACGGAAGGCCACCACGTCCATCGACGGGGCACCTGCGGCACGCCCTTCGAAGATCATCCGCGGCGTGGTGCCGCTGCCGTACGCATCCAGATTGGCGGCATCATCGATCTGCAGCACGGCACCGTCCAGGGCGACACCGGCAAACAGGCCGCGTGCACGCGACCACGACCAGATTTCCGCCTTCAGCTGGCCATCGGTCGCGGCGGCCGCATTGCGTCCGACCGGACCTGCCGCCACGCCGGCATCCGCGCCAAGGGTGAACTTGCCATTGACCAGGTTGTCCAGGCTGCGTTCGTTGCGGAACACCAGCACCACGTCGGAGGACTGCACACCGGCCTGGAAGCCGATGCTGCCACCGGTGAGCTTCATGAATACCGGATTGGACCAGCTGCCATCGGGCATCTTCACCGACATCAGGCCATGCCCGCGGCGGCCGCCGATGACCAGCCCGGCCTTGATGGTGTCGGGAATGACGACGACGGCATGGCCTTCATCGAGCAGCTTGTCCGGGATCCCCTGCTCGGGAATTTCCTGGATTTCGGCCAGCACGCGTACCGCGTTGCGCGCACGCTGGTCTTCCTGGGGGCCGGCCAGCGCGGCCTGGCTGGACAACATCAAGCCAGCAGTGATCAACAGGGTAAGGCGAAGGCGACGCATGACGGACTCCGTATCAGTTCACCAAGAAGATATAGCAAGCAGCTGAAAGTAGGGCCGTTTAGATGAATCAGCAATGAGTTTTCCGGCTATTCATTCACTCTTTCGATCCATCTCATTGATCGATCTCATCCCTCCTTCGGACGCGATCAGCGACAATGGTGCATGCTCAACGCACCCGATTCCGCCGTGCTGGCGGTGAACCTAGGCACGCCCGAAGCGCCAACTGCCCCGGCAGTGCGGCGCTATCTGGCTGAATTTCTTTCCGATCCGCGTGTGGTGGCGATTCCGGCGTTGTTCTGGAAGCCGTTGCTGTACGGCGTCATCCTGCCGCTGCGCAGCGGGCGCTCCGCGGAAAAGTACGCGCAGGTGTGGCTGCCGGGCGGCTCACCGCTGATGGTGCACACACGCAACCTGGCCGAGGCCATGCAGCGTTTGATGCCCAGCCGTCGGGTCCGCCATGCGATGCGCTATGGGGTACCCGCGCTGGGCAGGGAGCTCGATGACGCCAAGGCCGCCGGCATCCGCCGCATCGCGGTGCTGCCGCTGTATCCGCAGTATTCAACCACCACCACGGCGTCGGTCGAGGACCTGGTGGAGCGCTGGCGGCGCAGGAATCCCGATGTGCAGGTGGAGCTGATCCGCGACTACCCGGTGCACCCTGCGTGGGTCGACGCGGTTGCCGGGTCGATCCGTCGGTGGTGGGAACAGCATGGCCGGGGGGAGAAACTGATGTTCTCCTTCCATGGGATACCGCAGCGGGTTGCCGATGCCGGTGACCCCTACCCGCGGCAGTGCGAAGCGAGTGCGGCGGCCATCGCTGCGGCGCTGGGCCTGTCCGCTGACCAATGGCAGATGGGGTATCAGTCGCGGTTCGGCCGCGAGAAGTGGCTGCAGCCCTATGCCGAACCCAGCCTGTGGGCGCTGGCCGAGGGCGGCGTCAAGCAGATCGACGTGGTCTGCCCCGGGTTTGCAACCGACTGCCTGGAAACCCTGGAAGAGGTCGCGTTGGGCTTCACCCACACCTTGGCCGAGCGCGGCGCGCAGATGCGCTACATCCCTTGTCTGAATGATGATCCTGCGCACGCAGGCGCCTTGGCGCAGTTGGCGGAGGACGCGCTGAAGTGACGTTGCAGGCGTTTTCGCTGCAACTGGGCGGCCAGACCGTCAGTGGACTGCGGCGGCCAGGGACGGGGCGTCGGATACTGGCGCTGCATGGCTGGCTGGATAACGCCGCCAGCTTCATGCCGCTGCTTGCGCATCTGCCGGAGCTGGACATCGTGATGCTGGACCTGCCCGGACATGGCTTCAGCAGCCACCTGCCGGCAGGTGCCAGCTACACCACGCCGGCAGCCATCTGCCATGTCCTGGATGTGGCCGACGCGCTGGGATGGGAACGCTTCACTCTGCTGGGCCACTCCATGGGGGCCGGCATCGCCAGCCTGACGGCCGCCGTTTCTGATCGCGTGGAGCGGCTGGTGGCGATCGAGGCGCTCGGCGGGTTGCGAGGCCCGGAATCGGAGACCGCGCAGCGCCTGCGCGACCACGTGACCGCCAGCCGCACGACCAACGGCCGACCGCTGAGGGTGTTCCCTACGCTGGCTGCACCAATCCGCGCCAGGATGATGGCCAATCAGCTGAGCGAAGCCAACGCGCGCCTGCTGGTGGAGCGCGGGGTATGCGACGTGCCGGGGGGTTACAGCTGGCGCACCGATCAGCGGCTGATGCTGCCAACCGCGGTCCGGCTCACCGAGGGCCAGATCGACAACCTGCTGCAGGCCATCGCCTGTCCCGTGCAGGTGATCTATGCCAGCCCCGCCCAGGCCTATTACCCCGAACCGCAGCGCAGCGAGCGGCTCAAGCACCTGCGCGATGGCCGGTTGGCCGTGCTGCCAGGCACGCACCACGTGCATATGGAACGGCCAGCCGAGGTTGCCGAGCTCATCATGCGGTTCTGTGCCTGAGCGACTGATCCGTCAACCTTTTTTCAGACAAAAGAAAAACCCCGCTGCGTGAGCAGCGGGGTTTTTGGGTATAAACCCTGGCGATGACCTACTCTCGCATGGCTTGAGCCACACTACCATCGGCGCAGCTGCGTTTCACTTCCGAGTTCGGGATGGGATCG